>JBAWXM010000281.1:0-7096 GCA_037144075.1 Lentisphaerota bacterium | reverse complement strand
ATGTTGAATTAATCCATGTTGAATTAATCCATGTTGAACAATCCGCAGCAGACTTGCGCTTGCAACTTGCTTTCCGGCGACATATAATATTGAAACAGCTAAACGGTGACGGCAAATGGTTGCAGGAATTGAAGACTATTATAATATTCTGGGTGTTGAGCGCAACAGCAATTTCCAGGCATTAAAAAAGGCTTACTACAGGAAAGCCAAGGAATGCCACCCCGACCGCTTCAACAACTCGCCGCAGAAAACGGAAGAATTCAAAATCCTGGTAACGGCATTCGACGTCCTTTCCGATCCGGACAAACGCCGCCGCTATGACCAGCGTTTTTTCAACGACAAAGCCGCCGCCGAAGCAATAAGCGGAACCCGGCAGGATGCATCAATCATGGATGCCGTAGCCGACGACATCCTGGAAGAACTCATTGTCGGAAACACTTATCCGGAAAAGACCAGCCTGGCGACTCTGCTGATGGACCTGGCCAAAACGGAAGTTTTCATGACCTTCCGCGAAGGCAAGAACCTGTTTCACGAAAAACGCATCCGCGCCGCCAGGCCGTTTCTGCTGAATGCGGTTTCGATGTCGCCGCACAATATTATTTATCGCATATATCTGGCCCGCTGTCTGGCGGTGCTTCATGAATACAGCGAAGCGAAATCCCATTATCGCGCCGCACTGGAAATCGGCAGCCGGCGCACCCCGGTTCAACATCTGTTCAGAATCAGGAACGAACTTGATATGGTAAAAAAGGCCCACCGCCCGTTCTGGTCCGCCTTTATAGGTATGTTCTCGCCGCCTGAAGGCTCTTTTATAACCAATCCCGACGAAGAGCTCATTGAGCAAACCAATAAAATGCTGACCAAACTGGCATTGCAGGAGAACCTCGACGGCAAAAGCAAAAAACTGCTGAAGTGATCTCCGCCGGCTTGACGCAGGTATAATAAGAGCGTTATATTATTATGATCTAACGGGAACTCTGATGTATAATTATTAAAGCATGCAATACGCTTCATTGCCGGCAAGGACTGGGGTATGAGTTATTTGATTCTGCTGCTGAGCGGTTTCAGTTCATTGTATTATGAATTTTTAACCTTGAAATACACGGAAATTCATCTTGGAGTGTCTATTTTTGCGGTAAACATCGTGCTGCTGACTTTTCTTACCGGCGTCCTGTGCGGGAATATTCTGTCCAAATACTTTCTAAGCCGGAGTTCCAATAAAAAGTTGATAGCGGTTCTGATTATTACGGAAATATTGATCATTCCGGCAGCGCTGACGACACCTTGGCTGATCGAACTCACCAGCAGAATTTATGCGGCAAATGTCCCGGTCGAATGGCCGCTCGGCTTGCGGCAGTTTATCAAATATCTGCTTTACCTGCCAGCCTTCCTGCCGTTAAGCACGTTGCCGGGACTGCGCTTCCCGCTGTATTTAAAGGTGTTCAACACCGGCGGCGGAATCGGCCTGCTTTACGGTATCTCATGCCTGGGGTCGGCGGCAGGGGCCTTTGCCGGAGGCTTCTTCATGTTTGAATATTTGAATCTTTATACCTCTATGATTGCCTGTGCCGGCATCGCGGCAACGCTCAATATCATCTGCCTGACAGTATATTACAAAACCAGGTTTAACGGCAGTGAACAGACAGCGCAACCCGACGCCGGACGCATACTCCCGCTGCTGAAAAACAACCGGCTGGCAAGTCTGCTGTTTTTTCTGCTGGGCATGATTACCATCGGCATGGAAGTATTATGGGTGCGGAGCCTGATGCGATATTTCCCCAACAACCGTTATGTTTTTTCGACTATCACCGCGGCGCTGCTGGTCTCGCTGTTTCTAGGCTCGATATCCAACCGCTTTTTCAAGGCGGAAAGGAAGAATATCCTGAATGCCTGCCTGCTGCTGGCGCTGAGTTCGCAGTTCTGCCTCGGCCTGCAGGAATACTTTAATTTCTTCAAATATTTCGTCCCCTCGGAATCACTGCTGCTGTTCAGCCTGAAAGCGGCTTTAGTCACCATGCTTATCGCCGGCATTCCCGGCTTTATCATGGGTTTGCTGTTTCCAATGCTGTTCAATTATTCGCTGAACCGCAAATCCGCCGGCAATGCTCAACTGGCATTTTTAAGCGTCGCCGCCAACAGCGCCGGCGCGATCTGCGGCGCGCTGCTGTTCGGGCTGATTCTACTTAATCTTGCAGCCTGCAACATATTGATCACCGCCGCTAATCTGCTTGTTTTCGCGGTTGCGCTCATGCTGCTGTTAATAAGCGGGCCGGGGAAAAAAATCATTCTTTATCTGGCAGCCGTCGTTCTGTTTGCCGCAGCGTCTTACCAGCTTTTTCAGACTGCGCCGTTTAAGAACTATTATCTGATAACCCATATCGCCGGCGCAGATGCCGATGTGGAAATATTTGAAGAAAAAGATTTCGACAATCCCAACCGCATTCTATGCCTCAACCGGACATATATCTCCGGCGGCAGCGGCTACATAGCGGAACGCAAGCAGAAGAAGCAGGGACTGATCCCGGTTCTGCTGGCGCAGCGCAAAGAAAACGCTCTGGTAATCTCGCTGGCCACCGGGATTACGGCCTCCGCATTCGCTGATGCCGAGGTCGGGGTTGTAGAATGTATTGAACTGCTGCCGACCCCGGTAAAACTGTCTTCATGGTTTCATAAGGAAAACAATAACATCCTCGGCGACAAAAGTTTCAAGCTGTCCATTGACGATGCGCGCATGTTCATAAAAAGCGCCACCAGGAAATATGACATCATCCTCTCGGACAACTACCAGTACAACTGCGCCGCCACGCCGATCATGTACAGCCTGGAAACCTTTGCCGACATCAAAAAGATCATGAGCGACAACGGGATATTCATTCAGTGGCTGCCGGTCAGGCAGATTCCACCAGCCCACATGGCAATCATCATCAATACTTTCCGCCAGATATTTCCCGACGGCAAAATGTTCTTCAACGACCTCACCCGCGACTCCGCGTTCGTGGGACTGGTCGCCTATAAAAACGGCGGAATCACTTATCAGCAGATCGCGCAAAACTATCAGGAAATTAAAAACCCGTCCTCAAAAAACCTGCTGGATAATGATATTGTCTGTTCGTATTATATCGGCACGGTTGCCGAGTACTGCAATATGTTTCCGGCGCAGGAGATCAACACCTACGAACATCCGGCGCTGGAACGATATTTCGCGCATAATGATTTCAATAGACAAAATATGGATGAACTGACCGCATTATACCGGAAAAACAAGCTGAACGAGCTTATTCCTTTCGACAGGGCGCTCGACGATTCCGTCCGCCGGAAACTGTTCATCGGGGTTGAGTCGGCGCTGTATTATCAAAATGGCAAACAGATAACGCAGGCAGTTCGGGAACTGGACAATCTGCTGCAAAGCGTTGAACTACCCGGCAATATCAACACTTTCTATCCGGAGGTCAGCTTTCTGAAAGGAGAATTATGCGCCGCCCTGTCCGTGCAATATCTTACGCAGGGGAATTTAAATTTCGCCGATGCTTATTTAAACATGGCCGAATCGACAGTCTTCCGAACCTCGCTGTTTTACCGGATGAAAGGCATTCTGACCGGTCTGCGGGGCGATCTTATCGGAGCGGAAGCGGCATTCAACCGGGCGCTGATGATGGAACCAAAAAACTGCTGGGTCTACGAAAGCATGGCGCTAACCTATCTGCATTACGGAAATAAAGAGAAAGCGATGGACGCGCTGCACCGGGCGTTAATGATGCCGTATCAGGATCAGGCCATTCTGCGCACCGCCATGAATATTTATATGCGGCTTGACAATTATAATGATTTTCTGTCCATACTTGAAGAATATCTGACGCTGCCGGATGCAGATAAAAGAGTACTGCCGCACTGCCTGACGTATTTGAAGAAGAAAGGCGATTCAGTCATGACGCTGAAAATAGAAAAACTGTTGAGTACGAGATAACACCGCCGGGGAGGTAAAATAATGCAGAATAAATACAAAGCGGGCATTACCGGGCAAACCGGTTTCATCGGAACCAATCTGTATAATTTCCTGGGCATGCAGCGCGGCATCACCAGAATCCCGTTTGAAAAGAACTTTTTTCAGGACGCGGCGGAATTGCAGTCTTTCGTGTCGCGCTGCGATGTGATAATCCATCTGGCGGCCATCAGCCGCCATGCTGACGGCCAGTTCATGTATGACACCAATATGCGGCTGGTGAGGCAGTTGATTGACGCCATAGATGCAGCAGGCGTCAAACCGCATGTGCTGTTCGCTTCAACCACACATGAATCGCGCGACGGCCTGTATCACGCCTCCAAACGGGACGGGCGGCTTATGCTGGATGAATGGGCTGAGCGCAGCGGAGGCAGATCAACCGGCATGCTCATTCCCAATACTTTCGGGGCGCTCGGCAAACCGTTTTATAACTCGGCAGTATCCACATTCTGCTATAAAATCGCTCACGGCGAGACTACTGAAATCATCGTTGACGCTCCGGTGCAGCTCATCTATATCAAAGACCTGTGTCTCGAATTTTATAAAGTGATTACCGGAGAGATTACCGCCAATCCTTACATGCTGCCGCACCGGGCGGAAAAGAAGGTATCAGAAATACTTGAGCTTTTGCAGTATTTCAAAACTCTGCATCAGGAACGGAAACCGCTCCCCTGCCCCGGTGACAGGTTCGAGTACGACCTGTTCAACACCCTGATGGCATATTTTAATTATTAACATGGCAGCGACTCCCTGATTCCATCTCCGTCTTTAAACTTTTTTGCCGAATCAGGTTGATTTTTCGCAGTTTAGAAGTAATTTTACGCATTGATAACTGATTATAAACTGCAGGAAAGATAATGGAAAAATCGGATGTAAAAGTATTGGTCATAACCGGCTTCGGTTTAAATTGCGAAAAAGAAACATCGGCCGCTTTCAGATATTGCGGCGCGACTCCCGAACTGGTTCATCTCAATGATATTCTGCACAGCAAACGCTCGCTAAGTGAATTTCATATTCTAGCCTTTATCGGCGGATTCTCGTTCGGCGACCACCTGGGCGCCGGCACTATTTTTGCCAACCGGGTAAAGTTTCAACTGCGCGATCAACTGGAAAAATTCATCGCCGACGGCAAACTGGTCATCGGCATCTGCAACGGCTTCCAGACTCTGAGCCGCCTCGGCATGGTTCCAGCGCTCAACGGCCGGTATTTCACCCAGCAGGCCGCTCTGGCGCACAATGACTGCGGCTCTTTCCGCGATGACTGGTGCTACCTGAAAGCCAATCCCGCCAGCCCCTGCATTTTCACTAAAGACATTGACATGGTCCGTCTGCCGATCCGCCACGGCGAAGGCAAATTCGTCGCTGATGACAAGACCATGGAAGAAATCGAAAAGAAAAATCTGGTAGTGCTGCGCTATGCCAATTCCAACGGCAGCATCGCCACTGAATTCCCTGCCCTGCCGAACGGGTCACTGAATTCAATCGCCGGCATCTGCGATGAATCAGGACGCCTGTTCGGATTGATGCCGCATCCTGAAGCTTTCCTGTCGCCGTTCAACTCCCCGACCTGGACCGCCGACAAATTGAAAGGCAAGTTGCCTGAAGAAGGCGAAGGCGTAATATTTTTCAGAAACGCGGTGAATTTCGCGGCAGATAATCTTTAAAAGCGCGACGTTTACCCCGGAGGTTTAATATGGCATCCGGCGAAGACAGAAACAGCCTTTACGAGCAAATCCAAACCAGGCCTGATGACTGGATGAAGATGGCTTGCGCTGCCGCATTTGATTCAGTCCGGGCTGGCGGCGGACCGTTCGGCGCCGTCCTGGTTCACATTGACGACGAAACCGGAAAAGTCATCCGCCACTGGGTGGGCTGCAACCATGTTGCCGAATACTGCGATCCCACCGCCCATGCTGAAATATCCATCATCCGCCAGGCCTGCAAAGAACTCGGAGTGTTCAACCTGAGCAATATTTCAGATGAAATATCCAACCTGATACAGCCAACCAGTCTTTCGCATTGTGAACTGTACAGCAGTTGCGAACCCTGCCCGATGTGTTACGGAGCAATCCGCTGGGCTCAAATTCCGGCGCTGACGTTCGCTCTGACCCGCTTTGACGCCTGCAGTCACGGCTTCCGCGATATGGAAATATACGACGAACTGACGCAGTCTTTTGAACGGCGCCGGCTGAAAGTCCGTAAAGCGGAATTCCCGGAAGCGCTGGATGCCTTCAATCTATGGCAATCTTCAGAAAATCAAAGATATTGAAAATAGTCGCACTCATAAATCTTTCTTGAAAAATTATTCAGAAAGATTAGATTGATGTATCGCTCGTCAATAATCACAACAAAGGAGTACGGAATCATGAAATGCCTGTCAAAAACTCTCGCTGTGTCACTTTTCGTTGCCATGTCCATCACTGCGTCAGCTGACAATCTGCTTAAGGATGCCAGTTTCTCCAACGCAAACGGCTGGTACTGCTGGGTGGAAAAGCCTGCGCTGGATGCAGGAGGTTCGCTTACCCTTCAGGAAGGCAAGGCTGTAGCAAAGTCTGCTGTCGTTAAAAATCAGACACCTTCGAACCTGCAGCTCATCAAAGACATTAATGTCGATGCTGACAAAAGCTACAAGGTAAAATTCAAAGCCAATTCCGACAAAGCAGGCGTCCTCACCGTCACCTACATTCTTAGCAAAGCGCCTTATACTGGTTATGCCTGTGCCACAATAAACTTGGAGCCCGGCGAAAAAGAGTATGAGTGTACACTGGCGGTAAAAAATGACAAAGACGGAAAAATCAATGCTCCGCGTTCCCTGCGTATGTTTTTCGGCGCTTTCAAGGATGCAACAGTTACTGTTTCTGACATATCCTTTGAGGAAGTAAGGTAGACTTACAACCCGGCAGCCTGCCGGAATGAATGCCGCAGTTAAAAGATCATCGACAGTTCGTGATTTTCGCGGTGAAAAGTGTCTCCCGGCGGGTTGCTCTGAATCATGGTCTCCATCATCCAGCTTCGTCCAATTTAAAATATCCAAACCGTACAGCTATACTCTGCACGGCTGAAAATTTAAAATAGATTGCGAAGATTTTGAGAATT
>JBAWXM010000280.1:0-7153 GCA_037144075.1 Lentisphaerota bacterium | reverse complement strand
TGGTCTGAAATCATATCTTTCCTCATATTGTTTAGTTAAATGCGGAAACAATATAGCGGCAAAAGCCGTTAAGTCAATCACCAGTGCAGGCTGGGATCGCGGGTCAGGTATTCGATCTGATCATTAATGATTTTGTCGGCATTTTCCTTTCTGCTTTCATAAGCCTGGCGCAAAGTATTCAACCGTTTCTCAAGATTGTCCAGCGCGGTTTTGCCTCTTTCCAGATTAGCGGTATCGCCTGCACTATTCTTTCTGCTTTCATAAGCCTGGCGCAACGAGTTTAACCGTTTCTCAAGCGTGTCCAATTCGGCTCTGCTTCTATCCAGATTGCGGTAAAACTCTTTTTTGCCGGTTTCCTGCAACTGGGTCAGGTATTTCTGTTTTTCTTCAGTAGTTTGTACTTTATGGTATTTATCCGCGATGCCGTTCATGCTGCCTTGAACACTGTTTTCCTGTTTTTTCAATTCCTGTATTTTAGTTCTCAGCTCTTTCCTGAATTTCTCCGGGTCCTGCGGGTTTTGCAGATAAATCTCTCTGAGTCTGGCTTTATCTTCAGCAGAAAGTTTATCCATATACTTTAATAACTGCCGTTCTTCGCGCGGCGCACCCTGATGATTTTTGTCAAGCTTTTTCCCTGACTTCTTTCCAGACCAGGGTTTATCCGTCTTTTTTTCAATGGCGGGCTTATCCGTAACAGCATTATCCGCGGCTGTTTTGTCCGCAGTCGTTTTATCCTCGGCTGTTTTTATCTGATCATCGTCGGCGAATGACAATGCCGCAGTTCCGCAGATAAAGACTAATAACGCAATAATTTTAAAATTCTTAAACATTTTTCAAAATTGTTCTTCTTCAATTACAGGCAGATTCGGATCCGTGGCGTCCGGTTTTCCGGATATGCTTATGCATTGGCTGCTGATTTCAATTGCGGCGGCGGTTTCAAATAACTCTTTGTCAAATTTAGACCAGTCCCAGTTCCTGGCGGCGGCTTTGTGGTTCCTCGCCGTGTTGTCCGGCGGAAAGATCGTAACCAGGCAGGCCAGCGCCACGCTGGCGGCGGCGGCCCCGTAGTAAATCATCCGGCGGAGGTTGACTCTGCGGCGGGCCCGCTGTCTTAACGCGCGGTCTGCTGCGGCAAGAACGGCAAAATCCAGCGCCAGCGGCACTGCGCCGGCGGGAATTGCGGCATGGCGCATGCGTTTCCAGTCAGACGCCAGAGATGCGCATTCAGGACACTCTCCGCAGTGCATCCTGAATGCGTCACGCTGTTCTGCGCTGTCACCCAGAGTTTTTTCAATATAGTTTTTACATTCGTTCTTCATGGCTTAAGTCCCTGTTTTCCATTCAACTAGATTCTTTTTAAGATTTTTTATCGCATACTGCATTCTGGCCAGTACGGTATTTATCGAACAGTTCTGTATCCCCGCGATTTCCTTGAAACTGACTCCGCTGTGCCTTAGCATGAACACTTCGCGCTGCTCTTCCTGCAATGCTTTAAGTTCACGGCCCAGCGCCTGTTCGAAATCAGTCTGATCCATGTTCTCCCACACCAGCTTGTCCTTTTCAGGGAAATCCGGCGCATCTTCGTTATCAAGCGATATCTGATTTACAAATTTCTTATTTTTCCTGAAATGATCAATTGCCAGATTATGGCCGATTCTGATCATCCAGGCTGAAAAGTGATTGTTGCAGCGGTATTCCGGCAATTTTTGTATCACTTTCAGCCAGGTCTGCTGAAATATGTCATCCACCGTACTTTGCTGCTGCGGCAGCATATTGTTCAAATAACCGTACAGCAACTTTTTATACCTGTCATAAAGTTCTTCAAAGTCCCGGCCGTTTCCGGACAGATAACCTTCTATCAGTTCCATATCTGTCCTTTTCGCTTCCATTTCTCCGGTTTTGCACCTTTCTTTAACCATATAACGTCAGAAATCCGGTTTTATTGTTTCGTGCTTTTAAATAGCCGCTAAAAAATCGGCAAACGGTCTGTCGGCAGGGAGCAGATCTATTTCCGGCAGGGAATTGCGCTTTACCCATGCATACTGCTGGCCTTCCTGCGGTATCGGGCCGGGAGTTCCACGACGGACGCCGCACCGCATGAACCGGATATGCACTTTTTTGCCGGGATACTCATATTCCGTTATGAACATAGTGTCGAATACCAGAATATCCAGGTCAAGTTCCTCTTTAATCTCGCGCTTCAGGCATTCGGACGGCGATTCGCCGGGTTCGACCTTGCCGCCGGGGAATTCCCATCTGCCGGACATTTCCTGCCCCGGCGGCCTGGTGGTCACCAGAACCGTATCCCCGCTGGCAAGCACTGCCGCGCAAACGGATATATGTTTCATAAACAGCTTTCTTTAAATGTAAAAATTATTGAACCATAGATTAAATAAAATCCATGCCGGCTTGAAGTCAAGGCGAAATACCATAAACTTTCCATTGATATTTTGCCGCAACACAGTAATTTATCCGCGTTATATATTTTATTAGAACAATTTGCCGGAAAGGAAACAACTATGCCGATATTTGAATATAAATGCAGAAAATGCGGCGCGGAATTCGAGAAACTGGTGAAAAACAGCCAGGAGAAGACGGCCTGCGCGAAATGCGCTTCCATGGAAGTGGAGCGCAAATTATCCGTATTCGCCGCCAGTGTGGCCGGAGCTTCCGCCTGTCCGGCACAGAAAAGCTGCCCCGCCGCGGATTCCCATAAGTGCTCCAGCGGCTGCTGTCATCTGAAATGAATAAAAAAGAATTACTGGTGCTGCTTGAGGAATTCAATAACTTTCATCCCGGGAAAGTGCTGGGACAGAATTTCCTTATAGACAACAACCTGCTGGATTTTATCATCCGTACCGCCGATCCTCAGCCGGGCGAGATTATCCTAGAAGTAGGCCCCGGTTTCGGCGCGCTTACCCGCAAGCTGCTGGACGCCGGCGCGGAAGTATATTCCATCGAATTCGACTACCGCATCTGTGATTTCCTGCGCAAACACTCGCTTCCCGGCAATTTTCACTTGATTGAAGGCGACGCCTGCCAGGTGAACTATAGTGATTTTCTGCCGCCGGGAAAACCTTTCAGATCGGTGGCAAATCTGCCGTATGCCATCAGCAGTATCTTCCTCGCCCGGCTGCTGGAAATGGAAACGCCGCCGTTAAATATGCTGTTCATGCTTCAGAAGGAAATGGGCATGCGTCTGGCTTCGGGGCCGGGAACCCGCAATTACGGCTCGCTGTCTGTCAGGACGCAGCTGCTGTATGACGTAAAACTGCTGCGCACCGTGCCGCCGCAAGTATTTTTCCCGCAGCCGGAAGTGGAGTCGGCGATTGTTCAGTTCAAATTGAAATCTGAAATCCCGGATATGGAATCCCGCCGGCAGGTCAATGAACTGGCGAAAGTTATGTTCGCCCAGAAACGCAAGCAGATATTCAAACCGCTGCTGGGCTTCTATGACCAGCAGGCCGTTGAAAATGCCTTAGCAGAACTGAATATTTCCCGTGAAGCCCGCGCCGGGGATTTCAGCGCTGACATTTATTTGAAACTGGCAAAATTACTGAACAAACAGGGTGTGCCGATTAATTGATGCTGATTAGTGGTTCAAAGTAAGAATAGAAGGCGTAGCCGTCTGACCCTGGAGGGGTGTCCTCCGTGGCAACCGTTTCCCCTGCAGCCGACGCGGGAGTCGGCGGAAAGAAAACCCGAATCCGGTTATGACGGAGCATAACCCTCCATTTAAAACCGGAAAGCCAGTGCTCCAACAGCGTTATTAAACGAATCGGGAAAAAATATGCAGCGCATCTGACAAAAAAATAAGCATAACCGCAAAATGGATTCAAGGAATTTTCAAAAATATCTGTCCCGGATCAAGCGCCCGGATGCCATTGAACCGGCCCCGTCCCGGCTTTTTCATTATGCTGTGGTAATCCCCGCACTGGCGGAGTCTGGCCACCTGCCGGATACGCTTGCCGCGCTGGCAGCCAATAATCCTGCCGTTTTAAGTGAAACAATGGTGCTGGTCGTAGTCAATAATTCAACCGGGACCGCTGCTGATAAAGTCAAAGATAATCAGTTGATGCTGTCCGGATTGCGCAATGGCGGTCAACGTTTCTGCGGCGGACTTGTTCCCGGTGAAACGCTGTTCTGGATTGATGCATCTTCGCCAGGGCTGGAGATCAGTGACAAAGGCGGGGTGGGGGAGGCCAGGAAGCTGGGGATGGATGCGGTTCTGCCGCATCTGGATTTTGCCGCGCCGCCGGTTTCGCCGCTGATTTTCTGTCTGGACGCCGACACGCTGGTGGAACCGGAATATTTATCAAGTGCAATTGATTTTTTTAGAAATCACGCTGAGCTTGCCGGGGCGGTGTTCCGTTTCAAGCATCAGGATTCAAGTGATCCGGACGAAAGCGCGGCGATTGCGCAATATGAACTATTTATGCGTTATTATACTATTGCCTTGAGGCTTGCCGGTTCGCCTTATGCTTATTATTCCCTCGGCTCCGCCACGGTCTGCACCGCGGAGGCTTATGTCAGGGCAGGGGGAATGCGGGAACGCAACGGCGGCGAGGATTTTTACTTCATGCAGGCGATGCAGAAGACCGGAGGAACCGGCCAGATCAACGCCAGTTGCGTATTCCCGTCGTCCCGCCCTTCCGACCGGGTGCCGTTCGGCACCGGCCCCCGGATCCGGGATATCATGCATGGGAACAATCTGAAATTTTACCATCCGGCGATATTTTTCGAATTAAAGAAACTTTACGCCGCCATTGGCGCGATTCATTCGCCGCAGGATTTTGCCAGCCTTCCCGCGCTGGTTGAACAAGCGCTTTCACCTGATGCCGCGCTGTTTTTCAAGAATAATGCCTTTGATAAAGCCTGGCCGGACATCTTCCGCCATAACCGGGCATCCCGTGAGCGGCTGGCGCAGGCATTCAACACCTGGTTTGACGCTTTCGCCACGCTGAAGTTTATTCATTTCTGCGAAAACAACTTTCCGCAGTTTCAACGGATGGCACTCCGTGATGCTTTCCGGGAGCTGTTCAATGATAAAAGAATTGCGTTTCCCCCCGGAATATTCGATGATATGCGTGCTCTTCTGAATTTTCTGAGATCCGCCGATGAAAGTTTTCCTGATTTACTTTTGAGCTGACCTCATTACAATCTTTCTAGACCCCCCTGCGATATTTTTATCCTTCAGAGAAGTTTAATTTTGCTTATGCAATATTAACGGTAATTTAAAGTTAGACTTTAAACTAACTTATTTTCATAAAGATATTTTAGACAGCCGCAGATAAAATGTCAATAAAATCATAAATAGCATCTGCCATATTGACAAGTTATATTAAAGACTATCTTCATATGAACTTATTCGTACCTGAAAATTCAAGCCGGCAAAAATTATATTATGTAATTATAAAGTAGAATCTTGGATTTGCATAAAATTCAACAGTGCAGAAATTTGTATTTTAACAGGGATATACAGGATAGACAGGATTGTAGTAAAGGTAATACATGTTTAACCACGAAATACAGAGAAGAAAATGAAGGTAATACATGTGTCATTGTATGAACGCGGACAACCGCATTCATGCAATGACACGGTTTTTCCACTGTGCTCTCTATGACCTCTAAGGGTAAACATGCATTTACTTGCTCTTCAGCTTTTTCAGCGGAGCAATATGTTCGCGTTCGATTTGCGGAATGCCTTTTTCCGGAGTCGGAAGATTTTCAGGCATGGTTCCGCCGAGTTCTTCAATTGTTTTTCTCACCTTGTCTCCGACTTCCCAATGAATTCTATTGGCATTGCTCCTGCCTTTGATATTATCCCTCCGGAGTTTTTCCTCCGTCTGGGTTGCCCGGAACAGATTTGCCGCTAATTCAGTCGGCCCCATGTGATCGAGGATTTTCTGGCTTCTCTTCAAACCTTTACGGGCATGAATGCCTTTTGCATCAAGTCCGCCATAAAGCCCTTTATAGCCATGATTCTGAAAAATTGCATAGTCCATGTCGGTTTCAATTCCGGCATCTTTTGCCGCATCAACCAATTGCTTGTTATGCTCTTTCATCTCGCGGCGTAGAAACAGACGGCGTTCGTCTTCGCTTAGCTGCTGGAATGCTTCGTCATCAGCCAGTTCCTGCCGCCGGGTCTGTATTGCAAAATATGTTTGACCGTTGGCAATAACCGGTTTGGATGAATCGCCGTTTTGGACAATTAAATAACAAGCATACAGCGACAGGTGGTAGTCAAGTACTTCTTTTTGCGCTCCAAGCCCAAGCTGTGCCATTTTTCCCGCTTGGGAAAAATGGTTGTCTACCAGTTGATTAGAGTTTCCGCAAGCGGTAATTGCTTTTTCGATAACATTTTTAAACTTGTCCCAGCTATTATATTCCAGAACCGGGTATAGTTCGCGGGCAGACCAATATTCGCCGCTATCTTCGGTAGCGTGACGCAGTTCTTCAAAAGTTTAATGATGAGATTTTTCTATATTGCTCATATTTCATCTCCGCGTTTTTCCAGGACTTGCATTTTCATAAAATAGCCTGACCGGGTAAAATAACAAACCAAACTCAGCAGTTTTGATTTTAACAGGGATGGACAGGATAGATAGAGTCAGGAAGTTCCTGAATTCTAAATTGCGGAAGTTCTCAAAGTATGGGAAGAATCAGGAACATGAACTACCCCATACCCTTTTAACAAGGATTTACAATAGACAGGATTGTAATAACGGGGAATACATAATTAACCGCGAAACACACGAAAAAGCATGAAAAGGGGGAGAATAAAAGTCAGGGAGCGCCGGTCGTCAGACCGGCTTTGTTTAAAATAGTACCGCAAGCATCCCTGCTTGCGACTGTTCAAGTTGGAAGCTTGAAGTACTTTATACTTTGAAAATAACTTTCCGCAGTTTCAACGGATGGAGATCAATGACGCTTTCCGGGTGCTGTTCGAAAAGGCAGGACTTGCGTTTCCCGCCGGAATATTCGATGATATGCGCATTCTTCTGGACTTTCTCCGGAACGCCGATGAGCGTTTCCCGGATTTACTTTTGAGCTGACCTGCCTGACGTCTTGTCAGATTCACTGAAAATAATCAGGATTTAATTTGAATAATAGCTATTTTGAGGTTAAGATTATTTTAATTTTTAAAGAAATA
>JBAWXM010000279.1:0-7168 GCA_037144075.1 Lentisphaerota bacterium | reverse complement strand
ATGCCTTCAGGAGAGACATTTGTCCGGCATATAATCGAAGGCCGGAATTATTTCAGAGAAAAATTCGGTGTCGAAGTAAAGACCGCGATTAATTTCGATTCATTCGGACACAGCCGCGGCCTGGTTCAGATCATGGCCAAATGCGGCTATGATTCATATCTTTTCTGCAGGCCGTCGCAGGCGGACTGCCAGCTTCCGGATGATATCTTTATCTGGAAAGGTTTTAACAACACATCATTGCTGTGCAGGCGGATACCCAACGGTTACAATTCCCCTCTGGGACAGGCCGTGGAAAAGATTAAACTCGTTCTCGAACAGCAGTCCGATAAAAAGGTGAACATGATATTGTGGGGCGTCGGGAATCACGGCGGCGGTCCTTCAAGAAAAGACATTGCGGAAATTAACAAATTTATCAAAGAAAAAGCTGGCGAAGTTGAAATTCTGCATTCGATTCCTGAAGATTATTTTTCCGAACTGAAAAATCAAAAGGGCAGTAAAATTCCCTCTTTCAGTAAAGATTTAAATCCGTGGGCAGTAGGATGCTACACCTCCCAGATCCGGATAAAACAAAAATTCCGCCTGCTTGAGAACGAACTTTACATGGCTGAAAAAATGGCGTCGTCAGCATATTTCCAGAAGCTGCTTGCCTATCCGGCCGCGGAACTTGCCGAAGCCAGGCATGATCTGCTCACGGCAAGTTTTCATGATATTCTGCCAGGCTCGTCGATTCAACCGGTGGAGGAAATGGCCGTGCGCCTGATGGATCACGCGCTGGAAAATATTTCACGGGTGAAGACGAGAACTTTCTTTGCCCTGGCCGCCGGGCAGGCGAAAGCTCCGCAGGATGAAATTCCCGTCCTGGTCTACAATCCGCATCCGTTCAGGACGGACGCGGTGGTTGACTGTGAATTCATGCTGCCGGACCAGAACTGGAGCGATGAAAATAAATTCACGGACGTCGAAGTATATGCGGACGGGAAAAAAGTGCCGGCGCAGGTGGAAAAAGAGGCGTCCAACCTGAATCTGGACTGGCGCAAGAAAATAGTTTTCCGCGCTGAACTGGGAGCGTCCGGCATGAGCCGGTTCAACTGCCGGTTGAAACTGAAAAAAGACAAGCCTGCGCCAGTCGTCAAAGACCGGAACGGGATTTTTACCTTCACCAACAGTTCCGGTATGGAAATAGGCATAAGCCGTAAAACCGGACTGGTCGAACATTATTCCGTCAACGGGGTAAATTTCCTGGGGGCTGAGGCATTCCTGCCCGCCGTAATTTATGATAACGAAGATCCATGGGGGATGCTGGTCAGAAGATTCGACAAGGTCGAAGGAGTATTTAAGCTTGCCAGCTCCCGTGAGAGTGCCAGATTCTGCGGCATTCAGGCAAAAACTCTTGATCCGGTGCGGGTGATTGAGGATGGAGAAGTCAGGACTGTGGTTGAAGCGATTTTTTCGTTCGAAACTTCCAGTATCTGCCAGCAGTACATAATCCCGAAAAGCGGAAGCGGGTTTGAAGTGAAGACCAGGGTGTTCTGGAATGAAAAGAACCGTTTCCTGAAACTGAATATTCCGGTCACTATAAACTGCGCCGAGTTTCTCGGTCAGACTGCTTTCGGCTATCATGAACTGCCGGTGAACGGCGATGAGACTGTCTCCCAGAAATGGATTGCCGTTAACTCGGACAAGCATTCCTTTACCTGCATCAATGACGGGACTTATGCGTCGAGTTTTGAAAACGGGAACCTGAGGCTTTCGCTTTTAAGGTCTCCCGCATATTCAGGCCACCCGATCAAAGAAAGGCCGGTAGTTCCGCAGGATCGTTTCACTCCGAGAATAGATCAGGGCGAAAGACTGTTCCATTTCTGGTTCAATGCCGGAACATTGAAAGCCAGAAAGGAAGTCGTTGACAGAGAGGCGCTGGTAAAGAATGAGAAGCCGGTTGCGCTCTCATTTTTCCCGCCCGGATCAGGTGAAAAACCGGCTGAATTCTGCCGCATAAGCGGAAAAAGCGTACAACTGGTCAGCGCGGTAAAAGCCGGCAAGGCCGGACATTTAACTGTAAGGCTTTTCGAGCCTGCCGGCATTAAAACTGAAGTTGTGCTGGAATTCCCGTTCGCCGGATTTAAGCAGAAACTTAAATTCAATCCGCTGGAACTGAAAACATTCAGCTTTAATCCTGTGAAAAAAGAATTGCGCGAGATTAATCCTGCTGATTAATGAATTATCTATAAATCAAAGTGAAGAATAAATTGAATATAAAACAGCTTAAAATCAGTCTGAATCTTATGCCTGCATTTTTTCATAAGCATATTGGAACATCTTATGGCGGCAAGTTTTATTTCGACCCCGGATACAGGGCGGAAGTTGAGCGTGCTGAACAGCGATTTCTTTTTGATATTCTCGGTCAGTTTGGAATTGGCAGTAAAGAGCCGGAACCTTCATCAAATTTATTCATTCAGCCCATTGATTTGATAAAGGCGACTCAGGGGGCTGATATTCATTGTCCGGCGGATGCGACCTTCGAAACTCATGGACACCCGTGGGCAGGGAAGTCTTCGGCAGAAATCAGTAAAATCTCCGCATCGGATGCGGCAGAGCATCCATTTGTTGACAAACTGTTGAAACAATATGGTGAAATGCGGCTTAGGTACGGGGAAAACGCTGATATTTTCGGAATAAAATCCGGGTTGATGATAATCCACACGCCTTATACAACTGCTCACCAGTTGATAGGCGAGGAACTGTTTTATTTGATGATCGATGATCCGGAAGCGGTAAGGACGATTTTTGTAAAGATCTGGGAGATTTACAATGCCGTTTTTTCGAGGCTGGCGTCGCAACTAAAAATTGCATTCCCGACGCGTATTCATCTGGGCGACTGTTCAGCATGTATGCTTTCGAAAGACAATTACCGCGAAATCGTGCTTCCAATGAACCGGAAAATAGCAGCAGGTTTTCAGAAGGTGTCCTATCATTCCTGCGGTGCTTCCACTCATCTGCTTTCCTCCTTTGCAGAACTTCCGCTTTTGTCATCAATCGAACTGGGGCCTGGAACTGATTTTGCTCAGGCAGTTAAACTTATGCCAGAAACATCTATGAGCCCATTGATGGATCCCGTCATAATCCGCAATGGTTCGACGGAAGACGTTGAGTCATTAGTTAAATCCGTGACCTCTGAAACATTTAATGCTCCTGCCGTAACTTTGTGCGCGTGGTCGCTTGACAGGGAAACGCCGGTTGTAAATTTGCAGAAACTTTATTTGACGCTTGAGGAATCTTTTGAGTAAAATACGTAAGATTGCGAAATACTAAATGAAAAATTACGAGGAGGTGACAGTGAGCACGCTAACCTGGATTATTCATGAAAAATGGATAAAAGACGAAAATATGCTCAAAAAGAAAGATTTTGGCGATGCCGCAGTCGTAGCAGCGCTACGGCGAGGACATCGGCAAAGACTTTACTTTGAGCAGATTGCAGTATTTTGCCATAAGTTTATGAATTATTCAGGCTAAAACATAGAATAAAAGAGGAAGAAACTTTATGTTGAACAATACCTGTGAAGCGTTACCTTTTGCTTCAGCAGTCATTGCTGCTGCTGTCTTATTGATGAACATTGCCGGGGGGCAGGCGACCGCGGCGGAAGTAAACAATATGATTGTGTTCAAGAATATTTCTCCGGCGGATCCGCTCATTCAAGCTACTGATTGCGCCAGGGTTGTCAGGACTCCGGATGTCTTACGTCTGGATCGTTTCATCAATGCCAATGGCGGGATGCAGAACGACAATCCCGGTGCGCGTATTCGCTTTCGTTCGGATGCAAAGAACATTTCCGCCCGGCTCAAGTTCACCGCCTTGCACACCAGGATGGACGCGGTTAACTCTAAAGGTCTGTATACCGTCAACGGTAAAATTACCGGTACATTTCAGCGGGATCCAAAATCGAACGACGTGACATTGGCGTTTCCTCCGAATGATGAAGCGGCGACCAATGACTATGAATTGATAATGCCTTACGGTGATTCTGTTGAATTAGCCGGACTGTCGCTCAGCGATGGTAAACTTCTGCCGCCCGTTCCCAGGCCGGCTTTCAAATATGTCGCGTTCGGAGATTCGATCACCCATGGATTCCGGGCCGGAGATATAAGCCGCACTTATCCTTTTATGATCGGCGTGAAACTTCAATGGCAATCCGTTAATATGGGTTTCGGCTCACGAAGAACAGTGCCTGCCGACGGTGACGCCATTGCCGCGTGCGGCGGCGATGCTGTTTCAATACTGATCGGGTTTAACGACTTTTACGGCAGCAAACCGCTCGCAAATTATGTGGACGATCTCAAAGGTCTGATTCTGCATATCCGGAAGCAGCAGCCGGATATTCCGATATTCCTGATTACTCCGTTGTGGTCATCGGAGCCGGCATGGGCCGCCAGCAAGATCGGGCTCAGACTGGAGGATTACCGCAAGGCGGTGCGCCAGGTTGCGGCGGATTCCGGCGATGCTCATCTGCACTTAATTGACGGCCTGACGCTCATGGATAACCTGCCTGAAATGACTACTGACGGAATCCATCCCAATGACAAAGGTTTCGCGCAAATCGCCGAGCGTCTTGCGCCTATTTTGAATGATGTCATATCTAAAAATATGCATGGCAACTAAAGGATATTGGAATGCGTAGAAAAATACTTTTATTAGGTGATTCAATACGAATGGGATATCAGCCATTCGTGCAGGATATTTTAAAAAATGAAGCGGAAGTTTGGGGGCCGGATGAAAATTGTGCATATGCGCTTTATACTGTCACCAGATTAAGTATATGGTTGAAAGAATTTGGAGTGCCGGATTTGGTACATTGGAATAATGGACTGCACGATTCAGGTTGTAATTTAAGACGGGGGCCGGTTCAATTTTCAATCGGAGACTATCTGCGGAATCTTGAGGAGATTTATAAACAACTTCAAGCAACCGGTGCAAAAATAATATGGGCAACCACCACTCCGGTTTCAAAAATCCAGACACAAATTCCATTCTGGTCGTTCAGTAATGAAGATATTACAAAATACAATTTGGCCGCATCAAATTTTGCAATGACGAATAATCTGGTTATTAACGATTTGCATGCTCTGCTTGAGGATAAAGAGGAATATTTCTCTGAAGACCACATTCATTTAAATGAGTGCGGCAGGAAAGTTCTGGCACAGCAGGTAGTGTCTGTGCTAAGAGATAACCTTGCATATGTGAATAACAATAAAGAATTAACGATTAAAAAAGATACAATCCATAATTAATATTTAACAGGAGAACAAAGTCATGAAAAAAATCAATGCCGCTGTAATCGGATGTGGCAACATCAGTAAATTCCATTTTTCCGGTCTGGAAAAATGCGGCGCCGGCGTGAAGTGGGTATGCGACTTGAACCAGGCCGCTGCCGCTCCATGGGCGGCTAAGTTCGGGGCTAAATATACGGCGGATTACCGGGATATTATTGCCGACCCGGAAGTCAACGTGGTCATGGTCACTCTGCTTTCCAGTTTTCACAAAGCCATCTGTCTGGCGGCGATTGAAGCCGGCAAAACGGTGATCTGCGAAAAAACACTGGCGGAAAATGCTCAGGACGCCTGGGATATCGTCAGCCTGGCGGAAGCCAGGAAAACCATATTCTATACTTCATACATGAAACGGTTTATCCCGGCGGTGCAGAAAGTGAAAGAACTGTTGCCGGGACTCGGCAAAATCATGTCAACCCACATCCGGGCTTATCAGTGCTGGGGCGATTTATGGAGCAAGGCTCCGACTGAAGGTTTTTTCCATGTTCCCCCTGGCGGCGCTTCCATGGTCAGAAAGAACTATGGCGGCGGTATTCTGGTATGCGGCGGCAGCCACATCCTTGACCTGGTGCTGTTCCTGCTCGGACGCCCGCACCGGCTTTATGCCACGTTCACAGTTCCGTCCGGTTATGATTTTGATTTGCAGGCGGCGGCGCTGCTGGAAACGGCTAATGGAGTGGTGCACTATGAAGCGCTGGCGCACCCGCTGAATAAGATCGGTTTCCTGCGTGACGGCTGGGATGAACGGATTGAAATTAACGGCGTCAACGGCCGGCTGGAGATTTTCAGTGCCGCCTGGGATCAGTTTCAGCATAAAGCCTCACTGCTGGTTCATTACGACAATCAGACTGGTAATGCGGTTGAGTATCGTTACAGCCCGGCTTCACCGTTTGACCAGGCGGTGGCATTCTTCTGCGGCCAGATTGAGAAAGGCGAACAGGGCAGCCAGTCCCGTCTGACCGGCTATGAAGTTGACGAACTGATCGAACACATAAAATGCAGCGCGGCTTCCGGGCAGGCCCTGAATGTTGTCTGGCGCGGATAAAAAGCAAGCTCGAACCTTGCGAAAGATACTTGCAAAAAAAGATGCTGACATTATAGTTAATTAAGGCGTAAATAATTATAATAAATTCAGGATATGAAAAATGAATCGTTCGGAGATCAACCGGATATTGTCTGATGCAGTAAGTTTTTTTAGTAAACATCAGTTTCATCTGCCCCCGTGGGCTTTCTGGAGCATGAAGGAATGGCAGGGTAGAGGCGATGAATATGACGAGATCAGGACAAAGCGGCTGGGCTGGGATATCACGGATTTCGGGCGCGGCGATTTCGAAAAATATGGACTGCTGCTGTTCACCCTGCGCAACGGCGATGCCAGTCCGGACGCTTCAAAGAATTACTGTGAAAAGATAATGATCGCCAAACATGAGCAATACACTCTGGAACATTATCATGTTGCCAAGACTGAAGATATCATCAACCGCGGCGGCGCTGATCTGGTTATGTATTTGCGCATGGCCGACCCGCGTTCCGGCGCGCCGCTGAATACAGATGTCCGCATCCAGTGCGACGGCGTAACCAGAACTCTGAAACCGCGGGAGCAGCTCCGGCTTAAACCCGGCGAAAGCATTACGCTTGAGCCGTATGTATATCATACTTTCTGCGGCGACGGCGGTACTGTTCTGATTGGAGAAGTTTCCAGAACCAATGACGACTGCTGTGATAATTTCTTCCTTGAAAAAACAGGCAGGTTTCCGGAAATTATCGAGGATACTGCCCCGCTTTATCCATTATGCACTGAATATCCGAAGCCATAATTTATACTCTGCGCGGTTGAAAATTCAAC
>JBAWXM010000278.1:0-7173 GCA_037144075.1 Lentisphaerota bacterium | reverse complement strand
CGCGAAGAATTACTGATTCTTTGTTGCTGAGATATGCTCTAAGCAGTAATAAATAGCTGTTGACCGGTGGTCTCTTAATGCGACGGTATCCGGCGGCGCTGTTTTTTCTGTGTTTTTACCGGCCGGTTTAAGCGACATGCAAAACAGTCTGCAAACCAGTTCGCCGCCTGGATTCTTGCCGTTGAGCAGAGTCCTGGAATAATTGCGCTGGCGGTCTATCAAACAAAATACTTTTGTGTCCGCCGAGATCAGTTTTATGTTTACGCAGCCGTCAGCGCTGAACGGAATATTGAAGGTTTCGGTTTGGGCGCTTTTCTGGCTGCTGGAGAAATTTTTCTTTTCGCCGTTGATTTCCAGCATGGCATTCCCGGCGTCTTCAAAAACAAGAGTCAATTCCAGTTCAGCGCTCTTAAATTTACGTCCGGCAAGCGGAAAAATTTTCTTTATTAATGATCCGGGCTGGAGTTCAACCGCGTTCCAGCCGCCAAAAGTAAACGGGCCGTTGTCGAGGCACATAAGCCTGCCCGGCGAGACTTCCACAGAAACGCCGTCCGGGCGCACCTTGCGGATAATTCCGGACTCCAGACGCTGGCGGTAATCATCATAAGCGGTGAAACAGAGATATACGCCGATGATCAGAGGAATGGCTGACCGGTAAGCCTTCCCGGGATTCTTTGAACGATACCGCCAGAAGTAGTTCAGCAGTACTGCCGCGCAGATTGCCAGCAGCGGAATGGCCGGCAGCCGGAACCGGCACAGAATGTAAAAAACCGCTGTGGCCGCCCAGAACGAAAGGATAAAATAAAGCAGCAGAAAAAGCTTTAAACTTTTTTTCCTGAACATTCTGATTGCAAGAATTATCATTCCAGCCAGTCCGATCGCCATTATGGCGCCGGTGGACATGATTCCGGTATACATGAAAATCCTGCTCTGAGTTCCTTCCCCAAGAAATGAAATATTATTGGGAATTTCCTGATAGTCCCAGAAGAGCAGGAGTTTCCGGAAAGTAAGTTCGGCATACGCAAGTGGCTCGGCAGCAATCCATGTCATTATTCTGGCTGGAATGGAAATCTCGTTCGCAGTCGCCATCCAGGCATGATAACTGGGCGGATATTCCATCGGCCCGGAGGTAAGGTCAGGGTTGCGGCCGCCGGGCGGCGCCTCAGGGGAATTGCCCAGCGCCAGCACCGAACCGGCCGCCGTTGACGGTCCGGTCAGTTTACCGCTAATCATGGTGTTGCGCCATGCGAAGGGGATTTGCGGCAGCAGTACCAGGAAAATAAAGAGCGCCGCCGCGGCAAACTTCAACAGTAATGGCTTGTATTTTGACCAGCGTCCGGTACCTGGCCTGCCGCCTGAAACAATGAACACTGCCGCCAGCAGGCCAGGCACAAAGCACCATGCATTGCCGCGGGTGAGAATGGAGCAGCCGCATACCAGCGCCGCCGGCGCCCAGTAAAACCATTTGCGGGTGGAAACAGCCAGCAGCGCAAGATATAGCAGCAGCATTATCCAGAAAACCTGGAGCGTTTCAATAAGCATGAACGGGGTGTAGAGGATCAGCGCCGCCGACAGCATGGTCAGCAGCGCGGCAATGATTCCGGAGGTGCGGTTCCACAATAGCGCCGCACATTGGCCGGTCAGAAAGACGGTCAGTGCGCCAAGGAGAGATTGAATTATAATCAGCGCCAGGACGGAATCGCCGAATGTCAGCTTGATGAACGGCAGAAAAAAAGCATAATAGAAAGGCTGGAAGTAAAAAACTTCCTTGAATGTGCCGTTGGCAATTTTGGCTGCCAGCCCCTGGTAGACCGCCATATCCGTTGCCGGTGACGGACAGGTGACCTGGTTAAAGCCGTTGTTGACCCCGGCAAGTTCAATACTGACCGCCAGCCGGACAGCAAATGCAGCGACAGTTATCGCCAGCAGGATATAAGTAAATTTTATCTTCATCTGATGATGTTTGCTGTCCGTCTTGCGTCAGACGTTCATCAACTCTTTTTCCTTGTGTGCCAGATCTTTCTCAATCGCGGCGATATAATCGTCAGTGAGCTTCTGGATATCATCCAGCATTTGTTTCAGGTCGTCTTCGGTAATCTCACTGTTTTTCTGGGCTTTCTTCGCCAGTTCGTTACCGTCGCGCCGGATATTGCGGATTGCAATTTTGGCTTCTTCGGCGCGATGTTTTACCTGTTTAGCTAGTGAGGCGCGGCGTTCTTCACTGAGTTCCGGTATCGGCAGGCGGATGATTTTGCCGTCGTTGACCGGCGAGATACCCAGGTTGGCGGCAATCAGCGCTTTTTCAACCGCCGGCATGGCGCCGCGGTCCCAGGGCTGCACTACCAGCATCCGGGGTTCCGGCACGGTGATTCCGGCAAGCTCCTTCAAGCGGGTCGGGGTGCCGTAGTAATCAACGGTGATGTTTTCAACCAGCGACGGTGATGCCTTGCCGGTTCTGACCGCGGCAAAGTCTTTGCCCATGTTCTCCTGGGTCTTCATCATGTGTTCTTCGAGAAAATCCATCAGCCCGCCTATTTCAACACTCATATCATATCTCCATGTTAAAATTGAATATATTCAAAGTATAAATAGAATTTAAAACAAATAAGCGTAAAATTCAAACGCCGCAAGTAAAAAAACCGCCGCTCATTAGTGCCTTCCGCCGAGAATGAACAGAATTACCGCGGCGGAGATCAGCGCGGCGGCAATAATCCGCCTTGCCAGTAATCGCGGCTTGAGCCGGGTTTCAATCGTTGAAAATCCGTATCCGGCTATAACCGCGCCGATAATTACCGAAATTATTCCTCTGGAAGACTGGATGATATTGCCAAAAACCGGCCCGGTCAGGCCGAAACAGGAGAACAGCAGCAGCATCGCCGCAAACCAGCATACGCTGTACGGCAATGCCGGTTTAAAATGGCGCAAAGAAACTCCGGGAATGATAAACAGCATCGGAATGGAGCAGATTCCGGCAAAGATATAGGAAACTGCCCCGGCCATCATTGCGCCGAAAAAGATGTTTTCATAACCCAGGCAGTCGATCAGAATTTTGATGTAGGTATCGGAAAGGGAATAGCCGCCGCAGGCGACCAGGATCAGCATCGCACTTTTCACCGGAATGCTGCCGCCGCTCCAGTTGGACATTACCGCGCCCCCGAGGCAGAGCAGAACTCCGAGCCATTGCAGTCCGTTGAAAGCATTATTCAGAAAAACAATGCTGATTCCGGCCAGAAACAGGATTTTCAGGCCGAGCAGCGGCGCCAGCCGCGAGGCATCGGCTTGTTTAAGCGCAAGAAAGAACGAACACTGCGCGAGGAGGTAATAGACATTGCATAAAATCAGCGCTTTGCCGAAATTCATCAGTGACGGCAGCGGTTTATGCATCAGTAGAAAAGGCAGCATTGCCGCAGCGAAAATCCCCATGATGATATGCGAAACCGCCAGCAACTGGTACGAGTTTCCGGAAAAGGAAATGAAGCGTTTGGAGAACAGATAGGAGCACGATTGGCAAGTTGCCGCTCCCAGCCCGGTAATAATGCCGAGAATTGTAGTTTCCATATTAACAGACTCTAAAAAAACAGACGGCGGAGTTGTAAGTCTCCGCCGCCGGTATGTGGATATAAAAAATTAATTATTCGGGGTAATCGGAACCTGCTGTTCCTGCGGAGTCAGTTCCTGAACTCCTTTCAGATTCGTTTTTTTCGCCGTGACCGGAGTTCTGCTGAGAAGTGTGTCTGCCGCCCCCATGGGGGTAGTTGCGGGTGCGGCAGTCGCGGGAACTGCTGTATTCAATGAAATACCCGGATTCAGCTGGGTGTTTTCATCGCTGGGAGCGACATCCTGCAAAGCGGCCACGGGGATCGGTTTCGGCGGCGGCGCCAGTATTTTTTCAGTCAGCTTGCTGTAGGCCGGAGATATGATGGTCAGAAATTTCAATGTGTTCGGACTGCTATTGACTGCGGACTGCAATGAGCCGGGCGGAATATAAATCGCCATTCCTTCCTTCAGGATGTAATCAAGGCTGTTTACTTTAAGCGTGCCGCCGCCGGCAATTACAAGCACCATTTCGCTGCTGGCCAGAGAGTGCAGGGCCAGACCTTCACCCGGCGGGAGCTGCACCAGAGTGATGCTGTAGCTGCCTTTGCCAGGATCTGAAATATTCTCAAAGATCGTGTAATATTTGGCGCCGCCGAGTTCTTTATTGATGGCCGGCGCGACTTCATAAATGTCTTTGTACATCACTTTTTTGGGCGATTCCGTCAGGTCACGTTTCTGGGGTTCGGGATCGGGGGCGATGCAACCGCTGCCGATAAACGACAAGGCGAGAACCGCGGCTGCCAGAGTTATAGCGTATTTACAATTCATTCCTGGTTATCCTCATGTTTATTAATAGTATAAATGTATCCAAACAAGACAGAAGAATATAATTTGCAAAATCAATAATGCAACCCCCGGCGTCAATAATATAGTCTCCAAGTCTGGCGGACGGCGGCACATCTGCCCGGTTAATCCGCGTGGATTTCGGCATTGATGCGCAGGATTTCTTCGAGTCTGGCGGCGGCGGTTTCCCAGGCGGCGGAGACATTGTCGATTTCCAGATCCACTTCATACAGGCGGCGGTTGAGGGCGGCATAGTCGGAGACCTGCTGATTGAGCGTCTGCCGGATAAGGTCGGCTTTTTCGGCTTCGAGCCGTTCAAGGGCGCTTTCCGAAGCGGCAACAGCTTTCCCGGCAGCTTTTTTCTCGCCTTGAAGTTCCTGCCGCAGTTTGGCGCGCTCCTTGCGGCGCTCTTTGCTCTGGTTCAGGCTTTTGTCTCCGGCGTCGCTTTTGTCGCCAAGCTCGGCGTAACCTTCTTCAGACAGTTTCTGCTGATAATATTCATAATCGCCATAGAATTTTTTGATTCCCGGCGGACGCATGGTGATAATGGTGGTCGCGACGTTTTCGACGAATTCGATATCATGGCTGACCAGGCAGACTGTTCCGGCATAGTCATTCAGCGCCTGCTGGAGAGTTTCGCAGGCGGCAATGTCCAGATGGGTGGTCGGTTCGTCCAGGATCAGCAGATTCGGCGGATTGACGAAAATTCTGGCGAAACAGACCCGGATCTTTTCACCGCCGCTCAGCACTTTTACCGGCTTGTAGACATGGTCGCCGCAGAACCCGAAGGAGCCGAGGATGGATTGCAGCGAATTAATCGGGATTTTTTCCGACATCGCGTTTTTAACCACATCATATACCGTCTGTTCCGGCGGCAGAATGTCGGCGAATTCCTGGGCCTGATAACCGCGGATGACATTGTGTCCCAGCGTCACTTTGCCGTTATCCGGAGTCAGCTGTCCGGCGATCATCTTCAGCAGCGTCGTTTTGCCGGTGCCGTTATAGCCGACAATCGCCACTTTGTCGCCGCTGTCGATCTGGAACGAGACATCTTTCAGAATCGCTTCGCCCGCATTGTAAGCGAAAGAGAGATTTTCAATACGGACTGCCTCGGCGCCAGAAGGGGGCGGCGGCGGAATCTGGATAGCGCCGGAAAAGCGCAGATTGTCCGGCAGCACAATGTCCTCCATTTTATCCAGCGTTTTCATCATGCTCTGCGCCTGGGAGGCTTTGGAACTTTTTGCTTTGAAACGCTCAATCGTCCGCGTAAGCTGCTCTTTTTTCTTGTCCTGGTTGCGCTTGGCGGCTTCCAGCGTTTTGGTTCTGAATTCGCGTTCGCGCCGGTAGAAATCATAATCCCCCGGATATCTGGTGATTACTCCGCCATTGATTTCCAGGGTTATATTGGTGAGCTTTTTCAACAAAAAACGGTCATGCGAGATCAGCAGCAGCGTGCCGTCGAATGCTCGCAGGAAACGGCAGAGCCACTCGACCGCGGGAATATCCAGATAATTTGAGGGTTCGTCCAGCAGCAGAATGCTCGGATTGCCGATCAGCACCCTGGCCAGTCCGGCGCGCATCTGCCAGCCGCCGCTGAAAGTGTTCAGCGGACGGGCGAAAGCATGGACATGGAATCCCAGTCCGCAGAGCGCGGCTTCAGCTTCGCTGCGCAGCCGGTAACCGCCCATCTGCTCGAATTTGGCCTGCAACTCGCCGTGTTCGCGCAGCAGCGCCGCGCTTTCCTTGTCCGTCAACGCGCTTTCGTGCAGCAGATGGTCTATTTCCCGCAACCGGGCGGCGGACGCGGAGAGTTCTGGAACGGCGTCGGCGACATAATCCAGCAGCGACAGTTCAAAGCCGCTGGACGGCAACTGCTGCCGCAGATAACCGATGGTCATGCTTTTCGGCAGGCCAACCGCCCCTTTGTCCGGCAGCACGTCACCGCAGATCATCCCGAAAACCGTACTCTTGCCGGAACCGTTGGGACCGACAAAACCCACCCGTTCGCCGGGGTTGATGCGGAAGGAAACGGCGTCCAGGAGTACCTGTTCCCCGTAGCTTTTATAAACGTTCTTAAAATCTATCATTATATAGAGGTGTCACTTTTTAAAGATGAAATATACCGCGCCCATGAGACATAATCCAGCCCAGAGGTAATTCAATTTGAGTCCTTCTTTCATATAAAGGAACGCGAACGGCACAAACACGCTTAAAGTAATCACTTCCTGGAGCACCTTTAATTGCGCCAGACTCATGGTCTGGTGTCCGATACGGTTCGCCGGCACTTGCAGCATGTACTCGAAGAACGCGATTCCCCAGCTCACCATGATGGCGATGAATACCGGCTTTGAGGAAAGATTTTTCAAATGCCCGTACCAGGCAAACGTCATAAAGACGTTTGACATTGTCAGTAAAACAACGGTTTTAACCACATTGCTGTCCATATCTTTAAATTCCTGTAATTTAAGTTAATAATATTAATGGTAACCTGATATTCTAAGATTAAAACCCGCGTTTTCAAGCGCTTTGAAAAGATTATCATCACAAATGGACTTTTTATTGTATCGCGACGGCGGACGGCTGCTTGTTTTTACGGAACTGTTAAGATCTATACTCTGCACGACTGAAAATTCAACTATAGATTGCGGCGATTTTGAGAATTGGTTCGTATTCTGAGAGGCTGCCGATACCGTGGTATCGAAAGCCTAGAAGAGTGCGAATCCAAACTCGAAAGATCGCAACCGCTTTGCGCAGAGTATAAATTAACAAATGACAATTTTGTCATTCTGGACA
>JBAWXM010000277.1:0-7205 GCA_037144075.1 Lentisphaerota bacterium | reverse complement strand
ATTTAGTTGGTTTTACTATGGCAGTTTTAAAATAAGCGTATATAATAAGTGCTGTTGATATATAAGATGTTTATTATTAAACAATTATATTAATAATTTTATATTAATATTAAAGTATTAATTTATAGATTTAAAAGCATTAAAACAAAAAGTATCAGGAGACGCAAAATGACGTGCACGTGCCAGAGTCACGAAGAGCTCAACCTGCTTGAGCAATTCCCGGAAAAGAAAGTGCTGCTGGAGTCGTACCTCGACTCTTTGCCGCTGGGTGACGACAGAGAAAAGAATCGCGGATTTCTAATTCAGTCGCTGCACAAGGCGCAGAACATTTTCGGTTATCTTCAGGAAAGCGTTCAACTGTTTGTGGCGGGCAAGCTGAAACTGCATCTTTCGGAAGTCTACGGGGTGATAAGTTTCTATCACTATTTCACGACGACTCCGGTCGGCAAGTACAAAATCAACGTCTGCACCGGAACTGCCTGTTTCGTGAAAGGCTCCGGAGCGGTGCTGGATGAACTGAAGCGCTATCTGAATATCGAAGAGGGCGAAACGTCCAAGGACAAGAAGTTCTCGCTCGGCGGATTGCGTTGTGTCGGAGCGTGCAGTCTGGCGCCGGTCGTCATGGTCAATGAAAAAGTCTATGGCAATGTAACCAGCAAGATGGTTCCCGAAATCATCAGCGAATGTAAATGATCACCTATAAGGATTTTATTATATGATAGATACACCAGATAAACTTTATCAGCTGGCTGATAAACTCAACAAAGAGAAAAAAGCCAGTACCCGGATTTTAATTTCCATGGGCACCTGCGGTATTGCCGCCGGCGGCGCGCCGGTAGTTGAGGCGTTCAAAAGCGAAGTTGCCGCGCGGAAACTGGAATCGGCCGTGGAACTGGTTGAAACCGGCTGCATGGGCCTGTGCCACTGCGAACCCAGCATTGAAGTGATCAACACCCTTGACGGCGCCAGCATTATTTACGGGGACGTGAAACCGGATCAGGCCGGCGCGATCCTTGAAGCCGCGTCCGGCACGGCGGCGGGTTCCAGGGTCATCAACCGCACCTGGTACTATCCGGAAGACGAGGAAAACACTCACGGCGCGATTCAAGCCAGGATCGTGCTCCGCAACTGCGGCCGGATCAATCCGGAAAGACTGAATGATTATATCGGGCGCTCCGGTTACCAGGCGCTGGCGAAAGTGCTGACCGGAATGAAACCGCAGGAAGTGATTCTGGAAGTAATCGAATCCGGACTGCGCGGCCGCGGCGGCGGCGGGTTCCCGACCGGCAAAAAATGGAGTTTCGCGGCGGCCCAGGAAACCCCGGTAAAATATCTGATCTGCAACGCCGACGAAGGCGACCCGGGCGCATTCATGGACAGAGCGGTACTGGAAGGCGACCCGCATTCCGTGCTCGAAGCCATGGCGATCGCCGGTTATGCCATCGGAGCCCATACCGGCTTTATTTACATCCGCGCCGAATATCCGCTGGCCATCCAGCGGCTGCATATCGCCATCAAGCAGGCGGAGGAAGCCGGACTGCTGGGCAAAAATATCATGGGAACCGGATTCGATTTCACGATCGAACTGAAATACGGCGCCGGAGCATTCGTCTGCGGCGAAGAAACCGCGCTCATCCATTCCATTGAAGGGATGCGCGGCGAACCGACGTTCAAGCCCCCCTTCCCGGCAGTATCCGGTTTGTGGAAGGCTCCGACCGTAGTCAACAACGTCGAAACGTTCGCCAACCTGGCCGCCATCTTCCGTAAAGGTTCAGCCTGGTTCAAGAAGATCGGCTCCGCCAATTCCTCCGGCACTAAAGTGTTCGCGCTGGCCGGGAAAGTGGACAAAGTCGGCCTGGTCGAAGTTCCGATGGGCACGCCGCTGAAAGATATCATTTTCGGCCTCGGCAACGGCATCAAATACGGCAAGCAGTTCAAAGCCGTGCAGACCGGCGGTCCGTCCGGGGGCTGCATCCGTGCGGACAAGATCGACACCCCGATTGACTACGAAGCGCTGATCGGGCTGGGTTCGATGATGGGTTCCGGCGGCATGATCGTCATGGACGAAGATGACTGCATGGTCAACATCGCCAAATTCTTCCTTCAGTTCACACTGGATGAATCCTGCGGCAAATGCACACCCTGCCGCATCGGCAACACCCGGTTGTACGAAATGCTGGAAACCATCTGCAACGGCAACGGCACCCAGGACACGCTGGTCAAACTGAAAACGCTGTCCAATATCATCAAGGACACAGCGCTGTGCGGACTCGGGCAAACTTCTCCGAACCCGGTCTTGTCCACGATGGCCAATTTCCCGGAAGAGTATCAGGCCCATATCAAGGATCACAAATGTCCGGCCGGAGCATGCAAGAATCTCATCTCTTTCGTAATCAATGACAACTGCGTAGGCTGCACGCTCTGCGCCAGAAACTGTCCGGTGGCCTGCATCGCCGGCGAGCGCAAGAGCAAGCATGTCATTGACCAGAGCAAGTGCATCAAGTGCGGCGTCTGCTACCAGACCTGCAAATTCCACGCCATAGACAGAAACTGAAGCTAAAGCAAATTACGGAGAACAGACAACATGATTAACATGACGATAAATAATATCAAAGTGGCAGTCAAGAAGAATTCGACAATTCTTCACGCCGCCAACAAAATCGGGATAAAAATCCCGACGCTCTGCCACATGGAGTTAAGCTGTTTCGACATTGACCACACCACCGGCTCCTGCCGGATCTGCGTGGTCGAAGTCGAAGGCCGGAAAAACCTGGCGCCCGCCTGCTGCACCCCGGTGATGGAAGGCATGGTGGTAAGAACCAACACTATCCGTTCAATCAACGCCCGCAGAACACTGCTTGACCTGCTCCTGTCCGACCATCCGAAAGACTGCCTGACCTGCGAAAAGAACGGCAACTGCGAACTGCAGAAGCTGGCCGCGGAAATGGATCTGCACCATGTCCTGTACGAAGGCAAACAGTCCACCTATGACATTGACCTGTCCAGCAAGTCCATCGTCCGCGACCTGGACAAATGTATCATGTGCCGCCGCTGCGAAACTGCCTGCAACAAAATGCAGACCGTCGGGATTCTCTCCGGCGTGGGCCGCGGTTTCAACGCCGTTGTGGCTCCGGCCGCGATGCGTCCGCTCACCGACACTAAATGCACGTTCTGCGGACAGTGCGTAGCCGTCTGCCCGGTCGGCGCGCTGACTGAAATGAACTATAAATATGACGTATGGCGCGCCCTGAACGACAAAACCAAAACGGTAATTGTCCAGACCGCTCCAGCCGTCCGTGTCGCCATCGGCGAAGAATTCGGCATGGCGCCCGGCTCGATTGCCACCGGCAAGCTCGTCGCCGGCCTGAAACTGCTTGGCTTCGACAAAGTGTTCGACACCGACTTCGCCGCTGACCTGACGATCATGGAGGAAACCACCGAGCTGATCGAAAGACTTACGAAAAAGCAGAATCTGCCGATACTGACATCCTGCTGTCCAGGCTGGGTAAAATTCCTGGAACACCAGTTCCCTGAACTGGTCTACATGCCTTCCACCGCAAAATCGCCGCAGCAGATGTTCGGCGCTATCGCCAAATCCTATTTTGCTGAGAAGATCGGCAAGAAACCGGAAGAAATTATAGTCGTATCGGTCATGCCCTGCCTGGCCAAAAAATATGAAGCGTCCCGTGAAGAATTCACTCATAACGGGGTCAAAGATGTGGATATCGTGATCTCCACCCGCGAACTGGCTGACATGTTCAAGGAAGCGGGCATTCTGATCGACCGGCTGGAAGCTGCAGAATATGACAATCCGCTCGGCGAATCCACCGGAGCGGCAATAATTTTCGGAGCTTCCGGCGGGGTGCTCGAAGCCGCGCTCCGCACCGCCGCCGACTGGATTTCCGGACAGGATCTGCCGGGAATTGATTTCAAGGCCGTCCGCGGCCTGGAAGGCGTCAAGGAGGCCACCGTCAACGTGGCTGGCATAGAAGTTAGAGCCGCTGTTACCTCGGGACTGGGCAATGCCCGCAAGGTTCTGGAGAAAATACAGAGAGGGGAAGCCCATTACGACGCCATCGAGATCATGGCCTGCCCCGGCGGCTGCCTCAACGGCGGCGGACAGCCATATATTCACGGCAATACTTCCATCCTGGAAAAACGTAAAAACGCGATCTATCAGGCGGACGAAAAACTCCCGTTGCGAAAATCGCATCAGAACCCGCACATCCAGAAACTGTATGCCGAATTCCTGGGCAAGCCCGGCAGCCATAAAGCGCACGAGCTGCTCCACACCCACTACACGCCGCGTCAGGATATCTGAGCACAGCTAAAAAGTAAGTTGATAATCAACGGCCGGGATAAAACCCCGGCCGTTTTTTCAATGTCTATGTCGTCCGTGAAAGTCCATAGACCAAGGGCGGGAAAAGCGGTCATGCAAAGTTGCGCAGGTCAACTGCGTTTGCCGGAAAAAGAGATGCGTGGATCAACCATAACATACATCAGGTCAGCCAGCAGAATGCCTGCCAATGTCAATACGGCGGCAAAAGAGAACAGCGCCATCTGGACGGGATAATCACGGCTGCTCAGCGCCAGCAGTGAAAGCGAACCCATGCCTGGAATGCTGAAAACATATTCTATGATAATACTCCCCGCCACCAGTCCGGGCAGCAGTCCGGAAAAAAGCGTAATCAGCACGATCATGCCGTTGCGTAGCGCATGCTTGAAAATCACCTGATATTCCGGCACGCCTTTCGCCCGCGCGGTGCGGATATAGTCCTGCCGGATGACTTCCAGCATGCCGGATCGCGCGTAACGGGACAAGCCGGCAAAACCGGCGTAAGACAGGCAGACCACCGGCAGTACGTAATGCCTTGCGGAATTCCACAAAATCTCCCATGAACTCATGCCCAGCGTATTGGCGGAACTGAGCCCCTTCAGCGGGAACAGCGGATAGCTGCCGCCTTCGCAAAGCGTGGCCTGAAGCATCAGCGTCACCCAGATCACCGGCAGCGAATAGAGGAAGAACATCATAAATGTCACAAACCGGTCAAAGAAAGTATCCACATAGACCGCCGAATAGATTCCCAGCGGAATAGCCAGCAGATAAGTGACCAGCACTGCCAGAACATTGAGCTGCAGCGTCACCGGCAGACGTTCCATAATGATATCGGTCACCGGACGGCCGGAGTCAACCGACGCCGAAGTTCCGAAATCACAATGCCGGACAACGCCATTCAGCCAGAATATGAACCCGATGTAAACCGGCTTGTCCAGAAAAAGTTTTTCCCGCATGGAGCGGTTCTGGGCGAACGCGCCTTTTTCCGCGGACATTCCCTCCCCCGACGTCTCCCCCATGATCGAGCTTTTGGTCGGATCGCCTGGCGCATAGCGCAGCAGCGTGTAACTGACCGCCATGATGATGAACAGCGTCAGCGCCGCCAGTCCCATCCGCTTTATGATATATTCCAGCATTCAACCACCTGTTAATTTAAAATTAATGCTTAAAGTTATTCCAGATAGCAGTATTTTCAAGACAGTATGCCAATAATGAGAAATTTAACTTTACCATGAAGCCGGGTTCAAGCGGTGCGATCACTTTGCGCCGCGGTTTTTAATCTTGAAATTTAAATCAAAAATAAAATCATCATCCGTCTTTTTATACAGATAGAAAGCATAGCAGGCAAGGGCTATAATCGACCATGAAGGCAGCGGCAGCAAATGAAGATATTGACCTTTAAAGCTGCATGTATGGAATATTCTGCTGACCACCGGATAAGCCCCCAGATAGTTGGATATTTTAAACATCACATCCAGCGGTACAAGGTATAATAAACCAAAAAAGGCACAGCCGGCAAAGTGAATCCAGTCTTTTCTCCTGAATAGAAAATTTATTTTCACCAACAGCAGCAGAATAATAATGCCGGCGTCATAAAGCCGGTGATAACTTATAAGCATTGAAATACAAAATATCAGCAGCAGCAGATTCAGTCCAATTCCGTCGCGCCTGCGCTCGATGAAAAATATATACAATGCCAGCGCAATCAGCAGCAGTTTGCAAATCCAGTTAAGACAGTCTATCCTGAAGAAATCAATCTGAAGCATATTATACCCGCTGACATTGAAAGAGTTGTATCCGTTGTCGATACTCTTCATTAAAACATTGACATAGTGAATATAGTATACGAGCGGGTCAAACCCGCAAAAAACAAGATAAAATGAAAGAAAAGAAAATATGGCAAAAGCCGCGATGCAGATGGAATAATATCTTTTGGCGAACAGCAAAGGAGCAAATGTTGTTATCATGGAATACTTCATCAGGGCTACCAATCCAAGCATCAGTGTTTTTGAATGAGGTTTAGTAAAACAGAAAAAAAGCAATATGCCAAGAATAGTCCATGTCGGGCTTTGTCCGTGGCGGAGACACATAATTACCGGAGATGAATTAATGAACAGAAAACCGCTGAGAAAAAACAGGCAGGTATATTTGTCCGGATGTTTAAACTTTATCTGCCGAAGCAAGCCTGTAATTTTAAAGATCAAAACGAAATTTACAACGGTCACGGAGATGGTCAGAGCATAGTAAATCACCGATGATATTTTTACGCTGATGAACGTCCACGGGATAAAATATAAAGTCATTCCGGGGTAAATAATCAAAGGGCCGTCCCATTCGTGCAGAAACAGATTGCTTATCTCATAACAGTCCAGACCTTTTAAAAGAGCCATTGTGCAGTCAAGATAACAGATGTAATCAATTATGGGATTGGCCATGAAAGATGTGATCAGCCGTAGAAGCGTTATCGCGATGAGGCCGGATACGCCAAGATAAAATAATGATGGGGTGATAAAATTCCGTCTGCTGCGCATTATTCCAGTATTTCTTCCCCGTTTAATCCTGACAATTTCATTTATTCATGAAGTAATCTTACTTGATAAAAGAAGTCACGATATAATTTTTTTAATAGACAACCTTCGTATAAAATACCACAAGCAGTTAAAGAAATCAATTAACATGGGAAATATATGAGTACAAAAACCAGGGACTGTTTTTCCTGCATAATCAACAATTCATGACTTCAGAGATAAAAAAATCATTTAATACAGAGGTAATTTCAAAAGTAGTCAGAATTCTGGAGCCAGTAGTCAGAACAATTGGAAAACGAACTGGATTTGAGTTAGAATTTCATTCTGAATTCTGGATTCTG
>JBAWXM010000276.1:0-7241 GCA_037144075.1 Lentisphaerota bacterium | reverse complement strand
AAGGCATTCGGGAGAAGCGCGAAGATGTAAAGGTTATTTCTTTACGGCTCCTAAAGACAACCCGCATCCAGAAATATTTTTTCAGAGACCATCGTTTGCCGGATTGAATTATCCGGCGAATGGGGTATTATGAGTGATACTGTAAAAACAATACTGGATTTAACCATTAAATTAAAAGAATAAGGAGATTTTATCATGGCTGAAGTAAAACATCTTACCGCTGAAAATTTTGACGAAGTAACCAAAAGCGGAGTCGTGCTGGTGGATTTCTGGGCTACCTGGTGCGGGCCCTGTAAAATGCTCGGACCGGTCCTGGATAAAGTAGCGGCGGAAGTCGGCGATACCGCCGTCATCGCCAAAGTCAATGTCGAAGAAGCCCAGGACATTGCCGCCAAATTCGGCGTCAGAAGCATTCCCGCAATTTTCATCCTGAAAAACGGCGAAGTAGTAAGTTCTTTCGTCGGACTCCAGGACAAAACAACTCTGGTCAACGCCATCAAAGCAGTCTGAACAGTCCCGGTTAAACCCACCATCCCCGGCCGTCAGCGTCCGGGGATTTTTTTGCAATAATCAACTGTGCAACCGGCAACATCTGTCATGCGCATGCGTATTATTCCTCAAATAACTTGAGCGTATAGGAATTTGTATTTAACCACAAAGGCACAAAGACACAAAGGAAGGCTTGACAGATTAAACAAGCCGGAAAGAGATGAAGATAGAAGTTCTTGCCTTAATTTTCTTCATGTCTTTCATGACAAAAAATGGATTTCTTTGTGCCTTTGCTAACTCTCAGGTTAGTCCCGCGACTGCGGGACGCCTTTGTGCGAGAATGGATTTAAAGTTCCGGCGCAGCCGGTTAAGTACAGCGTATAGGAATTTGTATTTGATACTCTGCACGGCTGAAAATTTCATTGTCATTCACTCTTTATCAAGGCCGAGCATTTCGATAAGAGACGGCGACATTTCATCGAACCAGGTATTGTATCCGCTTTCGCTGAGATGCAGGAAATCCGGCATGATTTCTTCGCTGATTGATCCGTCAGGTTCGAGCAGTTCCGGCCCGAAATCCAGGAATTTGATATCCCTGCCGTCCGCCATTTTAGCAAGTTGTTCATTGATCTGCCGGATTTTGGCGCGGACTTTAGCGTCCGGCGATTTTGCGCGGGGCAGTATGCCCAGCAGCAGAATTTTGCTTGCGGGCAGCCGGTCATTGAGTTCATTGAGTATCGCGGTAACGCCTTCGCAGATTTCATCAGCGCTGTACATGTAAAGATTGTTGGTTCCGATCATCAGCACAATCACTTTAGGTTTAATTTTGTCTATTTCGCCATTGGACAGACGCCACAGCACGTTTTCAGTGCGGTCGCCGTTTATGCCGAGGTTGAGCGGTTTGTAAACGGCGACATGCTTGTTCCAGATTGACCTGCCGGCTTCAAGCCATCCGGCGGTGATGGAATCTCCCAGAAACAGCACGTTCGGATTGGTTTCCGACGCCTGACGGATGAATTCCTCGTGTTTTTGCAGGAACGCGGGGTTCGGTCTGCCGCCGGGCAGACGTTTAACATCAGGGATATCGGCGGGAGGTTTTATCATGTTCAGCGGTTCGTCCGGTTCTGCGCCGGCAGGCAGTACTTTCAGGTTGAAATCCAGATGGAACATATCTTCAGCGTCATTGTTGTCCGGGCCGACTGCCACATAGATGGTGTCGCCTTTTTTAAGTTCGCCCAGCTCCTGTTGAAACAGCGCCGGCGTCTCCGCAGTTGCAATATTGTCGGAATATTTCAGCGTGTCGTTTACATAAACTTGCAGGTCAATAGTTTCCTTTTCGCCGCCGATCGGCTTAAGAATATTGCCGTCTGTCAGCCAGACGTTTCCTTTGCTGTCCGCCTGCATCGTATAGGCGATAATCGCATAGTGATCAAGTTTATCCGGCGCTGACGCGCTGCCCTGGCCGGGATAGCCGGACAGCATGTCCAGCATCAAACCCTTTGCGGGTGACCCTGCCGGAAAATTGGCTGACGGAGTATAAGCGCCACATTTATTCCAGATCAGCGGCCGGTAGTGTGCCGCTTTGCCGATTTCTCCTGCCGCATTCCACAGATAACGCCATCCGGCATCCGGATTTCCCGGTTTGAATGACTGCCTGAATCCGCCCAATAAGATAGCTTCGGCGGCTGGAGTTTCCACAGCCTTGTCAATAGCCGGAGTATCCTTTTCCGCGGCGGCCGGCATCACGGCAGTATTTTCTGCCGTTGCAGGTTTTTCAGTCTCCTGAGACCATGCGCTTGCTTCAGAAAAGCGGATTATGCCCAGGCCCAGGATCAACAGTATTGTTTTCGAATATCTGACATTGCTCATTTAAAATTTATTATTCCAGTATTATATCATTTTATAGTGAACAGATAATTTAGATAATAGAACTATGGATTTCAAGGATGATTGCTAATTCTAACACTTCTTTAGAAATCAAGCATTTTTCAGGCGGTTCAGGATTTGTTGTAATTACGGATGGCACGATCAGTTTCGAGTTTATCCTGGCGCTCGCGCAGGGTGTCGCGCTTGTCGCCGTGGGTTTTGCCTTTGCAGAGACCGATCTCAACTTTAACCAGGCCGTGTTTCAGGTAAAATTTCAGCGGAATGATGGTATAGCCTTTTTCCTTGACCTGCTGGGCGAGCTTGAGAATTTCTTTGCGGTTCAGCAGCAGCTTGCGGACGCTCATCGGAGTATGGTTAAAAACGCTGCCGTGCGAATATGCCGAAATATTGACGTTGTACAGAAAAGCCTGTCCTTTTTCGATTTTGACAAAGGCATCGGCAACGGAAATAGCGCGCTCGCGACAGCTTTTTACTTCCGTTCCATGCAGTTTTATTCCAGCTTCCAGCGCTTCGACTACAATATAGTCGTGAAAGGCTTTTTTGTTGGTCAGCAGCACTGGATTGCGGTCATCGTCTTTTCTAGGCATTAGCCGGTTCCTGTTAAATACTCTTCTTGCTATTAATATATCGCTCCGCTGGAGCAGTCATTCTGACTTCCAGCTTCCAGCTTCCGGTATTCAGTCTTTCAGTTTTTATTCTGACTTCTGACTTCCGACTTCCGGTTTTAATCTCCGGTCATAAACCGCTTGGCCTTATTAACGAACTCCTCCCGGAGCGGATGATTTCTTGATTCAACCAGCTTCGATGAGAAATTTTCCAGGTCAGTGCGCTGTTCACGGCTCAGGTTTCTCGGCACTTCGATAAAGATGCGGACGTGCATATCGCCGCGGGCCCCGCCGCGCAGAGACGGGAAGCCTTTGCCTTTCAGCCGAAGTACCGTGCCGTTCTGGGTGCATTCCGGAATTTTCATTTTGGCTTTACCGGTAACAGTGGGCACTTCGACGATGCCGCCAATGGTTGCCACTGTAAATGAAATCGGAACATCGCAGATGATATCGTTGCCGTCGCGCCGGAAAATTTCGTGAGCGCGGACATGGATAAAAACATACAGATCGCCGACACTGCCGCCTCTTACGCCGCCTTCGCCTTCACCGGCGACGCGGAGTCTGGATCCGGTGTCAACGCCCGGCGGGATGTGAATTTGGAGCGTTTTCTCAGTCTGAACCCGTCCGGCTCCGCGGCATATCTTGCATGGATTCTGGATAATCTGACCGGCGCCCTGGCATGATGGGCAAGCCTGTCTGACACTGAAAAATCCCTGCGACATGGATACCTGACCGGAACCGCCGCACCGCGTGCAGGTGGTACGGCCGGAGCCCGGTTCGCAGCCGGAAGAATTGCAGTGATCGCAACCGGAAAGTTTCGGTATCCTGATTTTCTTGTCAGCTCCGTAAACGGCTTCTTCAAAATCAATTTCCAGATCATAACGCAAGTCGGAACCGTCGCGCGCGCCGTTGGGTGAGCGCCTGGAACCGCCGCCGCCGAAAAGGTCTTCAAAAATGCCGCTGTTGCCGCCGCCGCCGCCAAACCCGCCGCCGAATACCTGGCTGAAAATGTCGAACGGATCATGAAATCCGCCGCCTGCGCCGCCGGGCCCGGCGGCGCGACCGGCGCTGGTGAATGCTTCCGGGCCGAACTGATCGTATTGCGCGCGCTTGGTCTTGTCGCTCAAGACTTCATACGCGTGAGATATTTCTTTGAATTTTTCTTCGGCTTCCTTGTTGCCCGGATTTTTATCCGGGTGGAATTGAATCGCCAGTTTGCGGTATGCTTTCTTGATGTCCTCAGGAGTGGCAGTCCGGCTGACGCCTAGCAGTTCGTAAAAATCCTTCGTCGTAGCCATAATCTTTTCAACCTTCCTGCTTATCTTCGGTTTTTGCCGGGCCGCTGCTTACGACAACTTTGGCGGGACGGAGAAGCCTTTCGCCGAGTTTGTAGCCGCAATTCCACTGTTTGATTACTTTACCTTCAGGGACGTCACTTGAGGCCTCGTGCGCCAATGCGTCGTGCAATTCCGGATTGAACTGTTCGCCTGCGGCGTTGACTTTCACAATGCCGAGTTCATCCATTGCTTTCTGATACTCGCCCATAATCATCTTCAAACCCTGCCGGATAGCATCCAGGTTGTCCGATGTTTCCGCCGCGCCCATCGCCATATTCAAATAATCACAAACCTGAAGGAACGGCATTGCGGCTTCAGCTATTGCCAGGAATCTGGCCGTGGATATATCTTTAGAAACGCGTTTGCGGTAGTTCTGGTATTCGGCCTGCAGCCGGAGGTGGCGGTCATGAGCGGCGGCAAGTTCCTCTTCCAGGCTCGCAATCCGCTGTTCCGGGGAGATTTCCACCGGCAAATCCAGGTTGGATTCAACCGCTTCCACCGCAGCCTCGCCGCTGGCGGCCTCATCTTCCTGAACCGCAGTTTCAGCATTGACGGCTTCGTCCTTCAAATCAGCCGCTTTCGCTTCATCGCTATGATGATCGTGATTTTTATGCTTTGAATGATTATTCGTCATGTAATACATCTCCTTAATTTTTTTATCTCTCACGTCCCCTAAGGAATAACAGCATATAACCGGCGGGGATTTTTTCAAACTATTAATTTAGCCGTAAATCAGGAAATTTCAATCTGCCGGACGTATTTTTTCGTATCTGAAAAGAAGAATCTCCCGTCCGCGAATGATTGCGGACGGGATGTTTAAATTTTGCGCGGTGTTGAAAAGCGCTAAAACTTTTCGACTGAAGCGCCTTCGCCGATTGCGCACTTGATCATTTCAGCGTCTTTGCCGGTCTGGAGTTTGAATGCGGTTGCGAGACGCTGACAGTAGGTATCTGCTTCCGATTCTGCTACCAGATGAATTGAAATCCCGCCGAATCCGCCGCCGCTGAGACGGGCGCCGAGGCAGCCGGGAATTGATTTGGCCTGCTCCACCAGGAAATCCAGCTCCGGACAGCTGTTTTCAAAATTTTCTATCGAACTGCGATGTGATTCAAACAGCAACTTGCCGAATTCTTCGATCTTGCCCTGCTCCAGAAATTCCACGCCGCGGAGAACGCGGTCATTCTCGCCGACGATGTGCAGTGCGCGGCGGTATTCCTGACGGGTCAGCAGGTGAGCATTTCTTTCCAGCATGTCCGGGGTGACGTCGCGCAGCGCTTTGACTGACTTGACCACCATGCCGATCTTAGCGGCGGCGCTTTCGCAGTCTTTCCGGCGGGTATTGTATTCGGAGTCCACGAGATTGTGTTTGACCATCGAATTTGCCACCACCAGCACATAACCTTCATGCAGGTTGACTGTTTTCAGTACTTCGACCGTGCGGAAATCGGAAAGAATCAGCGCGTTGTGATGGCCGAAAATCGAACTGAACTGATCGAGCAGGCCGGAGGAAACGCCGATATAATGATTCTCCACGCCTTGCCCGATCCTGGCCCAGTCGGATTTCGGCAGTTCAATGCCGAAGGCGGCGCTGAACGCGAATCCGGCGGAAACTTCGAGCGCGGCGGAACTGCTCATGCCGGCGGAAAGCGGAACCGTGCTCAGGATTGCGCCTTCAAAAGCTCCGACTTCGATACCGCGTTTACGCAGCTCGACAATCATGCCTTTGACATAATTGCTCCAGTCTTTCGGTTTGGCATGATCAATTTCATCAAGATTGAATTCCACCAGGCTGCCGTCGCGGAAATCGCAAAGCGCGCATTTTCTGCCGGAAACCGGGGCGATGGCGAATTCCGTGCTTTGAGCCACCGCCGCGCTGAGCACCAGCCCCTGATTATAGTCCGTGTGGTTGCCGAGAATTTCCAGTCTGCCGGGAGCCCTGGAAACCGCAACCGGAGATTTGCCGTAAGTCTTCTTGAATTGCTCAATAATTAAACTCATTTTTGTCCGCGCTCCTTCTTTTCTAACCCGATAATTGCTTTTAAGGTATGTCTTTCGGCCGGAGCAATGACTCGCGCATCATTCTCCGCGTTGGTTGTTTCAATGCACAGCATGGTGTGGTATTCCTCATCGCCGAAGTCAGGCATGCGTTTGGATTTTTCTATCCACGGATTCCAGACAACGGTGGAATTGCTGCCGCTCTTGGCAATCCTGATGCGGCGGCTGAAACCGGGGTCGTCAATGACGCAGGCTGACTGCGTGTTCAAATAGACGCGGTCGGTCTCCGCATCGAAAGTGATTATGCCTTTCTGCACTTTAAAGATGTGATCCAGCGTGTCAAGATATTTACAGTTTTCCAGGCCTTCAACAGAAACCGACGCAATGTCGCTGACGTTGAAATAGCTGTGCAGCGCGGCGGAAAAACTCATCTTCTCTTTGCCGGTATTGACTATCACCAGTGACACATGCAATTCATTGCCGACAAGCACTTCCATTCTGATATCAAATGGAAACTCGCGGAAGCTCGCCGGAATATTTTTTTCCGTCAATTGCAGAATCACCAGGGTGCCGTCCGGTCTGGTATCGGTGTCCACCACCTGCCAGTCTGCGATCCGGGCAAAACCGTGCGCCGGTTTGTTTTTGTCGGACGGATGCCCGCCGAACCATGGCCAGCACACCGGAATGCCGCCGCGCACCGGCTTGTCCGGCTGGAAATAACTGGACCCGCTCATCCACAGCACCGGTTTCTCGCCGTGAGGAGTGTAACTCATTACATGGGCGCCGTGCAGCAGAATTTCCGCCGAAGCGTGTTTATTATTGACGCAAACTGTCGTCAAACCGCCATGCCCTTCTTTGAAAAAGACTTCACCCGGTATGCTGTGCCGGTCGTTTAATATGCAGACTGCGTTTTCGCAATTCATTTTTA
>JBAWXM010000275.1:0-7263 GCA_037144075.1 Lentisphaerota bacterium | reverse complement strand
CAAGGAACTGATACTTCCGGCATGGAACACACAGACGGAATTTTTCTTTTTGCCGGGATTTGCGGAGGGAGTGCCTGCCGTTCTTCATCCGATATCAATTCTGCTTTATGGGCTCTTGCCGTTGCAATTATGAATAAATCGTTTTCGCCAACTCCCTTGGCATGATAATTGTCTTCCTCTATGCCAAGCAGCTTTTTTATGCGATTGGCGTCATTTACAATCAGGCTGCTTATTTCAAGCAGTTTAATATTGTTATCTTTCAACCATTCAGCACAATCCGGCGTTTTATGTTCCACTTCCTCAAAAGCAACTATCGGCATCGCCAGGTTATTTTCCTGAATCTGGTTCTCAAGCCAATCCCATAAACCGGGAAATTGCTGCTGCGGGTAGTTATCCCAGGCGTAAATTATTGATGAGGCGTCAAACACCTGCATAATAGTAGTTCTCCAGCTGATGCAGGTCATTAATTTTCAGGTTGTCAAGGTAACTGCTGGCTTTGGCAAGTGTAATATGGCCGGTACTCAGTGCCCCTAGCACCGTTAATACGAAGGGATTCCCGAAAATGTGAATAGGCTCACGGTGGCGATACGATCTGGAGCCGCTATCACCGGATTCCACTTTTTTCATATCCCGCCAACGCCGGTAGGCTGCATATTGTTCACGAGACAACCGCCCGGCATCCAGTAACCGCCGCAAAATAACTTCAGCGCTCACACCCCAGTCCTTGCGCGGTTTATCAAGCCATGCATCGTATTGGGAAACATCCTCCGGACGTTCCGCATCCGGAATGGCTGCCAGAAAATTATCCGGAACCAGCAAGCAACCGGCAAAAGCATTGGCCTCACGTTCCAAACTCTGATGACTTTGAAAATCATGCTCGTCATCAATCGAACTGGATTTGTGCAGCAGCAAATGTCCCAGTTCGTGCATAAGGGTGAAAGACTGCGGCGATTCGGAATGCTGTTTCTTTATGACAATCACCGGACAGGTTGTATCGTACAAAGTAAATCCGAGAATGGGGTCCTGTTTGGGAATCTGCCACTTGCCATTATAGCCATTACTGCGGAATACTAGAACTCCCCGTGCTTCCACCGACTCGCGGTATTTGTCAAAGTCGTTTTTGTCTCCCAGATTCAGCCACTTGCGGATAATTGTGGCGGCTTCTTCCACGCTTTTGCGCGAAAGATCCGGCGGATTAAAACTCAGACGTTCCGTTTCATCCAAATCTTCAAGCAGACTCAGATACACTGCACGCTGCTTCTCCACCCGCTCAATCAGTTTCTTTAGTGTTGGGTTCAACTCCGGTTTCTGGTTGGCAAGCGTACGGAATTGCGGCGTATGCACCAAAGTTTCATTGACGGGGCCGGCCTCCAGAAAAAACAGTAATCCACGGTTAAAATACTCCGCCACCTTGCGCAACTGATTGAAGGTTATACCATCCTCTCCGGACATTACGCGCTCAATACTATTGGGAGCGATATTTAATATAGACGCAAGATCGTCCGGCGTAATGCCATAATCGGCACAACACCAGGCGATGCGTTTCGGATTGATAGATTGAATATGTTCCATAATTTATAAATATATCACAGCTATATGCATTCTTGCAAATAGATTGTCACAGATTTTTCCCTTAAACGTTTTATCCAGGATAGCTTCTTCAATTCTTTCCAATCTTCTTATTATATTTTGATGGTTTTTAATCCTGGGTTTTCATTCATAATCCCAAAATATTGACAACCACCTGTTCATATCAAACTATTTTGATAATCATAAAAACAAATATATGATTATCAATTTATTTTATTGCATCAATATGCCGGATGTATTCCAGCATTGCAGCTTTTGAATCCCCCCGGCAGTCGTAAAAGTGAGTCCAAGGGAGGGGACAACCTGTCCCTCCCCTTTGAATGCGGCGGCAACCCCGGGATCGCCGGATTTTACCCCGGGATCGCCAATCTCCTGATTGGCATATTCGCTTTTGCCACTGCGGAGAGTGGCGTTCCCGGGGGTAGCGGCGTTCCCGGAAAAATCCATGCCGCTGAAACTGGCGCTGCTCCACGGCCATTCTGCTGCTGTTGCGGCCAGCCCCGTTTTTACCGGATTCTGGTGAATATACTCCACTGCCTGCTCATAGTGCCGGCTGTCCCGGATGAAACGATCCCAGTATTCCCGATGCCAAACCGGAGATTTAATCCCACCCCCGGATTTACCACCGGGATTACCCCTGGGATCGCCAATCTCCCGATTGGCAGTTTTTACCCTGGGATCGCCAATCTCCCGATTGGCATATTCGTTTTCGCCACTGCGGAGAGTGGCGTTCCCGGAGAAATCCATGCCACTGCGGAGAGTGGCGTTCCCGGAGAAATCCATGCCACTGCGGAGAGTGGCGTTCCCGGGTGTAGTGGCGTTCCCGGGCGAACAGATTTTAGTCGCGGTGAATTTCTTCCACGATGCCACAATTTTTGCCACAGTCCAGCCGTTGACCGGCTGAAATAAAACATGCACATGATTCGGCATCACCACCCACGCTAAAAGCCTGTAACGCTGACCATCAAAGAAAAGGAACGCATTCTGCACTATCCGCGCCACCGTCGGCTCCCGCATAATACATGAACCGTGCCCCGCGTCAATCCAGGCATCCCATCGTTTACGCCGCTCCGCATCCTGCTTTTCAGACGGCAGACAGCGAATCTCCTGCTCCAGACGCTCCAGCACGCTTTCCGGCAGACTGTCGGCAAGATGAAATGTAACGTGCTGTACCGCGACCGCGCTGTCGAAATGCGGCAAATATCCCCGGCTATGCCATTGGTTCCCCCTGGGATCGCCAATCTCCTGATTGGCAGTTTTAACCCAGGGATCGCCAATCTCCCGATTGGCAGTTTTAACCCCGGGATCGCCAATCTCCCGATTGGCAGTTTTAAACCCGGGATCGCCAATCTCCTGATTGGCAGTTTTAACCCCGGGATCGCCAATCTCCCGATTGGCAGTTTTAAACCTGGGATCGCCAATCTCCTGATTGGCAGTTTTAAACCTGGGATCGCCAATCTCCTGATTGGCTGATTTGCCACTGCGGAGAGTGGCGTTCCCGGGGTTGGCGGCGTTCCCGGCATGGGGAATATGCTTCATAATTCCCCCTTAAACGCTTTAGCCAATACACTCTTTTTCAACTCCTCCAAATCTTCGATTTTCCGCTGGTAGATGGCTTCTAATCTTTTGGTCTCGGCGGAAAGGGCATCGAGTTTTTGGACGATGGCTTGTTGTTGTTTTAATTTTGGTAAAGGGATCGGATATGTTTTTAATTTTGTTCCATTGATGTTTGCTTGATTAACGCTTGAAATTACAACCGTTTTCCCATACTCATTTGCCATTTTGCTATTCAAGTAGAAATTCAAATAATCAGCATCAAGCAAATCTTCTTTTCTGTGAATACGAATTAAATAACCTGCAAAAATCGCAGGCATTTCGCTTTTATAAATTGCGGTTTTGCCAACTAATTCTGGACTATTTGTTCTATTAAAAAGAACATCATTGTATTTTAGTAAGTATTGCTTATTGTCTTCTTCATCATCAGAATATACAAGGCTATCCCAATTGAAACGACCATTTTGAATATTGCCCATTCTAAGAACTGGTAATTTCCCTTCTGGTTTTGATTTGGTTGATGAACCATACTCAACCTTTGAGCAAATTTCACCCAACGCTCTTACTTCCCAACTTTTATCATACAAAATCTCATTTAATATGCAATCAAAAAGTTCTTTGGCGTTTTTGAGGTTTTGTTCGGCATTGGCTTTTGCCTTGGCGATTGCGGTAAAGGCTTCATCCAGGATGGCTACGATGCGTTGCTGCTCCGGGAGCGGGGGGATAGGCAGAACCACTTTCTTCACCAAATCACCACTTATATTTTTTACTACTGAACCACTTGCCAATTTATGAAATTGTTCATTAACATATGGTGATGAAAGAAGATTAAAAAAATATTCTGAATTAATGAATTTATGTAAACGTAAAACAAACCAACCATCGTGAATATAACCATCGGTTTTCATAATGAATGGCTTCCCAAAAGACATTGAATTGGAAAGAATAAAATCGCCTTCTTTTACATACCTAGACTTTTCTGCACCTTCTTTTGTAATTTTCTCTTTTGTTGAATAAATGTATTTATCTACTCCCTTAGTGTCTCCAATTTTAATCCAATTTACACCATCTGAGCGATCAGTTTGATATTTTTCAATTGGTCTTGGTGAACTTCCACGTTCAACAATACAAACATCAACTAACTTTTTTATTTCCCAACCTTGTTTCATATCAGCCCCAAAATTGAGTTTAAAATATCTGCGCTTTCAGTATCCAGCGTTTTTATTTCCCATCCCATCCTGGGAACGCCAATCTCCCGATTGGCTGATTTGCCACTGCGGAGAGTGGCGTTCCCGGGAGAATCCATGCCACCAGCTTCGGTAGAAATATTTTTCCCCAAGTTTGTCATATCATTCCTGAAATTGAATTTAATATACTTTCCACTGACTTTTTATCCATTTTAGAAAACGCGAACCATTTTTTGCCAAGGTCTTTGAGTGAAGCGCCTAAGTGATACACTTCGTTTTGGTCTATTATTAAAAAGCGGTCGTGGCTGTGCGCGAAAGTTTTTATTTCAAAATTGCCATATTGTTCATTGGCTTTTTTTAAATCCAGTTCGAGCGTTTTGCTGATATTTTTGGAAAGCAGAAGCACTTTTATGTTGGTTTTCTTTTTAGCTAAATGAGTAATGGCGCTTTCGTCGATGTAATTATCTATCAGAACAATGCTTTGCTTTGCAGAGCGGATAATTTTGGATGCGAGTTCGTAAGCATCAAACACTTGACCGTCGAAGAATATGCCCTGGGTGGGGATAAGATGGGTATGTATTTGCAGGTCTATTTCATGAACCTTGTTTTTCAGGACTTCCATATTGTCTTCCAAACGGTTCATTCGGTTATTAATAGCATAGCCTTTTAGTAAATAATCTTTTAATACCCGGTTTGCCCAAATACGAAATTGTGTACCTTGCTTGGATTTCACCCGATATCCAACCGAAATAATAACATCAAGGTTGTAGTATTCCACCTGGCGTTCCACCATTCTGCCGCCTTCGTTTTGAACTGTCGCAAATTTTGCGACAGTTGCTTCTTCGACCATTTCTCCTTCCAGAAAAACATTATTGATATGCTTTCCAATGGTTTTGACATCCCTGTTGAACAGATTGGATATTTGCTGACGGTTCAGCCAAACGGTTTCATCATTAATTCTGACCTCAATATGCTCAGCTAATTCGTCCGGCCGATATAATATGATTTCGCTCTTCATAACAACCCGCCTATTGATTTTAATATTTCAGCGCTTTCTTCGTCCAGGGCTTTCATTTCTTCCAGTATCTCCGCTGGGCTGCGTAAGGCGGTTTCTTCTTTTTTATTGGGGTTTTTGGCGCTCAGGTCAAAGGTTGTCTGGTCAATGTCTTTTACATTGATCGACCAGGAATTTTCGCTGTCGGCTTTGGTCTTTTGCAGTACGACAAATTCTGCCAGGTCTTTTTCGCTCAGGGCATTGGTCTTGCCCAGGTTTCTATCCAGATTCAGTTGGTAGAACCATACCTTTTGGGTGGGCGCGCCTTTTTCAAAAAACAGCACCACGGTTTTAACGCCCGCCCCGGTGAAGGTGCCGCCCGGCAGATCCAATACAGTATGCAGATTGCAGTTTTCCAGCAGCAGTTTACGCAAACTTACCGAAGCATTATCGGTATTGCTCAGAAAGGTGTTTTTAATCACCACGCCGGCCCTGCCGCCAGCTTTGAGTATTTTTATAAAATGCTGTAAGAACAGCGAGGCGGTTTCACCGGTTTTAATGGGGAAGTTCTGCTGCACTTCGGCGCGTTCCTTGCCGCCGAACGGCGGATTGGCCAGTACCACATCATAGCGGTCGCGTTCCTGGATGTCGGCCAGGTTTTCGGCAAGGGTGTTGGTATGCACAATATTAGGAGCTTCCACGCCGTGCAGAATCATATTCATGGTGCCGATGATATACGCCAGCGATTTTTTCTCTTTGCCGTAAAAAGTATTTTTCTGCAAAGTGACGGTATCGTCCGTGGTGAGTTTTTTGCTGTGCTTCAGATACTCAAACGCCTCGACCAGAAAGCCTGCCGAGCCTACTGCGCCGTCATAGATTTTCTGTCCGATTTCGGGGGCAACCACTTTTACAATGGTTTTAATCAACGGGCGCGGGGTGTAATATTCGCCGCCGTTGCGCCCGGCATTGCCCATGTTTTTAATCTTATCTTCATAGAGATGGCTCATTTCGTGCTTTTCGGCATGGGTGCGGAAACGCAGTTCGTCGATGCGGTTGATTACTTCGCGCAGGTTATAGCCGCTCTGGATGCGGTTTTTCAACTCGGAAAAAATCTCGCCGATTTTATATTCAATGGTGTCGGCGCTTTCGGCGGAGGTCTTGAATTTCTTCAGGTAAGGAAAAAGCTTGATGTTGACAAAGTCGGCCAGGTCATCGCCGGAAAGCGCGTTATGGTCAATTCTGCCGTCAGTTAGTTTCGGGGCCGCCCAGGTATTCCACTGGTATTCCTTGTCAATGATCGGCGTATAGGTTCTGCCGGTGAGTTCGGCGGCGGTGGCTTTGTCGCGTTCCAGGTCGTCCAGATATTTGAGGAATAAAATCCAGGAGGTTTGTTCAACATAATCCAGTTCACTGCCGCAACCCGCGTCTTTGTGCAATATGTCGTCAATATTCTTAAAGGTTTGTTCAAACATGCCTGTCCCTTATGATTAAAATTTCTCTTCTTTTCATCCTGTAAAATAACCTCTATCGTTCAAAAGGCAATAATAACAATCATTCAACATGCGAAAAATAGTGCGCGGGGCAGGACATTTTGCGTCGTTTTGATAAAAAAGCAGTATTTTCTCTGAGAAAAAAGAATTCTGGCGGCTGTAACACCGGTATCGCCACTCTCACGCGAACGGCGATAGCGGAATTCATTTTGCTGTTGCGGACAGGAATTTGAAGGGTTCAGTTTTGGTGAATATTACCGCCGTATTTTCAGGCTCTGCGCTTGCTCTATTCGGCAAGCAGGAGATAGCCTAGGTCGAATTCGTGTCCTTTGCTGGAATATCGGGGTACAGCGCTTTAGCTTTTGTGTTTTCGCTGAAGATTGGGAACAATATACAGCCGTTTCTACCACGAAAAGCACGAAAAGGCACGAAAGTGGAACCGTTTTCA
>JBAWXM010000274.1:0-7305 GCA_037144075.1 Lentisphaerota bacterium | reverse complement strand
TAACACTTCCCACTGACTTCTTCAATTTTAGAACTCCCGCATTTTAGAACTTTCGACCTTCCGCCTGAACTTCCCCTATTTCCCCTCCACAATCGCGATTTCCGCTGCCGTCAAGCCGTATAACGCATACGCCATCTGGTCTATCTTGCGCTCCATTATTTTCAATTCCACGCCCTGCAATCTTATCCTCTCAAGAGCACCGGCGGCACGGCATATTGTCCCCCCAAAGTACCGCAAGCATCCTGCTTGCGATTTTTCTCAAGCTGGAAGCTTGAGGTACTCTATTTATCATTCCCCTCCACAATCGCGATTTCCGCTGCCGTCAAGCCGTATAACGCATACACCAGTTGGTCTATCTCGCGCTCCAGCGCTGTCGTGTCCTCCCCAGGATCGGATTGCTTCGCGGAAAGAATCTGATCCACAACCTCTATGATTGATTTTTGGTCTTTGGGATCAACTTTTTTAATAAACATCTTTGAAACATTTGGAGAACTATAAAGTAAATAGCCTCCCTGCATCTTTAAACCTTCAAAAAAACACTCAAACGTATATTGAAATAGCTTACTGTTAAGCCAAGCAAGAATATATCTAGGATCAAAGCATAAATCAAAAGAATGAAAGCAATTTGTATTAATGGACGCATATTCACCTTTTGCGTCATAAAATGCTTCCGTCCTTATAGCGATTTTTGCTAAAATTATTTTTGGTGAACTATAAAGGTTAATTCTGTTATTACTTATTTCTCCAGTATTATTCGCAAGGTAAGGAGTCAGAAATCGCGCACCCTTGTCTGTTAGCTCACTTCTACCCCATAGACTTTCATACCTGTCAATTGTGCCAGTATTAATTAGCTTAAAACCTGTTTTATTATTTATCAACTTGTGATAATCATCAGCTTCTGAAGCAGTAGAAGTACCATTAATTGACGCGCAGTTAACTATTGAAACAGATTGATTTATAACCTTTTCAGTAATGTTCATTTTTTCATTTAATAAATAACCCCAAATAAATCCTTCAAGATAGTTCAATTTCTCTGATGTAATTTTCTTGAAAACTAAGTTTTCGTTTTTGTCGTCATACTTGCCTATGGAAATTGAATATAACTTATTTAGCTTATTAATTTTTCTTAAAGATGTTACTATTGGATATGTACTTGCCTCTTTAAAAACCCTTACTTCAGAATAATCAATAATTTCAATAATCTGAGATTGATTGAATAAAAATTCTCTCAGGGCTTCTCCATAGCTTGCCGATAAGTATCGGTTAGGTGTTATATACGAAATTAGCGCATCATCTTTAATTAATTTTAAACCTCTTTCAAAAAAGTAAATGAATAAGTCAACTGTCCCTTTTGCGGTTTGATAGTCAAATTTCATTTGCTTATATGTCAACTCAGATAAGGATTTCTTTAATTCCATTGCACTTACATACGGAGGATTTCCTATCATCACATCAAAACCGACGAATTCGCCGTCGTCATTGAGGACTTCGGGGAACTCGAAACGCCATTCGAAAGCGTTCTCATAGATTTTATTGCTCTTGATGGTTTCGATTTCGGCTTCGAGTTTTTGCAGGTCGGCGGTGAGCTTTTTAACCTTCTTCATTTGCTCGTTCTTCGCGGCTTTGGATATTTCAAAAAAGTCGCGCTGATTGAGCAGCGTGTTTAATTCGTTGCCGAGTTTTTCCGCGCGGATTGAACGCTTGTCGGTATGGTTGATTTCGGTTTCAAAGTCAGTTTTGATGTCATTAATGATCTTTTCCATGGCCCGTTTTTCGTCTTTGTTCGCGGCGTTGCGGTAGGCCATGACGGCGAAGCGGTAGCTGGCGATGGTCCACTTGCTTTTGCGCAGGGCTTTTTTAATGTCGGTGTCGAGCGCGTAGCGGCTGATGAGGGAATTACCGCACTTGATGTTAATGTCAATATTGGGGAGGGTTTCGAGTTCGGCGCCGTTTCCGCCGGCTTTGTAATAGGCGTTTTTCAGCAGTTCAATCCAGAGGCGGAGGCGGCAGATTTTAACGGAATTGGGATTGATGTCTACGCCGAACAGGCAGCTTTCAATGATGGCCTGTTTCTCGTGAAACAGGGTTTCCTGGACGCGCTGGCTTTCCTTGTTGCCGGGATTGTACTCAAAGAGTTTGCCGTCGTCGTCGGTCACAATGAGTTCGTCGTTGACGACTTCGAACTGGTAGTCGCGGAGGGTTCTGCCCTGGCGGTCCAGCAGGATTTTCAAATCGCTTTTGACGGCGATGATTTCATTGAGGGCGGAGACCAGGAAATGTCCGGAGCCGACGGCGGGATCGCATATTTTCAGGCTGTTGATGATGGCGTTGGCTTCCGGTTTGTCGGTGATTTTATCGAACGCCTGGTCGATATTTTCGCAGTTCCAGCCTTTGGCGGCGTTGAATTTCTGGACGACGGCCCGGCGGATGGTTTCGCGGCACATGTACATGGTGATAAAGCCGGGGGTGAAGAACGAGCCGTCTTTATAGCCGTTGATTTTCTCGAAAATCAGTCCGAGCACCGAGGCGTTAATCAGTGCCTTGTTGTCCTCCTGAATGTCTTCGGAGCCTTCGCTGCTGAAATCGTAGGCGTTGAGGAATTCAAACAGGTATTCCAGCGTGTCCATGGAGCCGCTCTTTTTTCTGCCGCGTTCGTCTTTCAGCACGGTGGCGGCCAGCACGGGAATTTTTTCGTTGCTCAACTGGCTGATGAACACGCCGTTGTGCTCCAGTTCGGTCGGCTCGAACAGCGAACTGTTCAGGTATGGCACATTGGCAAACAGTTTCTTTACGGCGGCGCCGCGCTCCTCCGGCTTCTTCGCCAGCGCCTGGAAAAACAGGCTGTTCAAAGCGTCGTAATCCGGGACTTTGCCGGTGTTGAGGAACGCGAAAGCGTCGTCGCCTTTGTGGTATTTGATGAGCTGCGCTTCGAGCAGTTTCAGGAACAGCACGCGGTTGATCCAGGTGATGACCAGTTCCAGGGCGGCATTGAAGAGCCGTTCCGGCTGGGTTTCGCCGAACTGCCGCGGATTGGGCAGCCGGGCGATTTTGTCCAGGCTGTCGAGCTGGTTGACGGCGTTTTCCAGCAGCGCGCCGGAATCGCGTCCGCCCTCCGGTTTGCGTTCAATGAGTTTTTTGCCGCCGTTTTTGGTTTCGGTCAGGCCGATGATGTGCAGCAGTTCCGAATAAAACGTTTTATCGAGGCTGTTGCTGTCATTGGCGAACGGCAGTTTCAGCAGATGTTCGGGTGAGAGCAGTTTATACAGGGCGATCAGCTTGTTGTCATCCCGCTTGTCGGCGTTGCGCAGCGGTTCTTCATAGTCGCGGATGTCAAAGCGCGCAAAAACAATGTCGTTTTCGACGGCGTCAATTTCCGGTTCGGCCACCTGTTTATAAAAGAAATCGGTATTGGCGCCGACCAGCCGCCCTGCTTCAAAGTCGTTGAACAATTTAACAAACCGGCTGTTGCGCGCAAACGCTTTTTCAAAGACGGCGGCGTCAAAGATGAACCATTCATAGATATTGGTGGCGATCAGGTATTTGATTTCCAGGTTGCCGGCGGCGATGCGTTCGCGCATGTAGTAGAGCACAAGTTCCTGGAACGCCTTGGTGTTAATCCTGTTTCCGCGCAGCATTTCGGCGGCGTTGGCGGGTTTCTTGGCTTCGACAATGACGCCGACCGGGCTGTATGCGTCTTTGCCGGTATGAATGACCAGATCGTTGCGGCCTTTGGTGTTGATGAAATATTTATCGCCGTAATAAGTCTCCCGCAGAAACTGTGAAACGAGGTTTTTGTGGAACTCCTCGGTTTCGTCTTCGTTGATCTTTTCGATCAGGCGGCTGAGTTTAGTTTTGAAGATTTCAATATCAATGCGGCTGGGCTTAACTTTCAAAAACGCCTTGTTCAAGGCTTTGCGCGGCGCAAGTTCAATTAATTTCATGGATTAAAAACCTTTATTGCCAATAAGCTTCTATTCTGTGCGGTTTTACGCTTTATTGCAACTTATTCCACCGCCCGGGATAACGCCTCTTTTCTACTATAATGCTTTGACCGCTGAATGCAATATGTTTTGTAGCTGGAACAGCTGTAAAAATTAAGCCTCCCGGAGAAATGACCGGAGGAACAGTTTTTTTACCGCAGACACCCTGACTTTCGGTGTTTTCGCTGGCGGATCTGGATGTTTTTGAAAAATAGAGAGATAATTGCACAAGAAAAAACAAATGCTAGATGAGCAAAAATCAAGTAATTTACATTGTGCCGACTCAATTTTATGTTTTTTCGCGGACTTTGTTGCGGTAGTAGCGGGGGGAGAGTCCGGTTTTTTCTTTAAAGATGGCGGAGAAATAATACTCGTTTTCAAAGCCTAATCCGGCGGCTATTTCTTTTACCGGTTTGAAGGTGTTTTCCAGATATTGCGCGGCCAGTTTCATTTTCTGCTCCAGCAGATAGTTGCAGGGAGTATTGCCCCAGTCTTTGCGGAAGATACGCAGCGTCTGCGCCGGGGATTTGCCGATCAGGCGGCAGAGGTCGGACAATACGGCATTCCGGTCAATCCTGGCGTCAAGATATTTTTTCAAAGCGATTCCGGCGGCGGATTTGCCGGTGCCCGGATGTGCGGCCAGTATTCCGGCGATCCCGGCAATGATTTTATGCAGGATGCCGGAGATTTTAAAATGGCTGTTTTCGCTCTTATTTCTGCCGATGGTTAAGCCTTCCAGGAAAAGTTCTTCCACCGGACAATTTTTTATCAGATGAATGCCGTTGAGTTTGTAGGCCGACAACAGCGAGTAGACCAGTTCGCCGGAAACGTTGAACCACAATTTCTCCCAGGGTGATTCCGAGCTGGAACTGTATTCATGGTCGGAACCGGCCGGGACAATATAGACATCCCCGGCTTCAGGCGCGTACACATCGGCGCCGACCCGCAAACGGCCTCTGCCTTTCCGGATATACTCAAAAACAAACATCGACGTGTCAGCCGTGCGGCGGATGCGGTAAGTGCCGTCACAGTAGGATATCCCGCACATAAGCACTTTAAACGGCAGCCAGACGGGCGGCTCCGGCAACGTGTAAATATCTTCATGCATGATAATATTCCTTATCATTTTGCGAATTTTGTGTATTCATAAATCTTAATAATGATAATATACTCTATTAGATTGAAAATTTATAGAGTATAAATTTAATTTATAACGTATAAACAACTATGTAATAATTTTTATTGAAGGAATAAAATTATGTCAATCCCGAGAAGTGAATATCCCCGTCCGCAGTTTGTCCGCAAGGAATGGCTTTGCCTGAACGGCGAATGGCAGTTTGAAATTGATTCCGGCGATTCCGGCCTTGAGCGCGGCCTGAAAGACCGGGAACTCGGCCGGCGCATCACGGTTCCATTCTGTCCGGAATCGGAGCTGTCCGGCATTGGCAATACCGATTTCATGAACGCGGTCTGGTATCGCCGGGAGATCAAACTGGCGAAAAGCTGGGGGGAAAATAAAATACTGCTGCACTTCCAGGCGGCGGACTTTGACACCACCGTATGGGTGAACGGCGCGGAAGCCGGGCGGCATCGCGGCGGTTTCTCGCCTTTCACCTTTGATCTCGGCAGCGCCGCCGGGCTAGGCGGTAAAATTACGCTGGTGGTCAGATGCCGGGACCTGAAAGGCTGGCTGAAACCGTCCGGCAAGCAGTCCGATCTATATGAAAGTTACAGCTGCCTCTACACCAGGACCACCGGAATCTGGCAGACGGTCTGGCTGGAGCCGGTGCCGGAAATCCATCTGCGCCGCCCGCGCATCACGCCGGACATCGCCGGAAAATGTTTCCGGATCGAACAGCCGGTTTCCAGCAACGCGACCGGGTATAAGATCGTCGCGATACTGAAAGACGGCAAAGGGGAAATTTCCCGCGATGAAGTTGCCGCCAGCCAGGACTTTGCGCCGTCGCTGAAGCTGCCGGTACCGGTATCACGGTTGAAATTGTGGCAGCCGGGCAAGGCGTTTCTTTATGATATTGAACTGCAACTGCTGGATGCTTCCGGACGGATTGTTGACAGCGCCGCCAGTTACGCCGGGCTGCGCGGCATTACCATTGAAGGCAAAAAAGTGAAGATCAACGGCCGTCCGGTTTTTCAGCGGCTGGTGCTGGATCAGGGATATTATAAGGACGGGATTCTGACCGCGCCGGACGAAGCCGCCCTCATCCGTGATATTGAATTATCCATGCAGGCGGGGTTCAACGGCGCCAGACTTCACCAGAAAGTCTTTGAAGAACGCTTCCTGTACCATGCCGACCGGCTGGGCTATCTGGTCTGGGGGGAATTCGGCGACTGGGGCATTGAAAAATGGATCACTAAAGCAAATTCCTATCCCGATCCGCTGATTTATCAGCCCGGCGCGGCCATTATCACTCAATGGCTGGAAGTGCTGGAACGTGATTATTCCCATCCGTCCATTATCGGCTGGTGTCCGCTGAACGAGACCGGCAGAATGCCCGTTGAAGACCGGATCGTGTCACTGGATGACATCACACGCGGATTGTTTCTGGCAACCAAAGCCATGGACCGGACGCGTCCGGTGCTGGATGCGTCCGGCTATGCGCACCGGGTGCCGGAAGCGGATATTTACGACTGTCATGACTACTGCCAGGATCCGGCGCAGCAGGCGGAACACCATACCGGCCTCGCCGAAAGTAAACCGTTTCAAAACGCGCCGGGCTGGAACATTCCTTATCGCGGCCAGCCGTTTTTCAACAGTGAGTTCGGCGGCATTAAGTGGAACCCGGCGTCTGCCGACGGCAAAGCCTCCTGGGGCTATGGCGACACCCCGAAATCGCTGGAAGAGTTCTATTCCAGATTTGAGGCACTATGCAATGTTCTGCTGGATAATCCGTTGATGTTCGGTTATTGTTATACTCAACTGACCGACGTATTTCAGGAGCAGAACGGCATTTTCTTTTTCGACCGTTCAGCCAAGTTTGATTTAAAACGTCTGAAGCGTATACAGACGAAGAAAGCGGCAATTGAAAAGATCAAATAAAGCAGTTGAGCCAATTGCAAAACGCGCATTTTACGGGAATTCAGAAGACAGAACCCAGAATTCAGAATGAAATTCTAACTCAAATCCAGTTCGTTCTCCTATTATTCTGACTCCCGGCTCCTGAATTCTTACTACTTTTGAAATTACCTCAGTTAAATACATTTTAACCACGAAAGGCATAGCGCGGCATAGCCGCAACCAAAAAATACACCTTAACCACGAAAGGCTTAGCGCGGCATAGCCGCAACCAAAAAATACACCTTAACC
>JBAWXM010000273.1:0-7309 GCA_037144075.1 Lentisphaerota bacterium | reverse complement strand
GGCTTCCATGGTATGGCGCATTAAATTAGTGCCGGCAGGCGGCCAGCCCGGCCCGGTTGGATAAAGCACGCCGGGGATATCTGAAATCCGCGACTCGTATAAGACCGGACAAACTTCAATGCCGTATTTTTTCCCCAATTCCAGGCTGTACTCTATAGGATTAAGTACAAAATACCCGCCGACCGTCCAGATGTCAATCAAGTCTTCCCGCATATAGGTTTCCAGGTCAAACCCCTGTCCCAGAGAAAATTCGAGCGAATCAGGCAGATTCGCCGCAATCAGAATCGGGCGTCCGCGTTTTTTCGCGGCAAAGTCGGCATTGCGGCGGATATCACGCATCATTGCCGTCATTCCCTCGATCTCTTCACGGGACGCGGACCCGCCGCAAGCCACACTTTTCAATAGAGGCATATGGCGCCACGCATTCAGTTCAATCCCGTCCACATCATAATTATCACAGACTTCCTTGACATATTTAACCATTTCCGCCCGCACCAGCGGCGAACTATAATCCATCGAACTCCAGCGGCCGATCGCCAGGGAATCGCTCTTTTTGCCGCAAAGTAACTCCGGATGCTCCTGTTTAAATTTGGATGTCCATGCTTTATAGTAACTTGAATCCGTGGCGTGTGCGTAGTCATGCGTGTCATTCATCCGGAATGAACATATCACCCGCCGCCCTTTCGCATGAAAAATATCAATCATGAATTTCAGCGGATCAAGACCTTTGGCAATCATGTCCGGCGTCAGATTGTCTTTAAAAAATGTTTTATCCAGAAACGGATCTCCCGCTTTCGTATCATAAAAGAATTTGCCGAAAGATCCGCTCAGGCAGATGAACATCGTTGATACTTGCGTATTATTGAACATTTCCATGCGCTCGCGCAGTTCGTCAATGGTTTTGCCGAAAGACGTGACTTCCATTCCATCTGTGGCACAAATCAAATTCAACGGCTTGCGGCGTTCCTGATGACGGGCGTCAACCGTGGAATCCGCCGGAACCGTGAAAATAATTACGCAAGTCATCGCGATAAACAGTAAATACTTAACAGACATTGTTGAATTCTCCAGAGAGTTTTAATCAGTAGAATGAAGGTTTTAAATCGATATCGTAACAACGGCTGACATTGCGGAATCCGCTTACCGTCAATACGTTTTTCAAATCCATTTTGCTGAGTGTTCCCGCATGGCCGTCGGCAAAGGACACATTCGCTTTATTGCTATGGCGGATTTGAGTGTTGTAAGTCGTATTGCCCGCCAAAATGAAAGACTGCACGCCGTCCAGAACATCGACCCGGATCGAATCGAACTGAAGCGGGAAGAGTGACGCCCCCCGCACGCGTTTGATATTAATCGCATGCCTGGCGCCGACGGATATATTGATTGCCGGGTCGGCAGGATAGAACGCGAGGTGTCCCATGCCGTATATCTCATAGTTCCGGGTTGTATTAAGAATACCGTATTGCGGTGCTTTCTGAAGATTGGTCGGGCAGGAAACATATTTGGCGCCGCCGGGGGCAATGTCGCCGCTTACTTCCATCCAGTCAACCCAGCTGTTGACGTTCTCTCCTTTGACTGTCCTTGGCCAGCTCGCTATTATATTGCCGCCGTGCGAATCTGCATACATAATTGTCACGGCCGCGCAGGTTTTTAAATTTGAAAGACAATTCAACGTCCTGGCTCTGACCCTGGCTTTGTTTAATGCGGGAAGTAACAATGAAGCTAAAATCGCAATGATCGCTATCACAATCAGCAATTCTACAAGTGTAAATTTGTTTAACTTTTTCATACTTTTCTATATGCTCCCTTCTTTTGGTTTTAATAATTGGTCAGGATATCTGATATCGGGTAATAAACGCCGGGATATCGCTACTTCACCTCTAAGCAGTCTGTCCATATCTTCTATGGCTAATCGTCCCATCTCGTAAAACGGCTGCACGATTTCCGGGAAATACGGCACATTAAGATTTGTTGCCGAATAGTCATAACCGATTATCCGGATCTCCTGCCCGATTGTGAAGCGGCTTTTCCATACGGCCGCCAGTACATTAAGTGTAAAGCTGCTGCTGGTGAGAAACAAGCCGCAGGGCTTTGCGCAATGCCGGAGAAATTCAGACAGCCGCGGTTCCTGCTCTCTGTTGCTCTGTTCATTGCCTTTGCTGGCAAAGACTGTAATATTATCTCCTGCGTCGCTCAACGCTTGCTGAAACGCGCGCTGCCGCTGTATATGCAACGGATTTTCATAAACAATCACCGCAAAACTTTTGCATTCCTGCCGAGCCAGATATTCGGCGGCAAGTCGTCCGCCATGCTCTTCATCCATTTCGATAGAAGATGAAGCAGGCAGGCTGATCTGAGACGGATTCAAGGCGATGACACGCCCTTCCGCATCAAGGTATTCCTTGATTTTCCCGAGACTTATATCCCGGTCAGCGCAATAAACCGGAACATAGCTTATAATCCCTGAATTTCTGCCATTCGTCATGGAATCTATAAATTCTGTATAATGCGTTGAATTCAAACCGAAATAGAAACTTAACGGCAAGTCCAGCTCATTGGCTTTTACCGTCAAGCCCTGTATGATTTGCAGGGTAAGTATGGTTTGCCATTTCGGAAGAAAAACCCCGATTGCCGGTTTCTTCTTATTCCGCAGACATGACGCCTGCCTGTTCGGACGATACCCCATTTCTTCCGCCGCTTTTCGAATATAATCCCGTTTTTCAGCAGAAATCCTGGAATGTTTTTTATTGTTCAGCACTGTTGATACGGTCGAAGGAAAAACTCCTGTTGCCAGTGCTACATCTTTAATTGTAACTCTCATTATACCGCCTTTTTAGCATTGCGAATATCATGTAGTAAACGTTTACTAGTACTCAGTATATACGAAATAAAGTCTTTTGTCAATACTGAATTTAACTATTTTAACAAAAAATCTGGCAATTTGTTGAAAGGTGAAAAAAATTAATCAAAGGCGGGTAAATTCCTCGATGCTCTGCATCGCAGATGCTAAAACAAGTCTTCGACCTGCCCGAAGGACGCGGGAGTTCTGGCGTAATACCTCGTATGCTTGCATCGGGAATAGCCTGCACGGCTGAAAATTTAAAAATAGACGAGCAGGATTGCGATCTTTTTAGTTTGGATTCGCACTCTGCTAGGCCTTCGATACCCCGGTATCGGCAGCCTCCCGGAATACGAGCCGGTTCTCAAAATATTCGCAATCTATTTTTAAATTTTCAGCCGTGCAGAGTATATATTATTGCACTTATTCAGTCAGTTCGACGATTGCGAAACTGTGATGGTTCAGCTTCATCTTCAGTTGATTATTTTTAATTGACCGGAGCTCGCTGCCGAAATCGCCAAGTTTTAACGGCGAACGGGTATACGGAACTTTATATTGCTTTAAGCGGTTGTCCAGTTCCGCATAATCCGGATCGGGTGCATTCATCTTATCTGTCGCATGATTAAGCGGTTTCAGTCCGAGCAGTCTGGAGTCGAAGTCAATTTCGATTTCCTGATCCTGATGAGCCTTGCCGACGTGGGAAATCACCGCCAGCGCCTTCGGTTCCGTCGGATGGCGATAAACGCTCACATAGATATCCTCTCCTGCTTTGACTAGGGCTGGATGTTCCCAGTAACCATAGAATCTGGCTTCCGGCACTTTGAAATCATCATAAATCCGGACTACTTTGTCGTAAATTCCATGATGGCAGCGGGTCAGCGCCGGTATGGTGTTGTGTATCAGGCCGCCCGCCATGACCGCTTTAGTCATCCGGAATTTATAAAGGTCTTCCGGTTCCCTGCCGCCGCCGTACTGCGTCATCAACTTGTCTGTCGGCATATAAATGCTGTTGGTCAGGCCGAAAGGCAATGAGTTGAGTTCCGAAGCGAACATCGGGAGGTCATAATTATCCAGAATATCTTTGCCGTTGTGCAGCATGGTACTGCTGGCCTGGCGAATGTGTTCGCCATTGAACAGGTGGGTGGCAAAAGTAATGGCGGGAAGTTGCACGGAGTCGGTATTATGCAGCACAATTACCGGTTCTTTAATGCCGGCATCCAGCTGGCAGAGAATGATCCGCCGATAAAATTCGCGCTGACCCAGCAGCGGACTGCGCTGGTCGCAGCCATGTTCCTTATTGCTGCAGAACGGCGCGATCCCGAAGTCGAAATAGATCCCGTCCGGCTTGAACCGCTTGAGCATTTCCTGGAATTTATACATGTAGAACGCATTGGCTCCGGTGGTCGGGCAGCAGTCGTAGAGGAAATATTTCTGTCCGTCCCGCATGTAGTCCAAAGTCAGGTCCGGACTGATTTTCCACTCATCTTTAAACGCGGCCACTTCCGCATATTCATTGGAAAGATAGCGGTCGCATGTATAAGGGATTGCCCGTCCGCCGAATTTCTGGATCAAGGCGATGCTTTCACGCATAAATTTGCCGTTGGGGCTTTTCTCCAGATTCGGCAGATCGCCGAAGTAACCGCCCAGTTCGCCGTTGGCGTCGGCGATCAGGATATTGGATGCCGGCGCTTTGCCGGGCCGGTTCATCGGCGCGGAAAAGTGACTGGAGAAAGTGTTCAGCGGATAGTTTTTCGGGAACGGACGCACCGGGCTGGCCAGCAGGCCGAAATCGAAAGCAAACTCCTCGCCCTTTTTTAATTCTCCGGCCAGCCTGACTTCCAGGGTCGCGGTATTTTTATTTTTCACAATCTGATAAGTATCCTTGCCCGGCGACTTCCAGTTAACGCGGCTTTCGGCAAAGAAACAAAGTCCTTTATCTTCGGTTCCAAGCCAGACTGCCGGATAGAAACGGAAAGAGCGCACTCCCTCGTTGACTGTCTCGGTGAGTTTGGTACCCCAGGAGAAGCTGTCGGATGTATGGAGATACTTTACCAGTTCAGCCGGCAGTTCTATTTTTAACTTAACGTCTTTCAGGTTGGCCTTTGCCTGAATCCTGACTTGGTTCCACTGTACTCCGTCATATTCAATCCAGGATTTTTCATTGATCCGGTAATCGGCGGTTTGAGCTGTTGCGGTAAATTCAGCACGGTGGTCAGCCGTTATTCCGGTGGTCAATTCCGCCGCCGGGACTTTTTTACCATTTATTTCCAGCGCCACCGGAGCGCTGAGCAGCTCTTTGCCCTGAGTTACAATCTGATTCGGGAATAGTTGCTGATTCCACTGGTAGTTGCGTCCCCACATCGTGACATCCAGCCGGTTGGCCCCCTGAGTGGTCTTGAGCGCTGTAAATGGTGGAATAATGCGGTTGTCAAAGGTCAGCTTCTCCCAGGCGCCGATGCCGGGATAATTAAACTCGCGGGTGAAAATGCTTTTCCCGTCTTTTGCATTGAGGAGTTCTACTTTATAAAGTCCGGCCGGATTGGCGCGGATGAATTTAACCGGAATTTCAGACTCGGAATTGACCGCGCTTTGATAGACTTCACGCCCGTCCGGACCGGTCAAGCGCAGTTGTCCCGTAAAATCTTTGCCGAACTTGCCATACAACATGCTGAGTTTCACCGTCAAGCCGACTTGCTCATGAAGAAAACGCGGAGCCGCAGTTACATATTCCTCATTCAATTGAAAGGGTAGAATTTCCTGCATCAGTACTTGCTCCCCTTGAGAGTAAGTAAAGAGCAGCCGGTCATAGCCGGTGTTGACGATCGGCATGAAAAAATTTTCCGTCAGCGGTATGTCTTTCTGCAAAGTGAAAATCTTATCATTCAGCGTAATTGGTGTGGCGGAACCGTTGGCCTGGGCAAGTTGAACCTGATATCTTACGCTGGCACTCCGGCCGGATGCAAACTTTATTTTCTGTTCAAATTTGCCCATATTCGGGTTATTCTGCTCCACTATCTGCATGACCGGCGCAGTTTTCGCAAAATAGAGTTCAGGGAACAGGTCGGTCATATTGTATTGGCCGCTTTCCGCGAGGGAGCTGTAAGTTCCGGTTTCCGGCAGTCGCCATGTCCGGCAGAAATTGAATTTAACCGGGGTTTCCGGCGGACCGCTCAAGCCCAGGGTTGACCATGGAATGGCCGCTTCGCCCTGCCATAGCTGGCGGTCGTCGATGCGCATTTTTAACGAAGTCTTATAGGTCCATTGTCCGTTCCACTTGCTGTCGGTTCCCAGCCATTCGGTAAAACCGCCGGCAACGTTTCCGGCAAAGCGGTACAACTTGCCGTTTACCAGCAGGTAGAATTCAAAGGATTCATCCCCCCACACTTCCGGTTCCTTGTCGGTGCGGGTATCTCCGGCTTTGATCGCCACCCGTCCGGGAAACAGCGTATCAAACCCCATATACAGATTATTGGCGTCCCACATGATTTTGAAGGAATGCGGCGGCAGATCCCAGCTTTTATGCGGTGTCCTGCCGTCGGTAACCCCGACCATGCCGGCGGCAAACTGCCATGCCGGATCATTCAATTCTCCATCCAGTTGCGGCGGTGCGCCAGCCAGTTGCGGCGCGACCAGCAAGGCCGGATAACTTTGCGCCAGCGGTTTGCTCTCAACGCCGCTGACAGCCGCGATTGCTTCCGGTGGAAGCGCGGTATTCCAGGTGCGCAGTTCTCCGGCGAAACAGTCGTTGCCCCACGGTTTGGGCGCTATCCAGCCGTCTTTATAAGGGCCGATGTTCAGATTGCTGATTTTTTCCACCGCGGCCGGCTGTTTGGCTTCCGCCTGAAGTATTCCATCCAGATATACCCGTATCGTGGTTCCGTCCCAGGTGACTGCCGCCTGATAAACCTGATCGAACTTTAAAGGCTGACTGGTTTTGAAATAATATTTATTGGTCTGATCGGTGAAACTGAAATGCAGCAGCGGATTATTCGGAAATGTATGAAATCCCAGTGTCAGCCGTCCTTTCGTGCGCAGCGTGATGAGATAGCGCGGAGCCAGTACCGGTTCTTTGAATTTCTCCACCTTGAATTTGAAAAAGATGGTTCCCGAAGAGCCGGCCAGGCTCTCCGCGGGCAGGCTGATTCCACTTTCTCCATAAGCCAGAAATTTATCCGGTGTAAATGAGCCGTCGATTTTGACGGCGCTGTTCCCGATCTTTACTTCCTGCGGCCGGTCGAATTTCAGATTGAGCGTCTCCTGGGCAGTCAACGGGACTGCGGCCAGCAGCAGCAGAGCTATTTTTCCTAATTTCATCTTAAAGTTCCATGGGTATATTAAGTTTCTATTTTGATTTGTATTCATGGTTTCGGCCAGAGCGGATTCCACATCTGATTGGATATACTGCCGTTGAATGGAGATACCATGAGTAAGTGACAAGAAATTTGTCACTGGTTAAAGAAAAAACTCCTT
>JBAWXM010000272.1:0-7316 GCA_037144075.1 Lentisphaerota bacterium | reverse complement strand
CGAACTTGGACGCTCCGCTTTCCGTGTAGAACATGCTTTCGCCGGCGAAAAAGCGACCGATTAACACGCCGTACAGTCCGCCGCACAGTTTGCCGCCGCCGTCAAGGACTTCAAAACTCCAGGCATAGTCCTGCTGATGGAATCTGGTGTAGGCTTCAATCATTTTCGGCGTGATCCAGGTGCCTGCGTCTTTGCGTCTGGAGTCGGAGCAGCCTTTTATCACTGCTTCAAAATGCCGGTTGACGCTGAAAGTTAAATCCTTCTTTTTAAGTTCGCGCAGCGTGGTTGGCGGAATGCGGAACTTGTCGAAAAACAGCACGGCGCGCTGCGGCGGGGAAAACCATAGCACATGTTTCTCATCCACCGGCCACGGGAAAATGGCGCTGGTGTATGCTTCCAGCAGCATTTCCGTCCTGATGTTCAGCGAATAGCCAAGAAACCCCTCATCGTCAGCGGTTTCCACATCTGGAAAATATTTTGCGCCTGGTTTAAATTTCATAATTGAGAACATGATTTTGAGTTGAAATCTGTCATAACAACTATATACTATAAGGGTTATTACTTTATTTTAAAAGCGAGGTCTTTGATGAAAAAAGCATTAATTACGGGTATTACCGGGCAGGACGGATCATATTTGTCAGATTTTCTTCTGGAAAAAGGTTACGAGGTTCATGGCATAATCAGACGTTCCAGCAGTTTCAATACTGGCAGGATTGACCATAATTTCAGGGATTTTCATGACAAGGGCGCGAAGATGTTTCTGCATTACGGCGACCTTTGCGACTCCAGCAGTCTGCGCCATATTATGGAAAAAGTTAATCCGGATGAAGTTTACAACCTTGGCGCCCAATCTCATGTCAAGGTGTCTTTTGAAGAGCCGGAATATACGGTGGATACTGTCGCGCTCGGCACGCTCAGGATGCTGGAAGCCATCCGCGATTATATGCCCAGGGCTGGCAAAGTCATTAAATTCTACCAGGCCGGGTCTTCCGAAATGTATGGCAAAGTGGTAGAGACTCCCCAGAAGGAATCGACGCCGTTCTACCCGCGCAGCCCGTACTCCTGCGCCAAGGTCTACGGCTACTGGCAGACGGTTAATCACCGCGAATCGTACAATATGTTTGCCGCCAACGGCATTCTGTTCAATCATGAAAGCCCGCGCCGCGGCGAAACCTTCGTCACCCGCAAGATCACCCGCGCCGCCACCAGGATCAAGCTCGGTTTGCAGGATAAGTTGTTTCTCGGCAATCTGGACGCCAAACGCGACTGGGGATTTGCCGGCGACTATGTCAAGGCCATGTGGATGATTCTTCAGCAGGATGAACCCGATGATTTTGTTATCGCCACCGGCGAAACTTATTCGGTAAAATGTTTCCTGGAAAAAGTATTCGGCTACCTGAATCTGGACTGGAATGAATTCGTAAGAATCGACCCGGTTTATTTCCGTCCGGCCGAAGTTGAACTGCTGCTGGGCGACAGCACCAAAGCCCGGGAAAAACTCGGCTGGGAACCTTCCGTATCTTTCGATGAACTCGTAAAGATGATGGTTGACGGCGATATGAAAATTGCCGAGCATGAAAAGATTATCGCGGATAATTACAAAAAATAATAACTGGGGACTACCGGATATGCTGGACAAGTCTTATCGGATTTTCATTGCCGGTCATCACGGAATGGTGGGGTCGGCAATCGTAAGACGCTTTCGCAAAGAAGGCTACAACAACCTTCTGCTTTGCGGCAGGCAGGATGTTGATCTCCGCAGCAAACCTTCAGTGGAAGCTTTTTTCAAGCGGGAAAAACCTGATGTGGTAATCCTGGCGGCGGCCAAAGTCGGCGGGATTATGGACAATTTGCAGCATAAGGCGGAATTTCTGCTGGAGAACCTGGAAATTCAGAACAATGTCATTTACGAATCCCTGAAGACTAATGTGAAAAAATTCTGTTTTCTCGGCAGTTCCTGCATTTATCCGCGCGAATGTCCGCAGCCGATTAAAGAAGAGTATTTAATGCAGGGGCCGTTTGAACCCACGAATGAAGGTTATGCCATCGCCAAGGTGGCCGGTTATAAGCTTTGCCAGTACTTTGCCGAACAATATGAATTTAACGCCATTTCCATCATGCCGTGCAACCTTTACGGCACGAATGACCACTACGATCTGAATAATTCGCATGTTCTGGCGGCGTTTATCCGCAAATTTGCCGACGCCGCGGATGAAGGCGGCGCTGAAGTGGATGTATGGGGCACAGGCGTGGCCCGGCGCGAGTTTCTGCATGTGGATGATCTGGCCGACGCCATCTATTTTCTGATGCAGAACTGGGATTCGCCGGAATTTGTCAATGTCGGCGCGGGCACGGATATAACCATCCGCGAACTGGCGGAAAAGATCGCCGCCGCCGCCGGATTCAAAGGCCGCATTGTCTGGGATTCTTCCAAACCTGACGGCATGTTGAAGAAATGCATGGACATTTCCAAATTGAAGAAAATCGGCTTTACGCCTAAAATATCTCTGGATGAAGGCATCGCCAGGACACTGCGGGAATACCGGGAATTGAAAAGAGCCGGTGATGTGAGAATGTGAAGTCCGGCGAGAGAAGCCATAAAACCTATGGGACTTATGGGACTTATGGTTGTGAAGAGCCGACACTGACCTGACTTGCCAAAATATTGAGACTAATATGAGCGGTTTGTTCAACCTCGTTTCTGAATTCGGCCCGGCCGGGGATCAACCTGCGGCGATTGCCGGATTGTTGAAAGGGTTTGAGCAGCACGAACGGTATCAAACCCTGCTCGGCGTTACCGGCTCCGGTAAAACTTTCACGCTGGCCAACGCGATCTCACAGCTTGACCGCCCGGTGCTGGTGCTGTCCCACAACAAAACCCTGGCGGCGCAGCTTTACAGCGAGTTTAAATCTTTTTTCCCTGAAAACGCGGTTGAATACTTTATCAGCTATTATGATTATTATCTGCCGGAGTCATATATTCCGCAGACCGACACCTATATTGCCAAAGACGCCGGAATTAATGAGAATATTGAGCGGCTGCGGCTTTCCGCCACCGCCTCGCTGCTGGAACGCCGGGATGTCATCATTGTCGCCAGCGTTTCGTGTATTTACGGTTTAGGCGCGCCCGCTGATTATCAGAGCATGTGCGTGAATGTTCATGCCGGACAGAGCATCAGCCGCAATGAACTGCTTCGGCTGCTGGTCGGAATTCAGTACGAGCGCAATGACATCGGGCCGGAAAAAGGGCAGTTCCGCGTCAAAGGGGACACCGTGGATGTTTTTGAGCCGCAGCGGCAGGAATTTGTCAGGATCACTTTCTGGGGCGATGAGATCGAAAACGTCTCCAGGCATGAATGCATTACTGGCAAATTGAAAAGCCGCGTTGACAAGGCGCTGCTGTTTCCGTGCAAGCACTTTGTCATGCCGCCCGACCGGGTGGAGACTTCCATCCAGCGGATTCGCAAGGAAATGAAAGAACGGGTTGCCTGGTTTGAAAGCGAAGGGCGTCTGATCGAGGCACAGCGGATTTACCAGCGGGTAACGTATGATCTGGAAATGATCCGCGAAATCGGCTACTGCAGCGGGATTGAAAACTATTCAATGTATTTCTCCGAACGTCTGCCGGGCAGCCGCCCGTATTGCCTGTTCGATTTTTTCCCGAAGGATTTCATTACGGTGGTTGACGAATCCCATGTGACAATCCCGCAGCTTGGCGCAATGTATAAAGCTGACCGCAGCCGCAAGCAGACGCTGGTGGACTACGGTTTCAGGCTGCCTTCCGCCCTCGATAACCGTCCGCTGACGTTTGCAGAGTTTGAAAATCTGCACGGCGATCTGGTATTTGTGTCCGCAACGCCGGGCAATTATGAAAAGGAACACTGCCCTGAACCGGTGGAACAGATTATTCGTCCGACCGGACTGCTTGACCCGATGGTTGAGATCCGTCCGCTGGAAGGGCAGATTGACGACGTCATGGCTGAAATACGCGCTTCGGCGGAGCGCGGCGAACGGGTGCTGGTGACGACAATGACTAAGAAAAATGCGGAAAGACTGGCGGATTATCTGAATAATCTTGGCTTGAAAACCAGTTATCTGCATTCGGAACTGGATGCGCTTGAGCGCGTCAGGGTGCTGGCCAAACTGCGCAACGGCGACTTTGACTGCCTGATCGGGATCAATCTGCTGCGTGAAGGCATTGACCTGCCGGAAGTGGCGCTGGTGGCCATTCTGGACGCCGATAAAGAAGGCTTTCTGCGTTCGGAAAGATCGCTGATTCAGGTGGCCGGCCGCGCCGCGAGAAATTCACAGGGCAGGGTGATCCTGTATGCCGATAGAATCACGAACAGCATTCAGGCGTTGATAAATACCAGTGATACGCGCAGAAAGAAACAGCAGCAGTACAATATCGAGCATAATGTAACCCCGACGACGATTGTCAATACCAACCGCATCACAATCATGGACGCCGTCAGCGCCGGTGACGGCAAAGATAAAAAACATTCTTACGAGGATGTCGCTGAAAAAGTCTTCGGCGTGCGCGAAACGCCTGCCGGATATGCCGGCGGCAGCGACTTGACCGCGGATGAGTTTCAGGAACTGGTCAAAGAGCTTGAACAGGAAATGCTGGACGCCGCAGCCTCGCTGGAATTTGAGCGCGCCGCCGATTTGCGCGACAAAATAAAAGTCATCTCCAAAGACCGTTTTGTCAAGTAGCTATGCTGAAGGCGAGTGGTTGACTGTCCATATTGTCCACACAGTCCATGTCGTCCATAATTTCTCTGTGGTTAATTTATGATTTGGCGAATGGATGAATGTCGCTTTCGGTAAGGCCGACTGTGCGGATGAAATATTCCAGCTCATGAATGCGCCCCAGCCGCTCAATGGTGTGGGAATCGCTGCCGAAAACGAATTTGCACCCGGCCTGTTTGGCCAGCGAAAGCACCCTGACCGGAGTATCAAGATTAAAAAACCGGTTTTTGACCGGATCGCGCAGAAAACTGACGGTTATTTCCAGCGCTACTCCGCTTTCCGCCGCAACATGGAAACTGTCCAGAAATTCGTTGTCCGTGATTGTGGCGATGATCGCGTCATAACGTTCGATGTAGCCGAGCGGGAAGCAGGGATGCGCCAGAATCGTCGCCAGTTTGCATTGCGCGCCGGCGCGGAAAAACTTCAGCATATGCGCGGCGATATCGCGGTTGGAATCTGTCGGCGGCTGTTCAACGAATCCTTTGAAATGGAAATGGTCGGTGGCCAGAACGACGAAATCCAGCGATTCCGCCAATGCAGGCAGAATGCCGAATTTGCCGGGCGCGATCATTTCAGCCTCGCAGCCGATATAGATTTTCACTCCGTCCGGATTGACACCATGCAGTTTTTCCTTGAGCAGATCAATCTGTTTTTCCGTCTGCGGAAGATAAAATTCGTGCGGCGCATATTCAGGATTGGCCCACAGATGATCGGTGAAGCCGATTCGTTCAATACCCAGTTTTTTCACGACAGGAATAATATTCACCGGCAACTGGCGTTCATCCGAACAGCAGCGTGAAATACAGGTATGGATATGGAAATCATGATCAATTTTTAACATTTTGCCTCTATTTAATTTTTTTGTATTTGGTTTATAATATTAATATAATGGCTGTTTTATACAAGCAGCGAAAACCCCAAAGCTAGAATTTGATGCCGATTTTCATACAGCCTCCGATAAGCAAACGTCACCGGCAGCGTATATCATCCGATAATACGGACAGTATATGATTCAGTAACCTCCGGACTTTTTTAAATAAAAAAATATGCATAATATTGCAAAAATCGGCATATAGTACTATAATATAGTATTATGAATAAAAAACAGCGGAAAACATTGGAACAAATCTTTGAGAAGCCTACCCGCAGCGATATTGCATGGCAGGATATTGAAAGTTTGCTAATAGCGCTGGGAGCCGAAATTTCCGAGGGCGCCGGCTCGCGAGTAAGAATCGCGCTCAAAGACTGGCGCGGCGTTTATCACCGGCCGCATCCAAGGAAGGAAACGGTTAAGGGCGCGGTGGATCAGTTAAGAAAGGATTTATTGAAAATAGGAGTAAAGCCATGATGAATTATAAAGGATATACGGCAAAGGTGGAATTTGACGAAGAAGCGGAAATATTTTTCGGCACGGTAATCAACACCAGGGACACCATTACTTTTCAGAGTGAAAATGCTCATGAATTAAAGAAAGAATTTGAATTGTCGGTTGATGATTATCTGGAGTTTTGCAAAGAGCAGGGCAAAGCTCCGGAAAAGCCTTACTCTGGTCGTTTTGTTCTGCGGGTTGATCCAGAATTGCACAGCAAGTTGCATGCGGAGGCAATACTGCATCATCAAAGTTTGAATGATTTTATTCAAAATCAACTTCAACATGCTTTGGCGCGCTGAGCTCCTTGCGGCTGTATTTTTCCGTTCCTCCTTCCGGCGATGTGGGTATCGCCGATCAGTTGGATCGAAAAAATCCAATCCACAATCCTGTTCGTCTATTGTTAAAATTTCAGCCGTGCAGAGTATAATTCCAACTCAAATATTTTATAATTTCCTTGGTTTATAATATGAATAATATAATGGCTATTTTATGCAAGCAGCGAAAACGTCAAAGCTAAAATTTGATGCCGTTTTTCATAAAATCATTTATTCAAGAATGAGCTTGATTATCTCTGACAAGGTACTAATTTACTCTTCAATAAATTTATCATTAATGGGGCGCTGTTATGATACGAGAATGCAGTAATCGTTCCAAGAGCTTCATAAGAGGTTAAAATGATCGAGAAAAATAATCATATCCGCCCGGCTTTTGTGCTTCAGATTAAAGAATATTATCGAGGATGCACAGAAAAATGCATTGCGGTCAGTTGATTTTCATCGGGTTGTAATGTACTGGAACATTGGTAAAAATATCTTTGAAGAAGAACAGCAAGGCAAAGAGCGGGCTGAATATGGCGCCTACTTAATAAAAAATCTCTCTAACGAACTTGTTCCGGAATACGGTACGAGTTTCTCTATCAGACAATTAGAATTGAGCCGTCAATTTTTCAGGGTCTTTCCAATTGCGAACGCACTGCGTTCGCAATTGAGTTGGACTCAATATCGCCTGATAATCAGGATTGCAGATGAGAGCAAAAGAATGTTCTACCTCGCCGAGGCGACCAAGAGTAACTGGACATCAAGGCAACTGGAACGACAGATAAACAGCCAATTATACGAAAGATTGTTGTTGAGCAGCGATAAGGAACGTGTTTTAGCAGTTGCTCAAGGCGAACAACTGCCGGAAAAACCAA
>JBAWXM010000271.1:0-7335 GCA_037144075.1 Lentisphaerota bacterium | reverse complement strand
TCAAAACCTAACAGCCTTCAGTCTATACAGCTATCAACCTTGGCATCCTGTGGGATGCCTGTGAAATCAGAACAAAACTCCGGATAACGTCGTTTTTTCCCTGACTGCTATAGTTTTTCAGATAAATATTTTCATTAAACTTCCGTTATTGACATAAGCATCATTGAGCATTTGAAGTGGCTGCGCTTGCGCGCTTTTCGATAACTACGCTGTCAATCCAGAGTGTGCCAGGGGTTTCCGGCTTGCCGCCGCTCAAGAAGACAAAGTCTAAGGAAGATACGTTTGCCGGAGATTTGAAAATTCCAGTCTTCTCCTGCCAGTCTGACGTACCGTCGGTACCGCCGAACAGGTAATCGGTGGAGATTAATTTGCCGTCGGCACCCTGCCAGAGGAGTTTGACATGAGTCTGAGCGGCATTCTCCATTTTCACCCACACGGAGACATGATATTCGACATTGGGTTCAACTTTGATATTGACCTGCTCCCCGACGACCCATGTCACGGTGGAGGTAACTTTTAAACTGTTGGTGTCGGTCGCATCCTTGGTCTGCTTATAGACTTTCGAGTCGATTTGTCCGGTTGCTCCGGGAATCCATTCTTTTGTACCTTCACTGAAATTGCCGTTCTTGACCAAGTTGACGCTTTGTCCGAATACGGAAACAGTCAATACCAGCATTGGCAACAGCACGGATAATTTTTTTCCGAACGACACGATGTGATTTCCCGCATGATAACGCATAAATATTTCTCCTGTGAGCCAAGTGCAAAACTCTGATTTTTCAGAATTCTTAAATTGGCGATTTATTGTTTTTGTTAAAATTAAAAAAAAACCAAATCTTCAAATTACCTTTCGACTGTTCCTCCTCAATTTACAGTCTTTCCTATTTTGTTCACCGTTTTAAATAGCACGGAATTCTTTCAGATCTTTATATTATTTTCGCAATCTAGAAATTACCACTGATAACTTCCTTAGGAACGATAATATTCTTCATTAAAATTTAAATTGCCGTTATGGTTTTTGGGCATCTTGCGCACGACCGGACCAGTTCTCAAGGTTTTGTTCGAATGATCCGTTAGCCACAAGATTCTCGCCAATGGGATTGCCGCCTTTGTCAATCCTCTGGACTACGACATTGTCTATTTCGCATGTGCCATTGCCCGCATACGAATCTACTGTCATTGAAAAAACCAAGTCCTCAGACGCGAAGTCAGGGTCTCCCTCGAAAGTGCCGGAATAGCTTTTCCAGTCTTTGGAAAGCGAAAAATTGACGGCAGTCGAACCTCCCCATGGTCGTCGGACGCTCAGACTCGATGAACCAGCGATATGCCTTGCATCGAATCTTACGAAAACACGATAGGGCTTGCCGTCCTCGGATTTCAGCTTCTTCTTAAGGTTTACGAACGCACCTGCCTGCCATGACACAACCTTGTCGACGGATGTCATGGACAGGCGCACGGCATTTCCTCCTCCTTCACGTGGCACAAGTGAAAGGAAATCCGGTCTCGCCCTGATCGAAGGAGGACGGGAGGGCGGCGGCGGAGGCAAGGGAGGGGGAAGCTGACTGAAAACAACCTTGTATCCGCCAGGCGGCACTTCGACTTTCGTGTCGGGAAAGTCAAATCCGGGAATATTCATGGTTTTACGAAGGGTGGCGCTGATCGGATTATCGGTGGGATTGTTTACAGCTACATGCCATTGAACGGGCTTGTCGTTTAGCTGGGTTACCTCGATTATCAGCTTCGGGTTATCGCACTGAACCGGGTGCCCCACCACGGAATGACTGACCGGGATGTTGTCCGGATAGACCGACAAGTACACCATGTCGCGGTCATCGGTCGCCAAATTACGATAGACATTATTACCCTTGGTATAGAATCCAGTCGTATAACCGCTGATCTGATACTGTCCAACCGTCCAGTTTGGATTAAACCCGATGAAGCGCAATCCCAGCGGCAATTGCAGGGCGAAGTCCGGCGCGGGTACTTCGAACTCCACGATGCCGTTTTCCGGGGCCAGATCCACCAAGCCGAAATGGGAGAGCAATTTTCCGCGTTTAACCTGAATCCCGCTGTCATGTTTGCCATCGAGGCCGTAGTACTGCCGGAGACGTTCCACCCTGGAAATGCTGTGATCGGCTTGCTTTAAGGCATCCTGCATGAAAAGATAGCGCCAGGAGATGGTCTCCCCCTTTTTGAAGGAACGTCCCTGCACCGGAAGGCGAAAGTACCACCAGCTATTAAGGAGCAACGTGTTGATGGGAGCATCGCCCAGATTGAATACTGCGGATGCAACCCCTTCGCCGCTGGGCAAGGTTGCAGTGAAGCCGCCGGGGGCCAGTGTGAACCTTCCGCCTGTGCCGTAGGATTCCATCGAACCGCAGCGTGGCAGACTGTCCTGGTTTTCGCAAACACCAAAAATCGGAATGTTGCCGCCCCCCTTCGGGAAATTGACCGTCTTCATGAGCAGGATATTCAGTTCCTGAGCCGGCGTGTCTTTGCGAAAAGTCATTGTTCCTTCAAAGAGGTCCAAGGCACCGCCGGAGCGTTCGACCCACATCGCATGCAGATCGAGGAGCGGGCCAACTGGCTTGGGGATATACTGTGTCCGGCGCATCGTATAGGACATATATTCCGATGGATAGATTGGCCCATATGTCGAGTAGCAATTCCCTACTGCGCCCGGCGCGTAGTTGTGGTCGCCGCGCGCCGCAACATTGCGCACCGAATCATCTATACAGGTCGGCCACTCGTCGCCTTCCATTGGCCGTTGTCCCTCGGCGAGTTCCGTGAAGCTGGGTAGAAGATTAAATGACATGCTCGGTTGTGCGGGTGGGCCTCCATCCCACGTAGGGCCAACCGAAAAACCGCTGCCGGCCGCCAGTCCGCCTCCCCTGCCGGTTTCAAACGGGTGGACAAAACTCCACACCGGCCCATGGCAGAGCTCACCATTCTGCCGATCACCACACCAGCTCAGGTAGTTGGATTCGGCCCAGAATTCATACCCGGCGCTCAATGCCCGGCGGCCTTCGACATCCGTGACCTCCATTGTCAGCGTCCGCTGACGATCGTAAGCCCACTCAAACGTCTGCTTGAATTCTTTCGCCCCGTTCAAAAGGAAGCGACGGAACGGTTTGCGATCGCAGTAGATAACGATCTCCTTGATTCCCACATCGCTTGTCACCCAGCAGAGCGGACGGATCCGGTACCGTCCGGGAACAAAGGGTTCACCGGCATAACTGAATATCCGAAAAGTACCCGCCCAGGATTTAATCTGCGGCCCGCTGGAAGGGTAGACGTTTGCGCGGCCATATTGCATGCCGTACTGCATGGCGGCGGGAACATTCTTTAACGTACTGGCTGCGACTTGTGTCAGATAATGCTGCGCTTTTACCGCCTGTTTCAATTCCTGTGGCGATTGCACCAGATCCACCGCGCAGGCGAGTGGTGGGTTGCCATCCACCGCATAGTTGAGATAATCCGGCGTCAGATCCTCCACCAGCTTGCCGTTGACATAGGTCATGACCCCTAAGATGCCAAACCACTTGAGATCGCGCACTGGACACGCCGTTGGCTCATCGAAATTGTAGTAGCCCAGGTTGCGAAAACGTTGTCCGACAGGCTTCCACGGAAACGTTTCCGGCCAACCCCACACGTCAAATGAGGCAATCGCCAGTTGCCCTTTATCATCAAAGTAGGCCTGTTTCAATTCATCGCGGTCTTTTCCAACCCACTGACTCGCCGCCTTACTTGGCCAGACGATGTCCCGACCAAAAGCGAACATATTATTTTTGATATTGTTCTTGAAGGTGAAACCCGGCAGCAGCAATAGTTTGTCAGTCGAGCTCGTCCGGCAATCTTCTTCCAACTGACGGTATTTCTCTTCGGTCAGCATGCCCAGCTCATCGAGGAAGATGACAAAATCCAATCCCGCCTCTGTTGCCGCTGCGGCGTACTCGCTCACACTCCCCTTGCCGCTCGAGTAGGTGGTGCGGGCACCGATCAATCCGCGGTACACATTTCCCGGCGCAGTAGGATTTTGATAACTGTCGAAAGCGGAAAAATATGATTCTGGGGATTTGCGAAAATGAGGGTGAAGCAACTTGGCGGAATCTTGAACATAGCCTCCGAGCTTTCCATTCTTAAGGCTGGGTTCCGAGAGCCAGCGCAGCGTATTTTCGAAAAGCTTGCCGAAGTCGCTCGGTTTCCCCGCCATGCCTTTGTCAAGAACCACGCCGTCGTGAATCCAGGATGTCCCGCCAAAGAACGTGAACACATTATTCAGGTCGGTGAGTGCCATGCGCCCATTTCCCGCTTCGCGAATGGCAAAAAGAGTTGGCGGGATTTTCATGTCCGGACTGTGAGAGCGCATCTTGTAAGCACGTTCCCCCTCCGGATCCAGCTTGTAGCGGAGACTTGGATCGGCAGTAAAACTCGTTTTGGAGCCACGCAAGACCTCAATCCAATCCTTGGATACCAAAAGCGGGGAGCCATACATCTCCATGTAGTCGGAGATGGTCACGGGAAACCAGGCACCCTTTACCCCTTCGCTCACCGGTGAGGCGGCCACCTGGTCGGCATAGATGAAAGAACACTGGTTGCGCGGATGGGTTTTCTGCGTAGCCGGATCTTGAATCTGCTCGTAGGGTATCTCGGCACCCCAGGTTTTAAGATACATTTCTCTAAACAAACCGTGTCCGGGTCCTAAGGGCGGCAACATCCAGAACACTCCGCCACCGTCCGCGAGGAAGGCATCCAATAGCGCCTGCATCTCCTTATGATAAGGTGGGCGCCCCCATGAACATAGCCCCCCTTCCACGCCCGGCGGACCGACAATCACCAGGCAGTTGTATTGCTTGATCAAGTCCCAGTTCATCTCCCGATACGGCTGTTCGTCTAGAAAATGGTAGTCAATTTGAAATCCACGCTGATTTAACTGCGTGTAATAATTGTAATCACCGAATTGTCCGTTGCTACCCGATCCATAGATGATCAAGACGGAGGGCTTCTTTATTGGCGCCTCAGCAGCCGGCAGCGGGCTTATGGCAATAATGCAGAAAGTTAGAATGAGCGCGATGATGCTGCTCTTACGATTAACGATTCCAAGATGTGAATTACTCATGCTTTAAATTCCTTATATATTTTGTTCACGGTGTACAAGTCGGATAGTCATACCACCACATTTTCGCATTATTAGGGTCAGCATAGTTTGGAAATGTATACCTTGTCCAATTCTTTTTCGCGAAATGACCGTCACTGAAGAGCATATTCACGCCATTACTATGGCGGCTGTCAACTTCTCGTGAGGGAGTGTTAAAATAAATCCGTACGTTTTCGAAAGAATTGGGATCGGCGTTGTAATTGCTATCAATGAGGACAAAGTATTCCGATGGAAAATGGAAACGGGTAATCTGCTTGAGTCCGATGTTATACGCGGCGGTTGTTTTCCCTTTGTCATAGCAATGATATGCGTAGCTTGGCACATACTTAATATTTAGGTTAGAATCGCTGGGACAGGCGGCGATGGAGGACGGGGAACTAAGCGGAGAAAGAGAATTTACCCAGTGAGTCCAGTCGGCTGGGATTCCAGGTTTGATGTAATTGATCATCGTAAGATACCATAAATCGTTGTTACTTCCTGATTGAGTGGAATAGTACAAAGCCGGAAAACAGTCTTTCCAGTCGCTATTGTAATTTGCAAAGGCAAGACCCCACTGATGCAGATTGCTGCCGCATGCACTCTCCTTGGCCTTTTCCCTGGCTTTGCTGAGCGCTGGCAAAAGCATTCCTGCGAGAATCGCTATTATAGCTATGACCACGAGCAATTCAATGAGTGTGAACCCATTGATTACGAAGGACTTACAATTAATCGCCCTTTCCTTACCGATGACGCTTGTTCTTTCTTTCTTCATTTCAACGCCCTCCTGTTTAAAATTTAAGTTGTTCATATTACACTTGCCCCCTAAATCAACTTTCCCGATTATCTGTTTATTTATAAGTTCGATATCATTTTCCGGGTCAGGCATGGAGCCTTTTACGGATTTTGAAGCGGAAGCATTTATTCCTTTTGATGTCTCACGATGAATTATTGTAGTTGGCAAAGAAACAACCTGAACCGGAAGTCCGGGATTGTTCATGCGTTTGAGAAGGAGCTTGAAAGACTCCTCCGCCAATGTTTTCCTCGGTACCGCAACCGTGGATATCGGATTAACGCGATTAGGGAAGAACAGACGCGATTCTATATCGTTGGAGAACCCGAACAGCTCCACTTCATCCGGCATGGAAATATTCATGCGGTTCAATTCCTCGAAAGCGCCTACTGCACTAAGATCATTTATACACATAATTGCAGTAGGGCGCTTTTTCCTATTCATCAGCTTCTTCGTGCAATCCGTTCCCAGTTGCTGTAAGAATAGATAAGTTTTTGAATGGGTTCCATTCAAACCTTTCAATGCATCTAACGGCATAAGCGCTTTCAAGCCGGCCTCTTTCAATGCAGTTGTAAATCCATCAATTCGCGGGTCTTTCCCATGGCTTCGATAATCATGAATGAAACCGATTTCAGTATGGCCTCTTTCAATGAAGTACCGACCGACATCATAAGCGCCCCGGAACTCGTCGGCATAAACCCTGTCAACAGAAATATTTTTCAACTGATACGGAATCTGCAATCCCGCAAAGATTGTTGGAATTTTCCGTTTTAACACATATTGCACGCTGTCCGACAGCAATCCATATTGAGCGGGAACAATGATCAATCCGTCGAGAATATCCCTGTAGTAAATTAGTTTGGCTTTTAACTCTGATGGATTGATGTAGGCGATACGCAAAGGTTCATATTTAGTGTTTTCGTCTTTGTTCGCAAGTATGGTGTTTACAATATGATGCTCGGTCAGTTTTTCAGAATGGGTTTCCCATGTTTCTCCCCCGGCAACACCGATTATGGACAGATTTTCATGACCAATTTTGGGATGTGTTTCCTCTTTAATGCCAGCATTGTCAACATATACTCCGCTTCCTTGGATTATGCGCACATGGCCTTCCCGTTCAAGAATGTCAAATGCCTTGTGAATGGTAGGACGGCTGCATCCCAACTTCCGGCACAACGTACGATCATCCGGGAATAAATCCCCAACCTTGTACTTCAGAGATTTAATTCCGATGCGGAAATCATTAGCTATCGCCAAATATTTGGGACCGCCGTTAGTCTGGATTTTTGCGCTTTTCATAACATTCTCGAAATATTGACCAATTGTTTACCAATTAATTATACTGGAAAAAATAATAAAAGCAATAGGGAAGCAAATAATACCAGCAAAAAAGAATGAAAATAATTTT
>JBAWXM010000270.1:0-7347 GCA_037144075.1 Lentisphaerota bacterium | reverse complement strand
ATCCAGTCCACAATCCTATTCATCTATAGTTGAATTTTCAACCGCGCAGAGTATAGAAAAGTAATTTTGTGCGGCTCCCTTATCTGACATACAATAACACTAACTTCTAATTGACCGCCTTTTCTCCGCCCGCCTTTTTGCCCTTCTTCTGCGATGTCTGATTATATTCAGGAGAAATTTCGGGAGCCGGCACAGGATTGATGGGACAAAAGTAAATGCGCCCAGCCGGATGCTTTTATTGATGGTCCGGAGTATTTGGGACATATTATAGAATTCTTTATATTTTTGACGCCTGAAAGCATGGAGAAACTTCGCGGAGCATTCATCGGAAAAGACTTTTCCATCAGGCGCGATGTGATAGTCAGGGTTTGCCTTGACCAGTTCGTCAAGACCTGAATACGGGGCAACCCGTAAAGTAGAAAGGGCAATCGTATCCAATCGCAGTTCCCTGGCGAACGGAACAATCTGCTCCATGTCGCTGCGGGATTCGCCGATATTGCCAAGAATGAAATAGCCGTGTAAAATCATGCTGGTTTTAGACAATGCCTCAAAATATTTTCTTATCTGAGCGACGTTGAACCCTTTGCCCATTGACTTGAGCGTTTTGTCATGGGCTGATTCGATACCGAGCATCAGCAGCACAAATCCAGCTTTCTCCATTTTCCGCATGACATCCGGTCTTCTGGCAATCTCCAATCTGGCGTTTATAACATATTTTTTGCGTATTCCCCTGGCTATTATCAGATCGCATATTTTTTCAACCCGGTCCATGTCAAATGTAAAAATATCGTCGGTAAAGCCAATTATGCGTCCGCGGGCCTGTTCAATTTCATCCACTACTGATTCCGCTGAACGCGCCGTCCATGTTCTTTTCGTTCCCCATGGGTTGCGGGCGAAAGAACAGAATTTGCAATTGAACGGGCAACCTCTTGAAGCGGCAATCATATCCACTTCAAGCCCGGTGTTAGCCCCGCCGAATGCCATCTCGTATTTATATTTCCTAAGGCTCCGGTCAGGGAACAGATTATCCTGAATAGGGCCGGGGATGCGGTTTTTATTGTGGATTATTTTATGATCTGCCCGGAAACTCAGTCCGGTGATCTCTTTGAATGGAACGCCCCGGCAGATCGCTTCAACAGCTTCTTCGCCATCTCCTCTGACAACCGCATTCACATTGGGGAAATCTTTCAGCCAGCGTTCAGGATCTTCAGAAGCATGACGCCCTCCAAGCAGAACAAAAATCCCATCCGGAACCGAACGGATTTCTTCGCACAGAAAATCCTGATCGCGATCCCAGTTGATGGAGAAGCAGACCATTCCGGTTTCAGGACGGATGAAATCGCGGGTGTGCCCATGCTCTTTCCTCATATCGACAATTTCGATCTGCCTCGAGAACGGCTGTATCACTTTGGCAATGAACTCAAGCCCGATCGGCGGAAAAAACCCGACATCATTCAGTTCGCGCCGATATGGATAGGAACAAAGGACATGTTCAAACGAACCTTCCGGAATCGAGACCGGTCTTTCATGGACTGGTTCGCTTTTCCCATCCCGGGGCTTGCTGACTTTACTGGATAATTTGGAACTTTTTTTTACAATCGCCATCGTTTCCTTTCCGGTACTTCAGAATAAAAAAAAACTGCGGTACCATAATTTGTTGAAATCATAGTCCCGCAGGTTTGCCTTCCTGCTGCCGGAAAAACCAGCCCAGCCCCATACATCAACTTTGATGTATCGCCTGATCTATATTGTTTTTTGCTTTATCTTAACTTTTATACACGTCCTTCTTTTTACGGCATTTACAATATCTCAAGTTACATAGACATCAATATTTATTTAATTGTTCCATGATCTTTATAATTTATTCCGCTTCTGTTTCTTCAGTAGATTCCCGCGATGATACTGCATGATGATTAAAAGAACTGGCAAAACCAGTCTTTTTTAATAAATTGGCCGGAAAAGCGTCTATGAGAATATAAAGGACAGGAAGAACAAAAAGCGTCAATGCGGTTGACGAGATTACGCCTCCAATAACAACAATAGCCAGCGGCCGCTGAACCTCTGCGCCCATGCCTGAAGAGACCGCCATCGGAATAAAGCCAAACGCGGCAACCATCGCAGTCATTAACACTGGCCTGAGACGCAACACGCAACCATGCATCGCCGAGTCTATCAATGACATGCCATCCGTTCTCATGCGGTTGATAAAGCTCATCATCACCACTCCGTTCAAAACAGCGATGCCGGAAAGTGCGATAAAGCCTATGGCGGCGGAAACGGAGAAATTCAGTCTCATCGCCCATAGCGCAAAGATACCTCCGGTAAGGGCGAAAGGCACACCGGTGAAGACAAGCAGCGCAGATTTGAAGTTGCCGAACGTCGCGAAAAGCAGCACAAAAATAAGCCCCATGGCAAGCGGCACGACCACATAAAGCCGGTTCTGGGCGGCGATAAGGTTTTCAAACTGGCCACCCCAGCCCAGCCAGTAGCCATCAGGCAGCCGTCCAAGTTCCGTTTCAATCTTTTTCTGGGCTTCCTTAACAAAACCTCCCAGGTCACGGCCCCGGACATTGCATTGGACTACTACCCGCCGCTTCCCGTCTTCGCGCTTAATCAGCCTTGGCCCCTCCGCCATACTGACTTTGGCAAGCTCGGTAAGGGTCACATAAGGCAGCAGATTAGTCTGCCTGGACGATGTTTTAATGCCGTTGTCAGCGGCGACAGATAACGGCACAGGCAGTTTCTTTATAAATTCAATGTCCGACCGGCGGGAGTCCGGAAGTCTGACCACCAAGTCAAAACGGCTGTCGCCCAGCATCACTTCCCCTGCCTTTGCGCCGCCAAGCGCGATTTCGATCACATCCTGCACATCTTTGACATTCAGGCCGTATCTTGCGATAGCCATTCTATCCACTTCGATGGTCAGGAACGGCATTCCGGCAGCCTGTTCAACCTTTATATCCTGCACCCCTTTAATTTTCTCCAGGATTCCGGCAGCCCGGGTGGCTATCTCCGTCATCTTATCAAGGTCTTCCCCGTAGACTTTCACCGCCAGATCACTGCGGACGCCTGATATAAGCTCATTCATTCTTAATTCAATAGGCTGACTGAACTCATAATTCTGGCCGGGAATCCCCGCAGCAATTTTTTGCATTGCCGCGACAAGCTCCTCCTGGGATTTCGCTTTTTTCCACTGGCGCTTAGGTTTTAATGTTATAAAGGCATCGGAAACATCCTGGCCGCAAACATCTGTAACAACCTCTGAAGTACCTGTTCGCGCAAATATTCCCTCAATTTCGTCAGGAAAGTTTTTAACCAGTTCTTTCTCCACTTCGCATTGCAGCCTGATGCTTTCAGTAAGTGAGATGCTCGGTATTCTTGACGGCTGAATTGCGATGGCCCCCTCGTTCAACCTTGGAGTAAATTCCGAACCAAGCCGGAGAAACAGGAGAAAAGACAACGTCAGAATCACCAGTGCGGCAACTGCAACTTTAATTTTATTGTTAAATACCCGTTCGAGCAGGCGGGTGTAGCGCACTTTTAAGATCTGATTAAATTTTTCTTCATACCTGGCGGTCTTTTCACCGCCGAGTAGAATTGCAGCGAGCGCCGGAATAACCGTAAATGTAAGAACCAGTGCGCCGCCAAGCGCCAGCAGCACCACCTGGGCCATTGGAGTGAACATTTTTCCCTCTATACCAGAAAGGGTCAGCACCGGCAGATAAACAATCATGATAATAGCAACGCCAAAAACCGTCGGCCTGGCTACTTCCGAGGCGGCAGAATAGCTCAGGGCAAGCTTCTCGCTGACATTTAAATTGCGGCCCAGTCCGGATCTGCTCTCCGAAAATCTACGGACAATATTCTCAATCATAACCACTGATCCGTCAACAATTATGCCGAAGTCAATAGCGCCCAGACTCATCAGGTTTCCGCTTATTTTATTGTGCGCCATTCCGGTAATAGCCATGCACATCGACAGCGGAATAACACTGGCGACAATCATTGCCGCCCGGATATTGCCGAGCATCAGAAAGAGCACCGCAACGACAAGCACCGCTCCCTCCAGCAGATTGTTTCTTACTGTTTTCAATGTCGCGTCAACCAGATAAGACCTGTCATACAAAGTTTTAATTCCTACATTTTGAGGAAGGGTTTTGTTGACCGATTTTATTTTGTCCGCAACGCGTCCTGATACCGCGCGGCTGTTTTCCCCGCTTAGAAGAATTGCTGTTCCGAGAACAACCTCCTCCCCGTTTTTAGTGGCAGCGCCGGTTCGCAGATTTCCGCCTTTGGTAACTTCTGCCACGTCTTTCACATATACCGGAGTTCCATCGTGGGATCCAAGTTTTATATTTCTTATGTCTTCTTCATTCTGGACAAGCCCGGTGGACCTTATCAGGTATTGTTCTCCTTTATGCTCAATATAACCGCCGCCGACATTGGCGTTATTTGCCGCCAGCGCATCAAGGACGTTTCTAAACGTCAAGCCGTACGCCAGCAGCTTCATCGTGTCCGGCACAACCAGGTACTGCCTTTCAAAACCGCCGATAGTGTTTACTTCTGCCACCCCTGGAATGCCCCTCATCTGCGGCTTGACAATCCAGTCCTGGATTACCCTGAGATCAGTCGGAGAATATTTTGTGCCGTCGGCTTTCGGTCCTGCGGCCTCAATGCTCCAGAAAAATATTTCGCCCAGTCCGGTCCATATCGGTCCCAGAAAAGGTGCACCGACCGATGCGGGGAGATCTTCTTTTGCTTCGGTCAGGCGTTCACTGAGAAGCTGTCTCGCCCGGTATATGTCAACATCATCCTTGAAAATAGCTGTTACCTGGGAGACTCCGTAAAAGGATGTAGACCTTATTTCTTCAATTCCCGGCACCCCCTGCACCGCCCATTCGATAGGACAGGTTATCTGTTTTTCTATTTCAACGGGGGATAAACCGGTTACCGCAGTGTTGATTTGAACCTGCTTGTTTGTAAAGTCCGGCACTGCGTCGATTGGCAGTTTGTTAAAGTCGGAAATTCCAAGAAAGATTATCCCCAATGCGCCGACCGCCATCAGCCAGCGGTTCTTTATGGAAAAACTCAGCAGTTTGTCTATCATTATTATTTTGCCTTACTGGTTTTGCGGTTATACTCTATCATTATATGCTTAATGAGCGTCTGCGCAGCCGCCGGCTTTGCCTTTCGCAAACTCGGCCTTAATTAAAAAGGTGCCCTTCACCGCAATTTTGTCGCCGGGTGTCAGCCCGTCTGTGATTTCAACATTCATATCATCGGCAATACCTTTGATAACCGGTTGCGCGGTAAATTCATTTACCTCGCAACCCTGCTTGAACACCACATCTTTTCCTTCAAGCGTTTGAATCGCATCCGCCGGAACGATGACATTCACGGAAACTTCCGCGACCATGACCTTTCCGTCAACAAACAGGCCGGGTTTCAATATATTTTTTGAATCATTAATCATTATCCTGACAAACCCGGCCCTGGTTTTATCGTCAATCGTGGGCGAGACCGCAATTATGCCAGCCTCGAAATTTCCGGCGTCCGATTTTATGAATGCTTTGCCGCCATTGACAACCCCGATTAAATCTCTGGGGCGAAGCCTTATATCACACCAGAGCGAAGAGAGATCGGCAACCGTAAAGCAGTTATTCCCCTGGTCTGCATGCTCGCCGCTGGCAAGATGACGTTCAATAATTACGCCGCTGATAGGGGATTTTAACTGATAGCTGGAGACGTGCTTGTCTAGCTGATTTTTCTCCATTTGCGATATTTCCGCCTGTCCGAGACCAATCATATAAAGCTTTCTTTCAGCGTTGGACATTCCGGTTTCCGCAATCATAAGTTCACGGCGTGATTTCAAAATGTTCTGCTCAATTCCCAGCTCGACATTCTCGACTGCCCCGCGGAACGCGGCGTTGGCGCTCTGATACTCTTTACTCTTCAATTCCAAATCCGCAACGCTTACAACCCCTTTGCTCTGAAGCTTGTCTGATCTGCTGAGCGCGGATTCAAGCTGACGGCGCTGTGAATATGCCGTAAGCAGCTTCGTCTTAACCTCTCCAACCGGATTATTTTCTGTTTGGGCTATTATCTCGGACGGCTCCAGTCCGCTTTTCAGTAATCCTAAAAGTGTTTTAGTGTTCTGATATACTTTCTCGTCTTTTTCAAAATCAAGTTTAGCCAGATCAAGCTTGGTTTTAGCGGTGTAATATTCGATCTTAGCCTCACCCAGCGCCGCACTCTCGAAAACGGCCAGAACGTCGCCTTCAGAGACTTTATCGCCGAGACTTTTGAAGATTTTCACCGCCACGCCTGGAACCTTTGGCGACACATGAGCCACCTTGTCTTCGTTCAAAAGAATTTCGCCGGGGCCGCTGACTGTTTTGTATATCACTCCTGACTTGGCCGCTCCCATCTCAATGCCATGTTTTTTAACAATATCAGAGGTGAAAATTACTTCCGGCGCCTCTTCCGTATTTTCTTTTTCCACCACACCATGTGTTTCTGTGTCATGTGACTTTTCCTTATCCGCACCATCAGCTTTGCCGATCTTTTCAGCTTCATGCGCATCTGCATCATGCGATTTTCTTTTCTCCGCAGCGGCGCCGGATTTAGCGGGTGCCTCTATTCCGTGCGATTTACAACTATCCGCAGCAAAAGAGAACACTGAGGTAGAAAAACATAAAGACAAGATAACAAATGACACGCGGAGACGAAGCGGCAAAAGCAAGGCATAATTAAACATTATTGGAAACTTTCTTATTATTATATATTGTTTTAGATATTTTTGAAATTATGAAATTTACATACTCAGGCCCCAATTGCATAACTTCCTTTTTACAGGAATCCAGAAGACGGAATTCAGAATAAAATTCCAACTAAAATCCAGATATATTCTGACTCTTGAATTCTGACTACTTTTGTAATTACCCCCATAATTTCACTATGTTTGCGACACATTAATATCTTTTAGACAAAAGTTTAATCAGATTGTTCCATGATCATTTATAATATTCATTTATTCTCAGTAGCCATATGTAAGGGTTCAATGAACCTGAATAAAGTAATATGGGTTGATTGCGCGCTTGCCGCGCAGCCCCCTCTTGAAGCAGTTGAACCTTGACTTTAGTATCTTTGTTTTAGACTTCTATGTTTTAAACGTTTTTAAAATTGACACCATGAACTGACTGTTTATCAGGTAGTTGCGTTAATAAACGCCCTCCATTTTTTAATTCAGTTCCAATGTCTTCTGAATTTCCGGTTCCCATTCTGGCTCCTGGCTGTTCCCATTGGACATTGGATATTCTCCCGCTTTGCGGGATCCCGCAGGGCGGG
>JBAWXM010000269.1:0-7353 GCA_037144075.1 Lentisphaerota bacterium | reverse complement strand
CTATTTGGACGTTAAGTCCTTGATTCTTATATTATTCCAGATGCCGCCGATTTTGGTGACTTCCGGCGTGGAGGTTTCCTGGTTTCTGCGGATTATCAGAAATGATGTCCTGGAATAATCCTGCCGTATTTTTTCGGCGAACTCCGGGCCGTTGATAAAAATCGAAGTGGAAAGATAGTCGGCGTCAACCGCTTTCGGCGTAACCACCGTCACCGCCAGCATGTCTACAACCGGAATGCCTTTTTTTGCGTCAATAATATGCGTATACTGCTTATCGCCAATGATAACATAACGTTCATAATTGCCGCTGGTTGACAGCGCCTGGTCTTTCACATCAACCGTGCCGCAGACCTCATTCTTCTTCATCGGATTGCGGACCGCGATGGTGTAAGCGCTTTTCGCCGGCGGCGGGGAGGGCAGACAATAGATATTTCCGCCCAGGTTGACCGTGCCGCTGCTGATTCCCATGCTTTTCACGGCGTCAGACGCCATATCAACAGCAAAGCCTTTGGCAATGCCGCCGAGATCAAACGCCATGCCTTTCACAGAAAACTGCACCGTATGCGCCTTGTCATTGAAAATTACCTTATCCAGTCCCACCAGTTTCATCGCGTTCCTGATTTCCAGTTCAGAAGGCATCAGTTCGCGGCTGCGGTAAAGTCCCCATACATCCATCAGCGGCTTGACGGTTATATCAAAAGAGTGGCCGGATACGTCGTATGCCCGGCGGGCGATCAGCAGCAGATCCCAGAGCATCTGCGAACACCGGAACGGTTTGTCGGCGGCGGTGGCGTTAAGCCGCGCCACCTCGCTTTTAGGATCAAAAAGATTGCAGACATCCTGAACATCCTGAAATACGTCCTGAACCTTGTCGGCGGCTTTGTCGGTAATGTCCTCGGCGCCGTAAATCTTCACCGTCGCCATGGTTCCCATAACCGGATATACCCGTTCAACGCTGGTTATCTGCATGGCAACCTCCGGAACCCTGACCGGCAGTTGTTTATGCAATGATATTTTCTTATGAATAAATATAACCACAAATACAAGAACAATAATAATAAGCAGGGAAATCAGCAGCTGGTTTCTGGAAATCCACACATTATTCTCGTCATGATGATGATGATGGTCATGGTGATGACTGTGGTGTTTTTCTTCGTCAGACATGATTTACAAGCTCCTTATAAAATAAACATTTATCCACGGGGATGAAACTTTTTATGCACTTGTATCAGGCGCTTCTGGTCAACATGCGTGTAAATCTGGGTCGTACTGATGTCCGCATGTCCCAGCATTTCCTGAATCACTCTCAAATCGGCGCCGTTTTCCAGCAGATGACTGGCAAACGAATGCCGCAACGTATGAGGGTAGATATTTTTATTAATCCCGGCCAGTTTTGCCGCTTCCTTTACAATATTCCAAATCCACTCGCGGTCAAGCGGTTTTCCGTTTTTAGAGAGAAAAACAGCCGTCTGGCGCTCGTCTTTAAGCAATTGCGGGCGCAATTCATCCAGAAAGCGGCGTAGCAGCTTCTGCGCCGGCTTGCCCATCGGCACAATCCGCTCCTTGCTCCCCTTCCCTTTCACCAGCAGAATCTCTTCATCAAAACGGACATTGCCGACCTGAAGCCCGGCAGCTTCGGACACGCGCAAACCGCAGGCATAGAGAACTTCAAGGATCGTCCGGTTGCGAAAAATCAGCGGGTCTTTGCCGGTGGCGGGATAAACCGTCAGCAGCGCGTCAACTTCTTTCGGGGAAAGGAAATCCGGCAGCAGTTTCCAGAGTTTCGGCGAATCCATCACGTCAGTAATGTCTTTGGTGATAAGCCGTTCCTGAAACAGATAACGGAAAAGCATCTTGATGGAAACCAGTCTGCGGGCCAGCGTCGCCGGTTCCATTCCGCTGTCTTTAAGGTCGCCGAGATAGCTCAGGATATCGTCGCGGTTGACCGAACCGTAATCCTTGCTCCCGTGTTTCTCCAGCCAGAGGGCAAAATCCCGGAGGTCGGAGGAGTATGCGCTGACAGAATTACCGCTCAAACCGCGTTCCAGCGTCAAATACCCGGCGAAATGTTCAATTGCGCGTTCCATAGTTTACCTTTGGCCATTAGGCCTTTCAATATTTATATCCGCGTCCGTCATAGTCTGGCAAAAATAACCCGATTATGACTCCAACTCAATTCTCGACACATTGTGGCGAGTTTTTCATTATCCTGATATATTTCATAAAACTGCTTCATTCGCCAAAGATTCTTATCGCTGAATCCTTTTATCTCAGGTTCTGTTCTTTGAATATGTTCAGCAAGACTGGTTACAACACTTTTCCCCCATTGTTCAGACTTTACCTTGGCGGAAATATATTTACCGACCTGCCAATAAAGATTAATCAACTCTTTGTTGACGGTCTGAAGCGCCCGGTTACGGGCATCACGAATCAGCGAAATAATCTCTGTAAAAACATTATCGGTTATTTCTGAATTATTCTTTTCCATTTTGTGTTTCCTAATATTCAAGCATACCATATCCGTTTAAAATAACCGCCTCTATCCGGCTTTACAATAATCCGCAGGCGAATAAATCAATTGCCGGAAAATATCCATTACTCACGGGTTTTCAAGATGAACTTGCGGTGTTCCAGCGGGGAACATTTCATCCTGCGGCGGAACTGGCGGCAGAAGTAGTTGCTGTCCGAAAATCCGCATGAAGCCGCAATCCCGCTGATGGTCAAATCCGGAAAAGAGAGCAGCGCGCAGGCTCTTTTGATCCGCGCCCGCAATAGATATTCCACCGGCGAACAACCCACAAAACGGTTGAAAAAGCGCGTCAGCGTACTGTTGGACATGCCTGACATGACTGCCATTTTATTCCTGGTCCACGGCTTGGCGCTGTCCTCCGCCACCGCCGCCATCACTTTGGCCAGGCGCAGCATCGGGCCGACGGCTTTTTGCGTCTCGCCGGCGGCATAATACCGCGACAGCAGGGCGATCAGTTCCATAAATGCGGCCGTCGCCATCATCCGGTAACCGGCGGCTTTGTCTTTCTGCTCCAGTTCCAGCCGTTCCACGCGGACCATGATTTCCCGCAATTCCATCGGTTTCAGGCGCATCGCGCCGCCGGCGGAATGCTGGAACTGCGGAGCCAGCAGAAACAGCGCATGAAACGCCGGAAACCTGGCCAGTTCCAGCAAAGGATTGTCGAATCCTGAAATATTGAACATGATATTGACCAGCTCCAGGGCTTCGACTTTGCGGTAGCCATGTTTCATGCTGCCGTGGATCACAAACACATCCCCGGCTTCAATAACAGCGCTGTTATGCGGAGTAAAATGTTCGCCCCGTCCGCCGTAAACGATCACCAGTTCGGCGAATTCGTGCGAATGCAGCTCGTATTCCGGTTGCGGGGACCGGCGCAAAACCTTTACGGCTAGCTGATTGTCGTCAATAAATTCTGATAATGTCAGCAATTCTTTCATCCATAAAACCTGTATTATTAAAGTATTGACACAATAATACTATTTTTTGATTTTTTAGTCAAGGCGTGAAACTCTGTTTTCCTGTAATATATTAGAAAGGAAGCTGTATTCCGCAGTTGAAAATATAATTCAGTGTTAATGATTAAGGAACACCATGCAGAAACTAATTGATGAAATAAAAAAGACCAGCGGCGACATGGCCCGCCGCGGCTGGGCGGAATCCAACGGCGGCAACATCAGTCTCCGGTTAAATGAAGACAGGCGTCATGCGTTCAACGGTTTTCCGCCAAAGTCCGGCCAGGTGAAACTGCCAATGGCAATGCCTGAAATTGCCGGCGAGCGTTTTCTGGTTACCGGCACCGGAAGATTTTTACGCAACATCGAAGTCGCGCCTGAAAAAAATACAGGGGTTATCGAGATTGACCAGAAAGGCGAATCATACCAGTTGCTCTGGGGCTATGAACCGGCGGGTGCTCCGACTTCAGAGCTTCCGGCGCATTTGTTGTCGCATTGCCGGATCAAAGAGAAAACCGGCAACCAGTCGTTCGCATTTATACATACTCACCCGAACAGCGTGATTGCCCTTACTTATGCAGTTGCCGGTCTGGATACAAAAAGTTTAACCAGACTGCTTTGGCAGAGTCATGCCGAATGCATAGTGGTCTTTCCGCAGGGGGTGGAGTTTCTGCCATGGATGATGGCCGGCAGCATGGATCTGGGCATGGCCACCGCCAATGCTATTTCGCGCAGGAATCTGGCGGTCTGGCAGTTCCACGGGATTTGCGGCTGCGGACGGAATCTTGACGAAGCGTTCGGCCGCATTGACGTGGCTGAAAAAGCCGCAGAAATATGTCTCCGGGTGATGGCGGCAGGCGGCGCTAAACAGACTCTGAGTGAAGTTCAACTGCGCACAATTGCCGCAAATTTCAAGTGTCCGCTGGACGAAACGATTTTTGACTGTTAACCGGACTTTAGTATTTTCACTAAAAATAGCTATCTTAAATCACACATAAAACCAATAATCTGGAGAATTATCATGAAAAACGTCGATAAAACTTATGAACTGGCGCGTGAACGTTACGCGGAAATCGGAGTGGACACTGATGCGGCAATCGCGAAACTCGCGGAAATTCCGATCAGCCTGCACTGCTGGCAGGGGGACGATGTCAACGGCTTTGAAGGCAGCGGCGAATTAACCGGCGGAATTCAAGTAACCGGCAATTACCCCGGCAAGGCGCGCACGCCCGGCGAACTGCGCCAGGATTTGGATCTGGCAATGAATATGATTCCTGGAAAACAGCGCTTGAACGTGCACGCCATTTATGCGGAAACAGGCGGGAAGAAAGTTGAACGCAACCAGCTTGAAGCAAAGCATTTCAGCAACTGGATCGAATGGGCTAAACAGCGCGGCATCGGCCTGGATTTCAACGGCTCGTTCTTTTCGCACCCGCTGGCCGATGGCGGAACCACTCTGAGCAATGCCGATGAGGGAATCAGGCAATTCTGGATCGAGCACGCCATCGCCTGCCGTCGCATCGGCGCGGCAATGGGCAGAGAACTCGGAACTCCCGCAGTAACCAATATCTGGATACCGGACGGCAGCAAAGACATTCCGGCAGACCGGCTGGCGCCGCGGCTGCGCCTGAAAGACTCGCTGGACCGCATCCTGAGCGAAAAAATCGATCCCAGGCACAATCTTGATGCGGTTGAATGCAAACTGTTCGGCATCGGCTCCGAATCCTATGTCGTCGGTTCGCATGAGTTCTATATGGGATACGCGGTCAGGAATAATCTGCTGCTGTGCCTGGACGCCGGACATTTTCATCCCACCGAAGTTATTTCTGATAAGATTACCAGCGCGCTGGCCTTCCTGCCGGAAATCCTGCTCCATGTCAGCCGCGGCGTCCGCTGGGACAGCGATCATGTGGTAATCCTCAATGACGAGCTTTACGCGATAGCGCAGGAAATCATCCGTCATGACTTCTGCGACCGGGTGCATATCGGACTGGATTATTTTGACGCGTCCATCAACCGCATCGCCGCCTGGGTCATCGGCAGCCGCGCCATGAACAAGGCGCTGCTGGTCGCCCTGCTGGAGCCTGTCGCCAAACTCAAGCAGTTTGAGCGCGACGGCGATTTAACTTCCCGTCTGGCAACATTTGAAGAACTCAAGTCCATGCCGGCAGGCGCGGTATGGGATTATTACTGCATGAAGCAGCAGGTTCCGGTCGGCGACGCCTGGCTGAAAGAAGTCAAAAGCTATGAGGCGGAAGTTCTGTCGAAGCGGTAATCACAAAGCGGGCGTTGTCCGCAACTCCGGATTTTTTTGCCTTTGAAAAAAATCCTTATCTGAATTGAGGTTTCAGACTGGTAGAGTATATTACTGTTTGTGAACAGAATAACTCTATCAGGAGATTGTAAAAAATGAACAAACCGGAAACGGTTGCAATAATCGGGCTGGGCCTGCTGGGCGCATCGCTGGGCATGGCGCTGCGGGACAAAGGCATTAAACGCCTGGGCTGGACCCGCCGGGCAGAGGTCAGGGAATGGGCGGTGAAAGAGAACGTCATTGACGCCGCTGCCGACGATATCCATGAAGTATTGTCGCAGGCGGATATCACCGTGCTCTGTCTGCCGGTTCCTGAAATAATGCGCTGCATCAAACACAATGCCGCAAGCTGGAAACCGGGGGCCATTGTCACCGATATCGGCAGCGTCAAGGAAGTGGTGGTCGAATGCGGCGAGCAAAATCTGCATCCGCGCGGAGTTCATTTTGTCGGCGGCCATCCGATGGCCGGAACGGAGAAATCCGGGCCTGACGCCGCGTTTCCAGCACTCTACAACAATGCTGAAGTATTCGTAACCGAAACCCCCGATACCTGCCCGGATGCATTTGCCCGGATCGTGAAATTCTGGGAAGACATCAACACCGGCACGGTTAAAATCGGGGTGCGCGAACATGATATCCTGGTGGCCCATACCAGCCATATCTCCCATGTCCTGGCGCTGGCGCTGACCGAAGCCGTGCTGGACTGCCCGGAAAAAGAACAGAAGCTGCGTTATTCCGGTTGTGCCACCGGTTTCCGCGACACTTCCAGAATAACCTCCTCATCCCCCCAGATGTGGCGGGAGATTATTGAGAACAATCAGCCCGCGGTGCTGGAGACCGTCAAGGAACTTGAAAAACGGTGGCGGCATATCCGGCAGATAATTGAAAACAAACAGTATGATCAGCTTCAGGAAGAGTTCGCCAAGGGCAAAAAACTGCGCGATGACTGGATAAAATACAAGAATAATACTCAACACTGCAACTGGTGAAAAATGGCTGAAAGTGAATATGTAATACGGATTGAGAAGGCCAAAGTCTATCTCGACGACCGCCTGATACTGAAAAATCTCAACTGGAAAGTCCGGCGCGGCGAACACTGGTTCATTCTCGGCGCCAACGGCGCCGGCAAGACCACGCTGGTGAAAACGCTGATGGGATTTGTCTGGCCGCTGCACGGGGCAACCGTCGAAGTGCTGGGCAATACTTACGGACAGGTTGACTTGTCGGAAGTGCGCAAAAAAATTGCCTGGGTAAGCCCGTTCATCCAGCAATGGACGTCCACCCGGTGGACTGGCCTGGAAATGGTCATCTCCGGCCTTGACGGCACGCTGGGACTGTTCAGGAAGCCGGAAGAGAATGAAATCAGACATGCCTTGAGCGTTATGAAGAAGCTCGACTGCGCCCATCTGGCGGAGCGTAAAATCGGCTGGATGTCGTCCGGAGAGCAGGTGAAACTGCTGATCGGGCGGGCGCTGATCTGCAAGCCGCAATTAATGATTCTCGATGAAGCCTGCGTTCACCTGGATCTGAAAAGCCGGGAATATCTGCTGGATACG
>JBAWXM010000268.1:0-7399 GCA_037144075.1 Lentisphaerota bacterium | reverse complement strand
AGGCGCATACCTGAAGGTATGTAACGAACCGGCAAACACAAAGGCATTCGGGAGAGCGCGAAGATGTAAAGGTTATTTCTTTACGGCTCCTAAAGCCTTATTCTGAATTTAAATTTAACCATAGAGACATCCCGCAGTCGCGGGACTAACCCGATAGTTAGCAAGACACAAAGAGCAGCCGGATTTAATGGAGGGTTGTGCTCCTTCACAACCGTTTTCCCGGAGCCGGCCGTCAGACTGGCTTTTGTATTACCCCGGGCGCCCCCCGGTCGTCAGACCGGCTTTAGGCGGTTATGTATATATTCATTAAAGTCAGCCAGCCATCCGGCATGCCAATGAAAAAAACCTCAATATTAACCGTTTAAAAAATATTTACCGACCGTAAAATTATAGATCTTTATGAATAATTCAGCGGCAGAATCAATAATTCATTCATAAAAATAGTTTTTTTTAAAAAGTACTTGACAAATCTAAATTTATCTACTATAATATTACTGTGCAACGTTACACAGAACGTTTTACAAGCATTTAGTTTAAGGGATTATAATGGCTGGCAATACAGTTACAATTTTAGATGTCGCTAAACTCGCGGGGGTAAGTCCCAGCGCAGTTTCTAAAGTATTGAATGGAAAATCTGTACTGGATGCAACCCGGGAGAAGGTTTTGAAAGTATCCCGACATCTTGGCTATCAGCCGAATGCTTTTGCCCAGGGCATACGTCGCTCACGCTGCGGCAATATTGGCATAGTAATTTTTTCCGAAAGCATGTGGTTTCATGATTTTGTATTTGAGCTTCTGGAACTCTGCACCATAAAAAGTATAGTAGTGATGGTGGAGAACCATATCGAAAGCGAAGAGACACTGCCTAAATTTTTATCGATGGTGGATGGACTGATTATCCTGGACAGATGTCCTCAAGGCTTTTTAGACAATTTAAAAAGAAATGGTAATCCGCCCGTAATTACGATAGATGAGATACTCAACTATGAACGCAGTTACACTTTAGGCAAGGATCATCATCTTATGGCTCGTAAATCAGTTGAATATCTGGTTGTCAACGGTCACAAGAATATAAAACTCATTGCCCCGACGCCGGATTATCTTGGACTCGACCAGCGCGTGACTGGATTTAGAGAGACTCTAATTGAATTTTTAGGCAAATGCAATGATGACCAAATAATATTTACCCCCAGCACTTCCAGATTTGACGAACTGATGCAGTTTGGCTATGATTATACTGTAGAACTTATAAAATCAGGCAAACTTCCTACAGCTCTGGTTTACGCCACGGATAAACTTGCTTCCGGCGGCATCGTGGCGATCAAAGAGGCGGGAATTCGAGTTCCGGAAGATTTGAGTGTTATAAGCTTCTCAAGCAACGAGAATAACTTTCTGACTATACCGTTATTGACAACTATCGTCCACGATACTAAACACATGGCGAAAACAATGCTTGAGCAATTATTGAAAATGGTGGAGGATCCGAAGGCTTGCGGCCAATACGATGTTTCCGTTTTTTATTTAGTTAATCGCGGCAGTGTAAGAAACTTAAATTTGAATTGACCCAATACACATTAAAAAGCGTCAAAAAGTACGAAAGGAAATGGAAAAAAATGAAAGAGAACTCAGCAGTCAAGATTAGTCCGGAAAAAGCAGTAAGCAAAGGAGAAAAGCTCACGAAAAAGAATTTTACATTGATTGAACTCCTGGTAGTTATAGCTATTATTGCTATTCTAGCTGCGATGCTGCTGCCGGCGCTGGCGAAAGCCAGAGACAAATCCAGGCAGATTTCCTGCACTAGTAATTTGCGCCAAATAACATCCAGCGGGTTACAAATGTATATTGGCGATTATCGCGGGTTCAGTCCGGCCTATGTCGAAGATCCGTGGACGGGCTCATATACAACCATGAAAACCTGGGTGGATAAATTAATGCCTTATATGAGCGCGAATAATACAAAAGGCGGCGGCAAGATTTTTGAATGTCCCGGCAGTCCGTCCGCATTTTCCGCCACCGGTACTCAACTTAATAAATTTATAGCTCCAACCGGCAGCACAGTGGGTTCCTACGGTGATTATGCCGCAAACATCTCCTATGACCAGCGACCATACAGTGGAATTCCCGGCTATGCCACGCCGCCATCCGCCAGTATGAAAAGGTACTTTTTTTACTACCGTCTATGGGATAAATTGCCAAATGCATCTAAAACTGCGGTTTTTACTTGTACCCGGACTGCCGCTACAAGCGAGAGCTACTATACATTTTCACGCAATGCAGCAGTATTAAACGGGTTAGTCATGGGTACTGGAACCAATGTTTTAGCCGATGTACACCTGGGTGGACTCAACTTCGGAATGGCTGACGGGCACGTCGAATTTATGAAACGCAGCATCTATATGGCATCCTTGAGAGATTCACCTTTATATACAGGTCTTAAGTTTTAATATCCTTCTGCCCGTGTCTCTCCACATAAAATAGAAAGTTAGGATAAGATGAAATATATGTTCATTAAGAAAATTGCATGCCTGATATGCCTGATATGGACGCTGGGACTTTGCGCAAAAACGACAGTTCAATATGTTTTCGACCAAGTTATTGACGAAAATATCAAAGATCAAAGCGGCAACAATTGTGTGCCCATAATTGCAATGAAGGAGAATTCATGGGTTTCTAAGGGCGAAGACGGAATACGTTTTAGCCAGGCTGCCGATGAAATGCGCATTCCGTTTACCGGCTTTCCCGGCAATCATGGAGTGATGAAAATCAGAATTAATTTTGATCAGATCAGCACTGGCAAAGAACAGACCATCTGGCGGGTTTACGGACTGGGCGACGGAATGCAGCTGCAACTCGACAGAACCAAAGGCCGGCTTACGTTCTCATACTACAACCGGGCTGACAAAAAATGGTTCAAAGCATCTTGTCCAAACAGTTTAATCAAAATAGACAAATGGCTGAATGTAACCTGCTCCTGGCAATTCGGCGGAAATCTGGAAATAGCCGTTGACGATGCAGTACAGGGTAAAACTGCCTTAGCTGGAGTTACCCCGACCTGGGATGCTAACACGGTTATGATTCTCGGCAATGACATCAAGAATTCCGCTCCTTTCGCCGGCGTAATCCGTTCATTCTCACTTGAAAGCAAAGATGGAGCATCAGACACAATTGTCATTCCAGCTATCAAGCCGGCGGCTAAGGAGCTTTTAAACAGCCCCGGAATATCAATAAGCAAAAATGATGTTAAACTGGAAGTTGATCAGAATTATCTGACGCTTCGTTCATTAAAAGATGATAAAAGCAATACCGAATTCCTGTCCGGGCAGGCTGAGATTCCGTTATGGGAATTAGCGCTGGTTAATAAGGATAATTTTACAAAAAGCATAATTGTAAATTCGCAGGCGGCAGCTAAGCGCAGCATAGAACGGACGCCTGCCGGTCTCGAACTTAATTGGAAGAATATAGCTATCCCCGGAGAAAGCGCCGCTTTCGACGTAAAAGCCGGAATCAACTGGGACAGTTCTTCGGATGATTTGATCTGGAAAATACAGGTTGGCAATCTCCCCCGCGACTGGCGGATTTTAAATATCAATTATCCCTGCCTGTCGTTGAAAATGACTAACCGGGAGCCTGACAAGAACTTTCTCGTTTGGCCCTTCCGCTGGGGCAGACTGACCAGAAATCCTTTTGGAGTTGAAAAGAAATTTACTACCGAATACCCCGGCAGCATGCACTTCCAGTTCTGCTTTCTTTACGGCGAAGGTCATCCGGGATTGTATTTAGCCGTTTTAGACGGAATTGGTTACTATAAAGAATTGAGCTGGCAGGCAGTCAAAACCAAAAATCAGTTAATCCAATCGGTAATTATGACTCCTGAACAGCGGGGGATTTCCGGCAGTTTTGACCAGCCTTATCCCATTGTCACATCCATCATGCCTGGAAACTGGTATGATGCGGCATGTAAATACCGGGCATGGGCAACAAAGCAGATATGGTGTCAGAACGGCACATTAACCAATAATAAACAGGTGCCAGAGTGGTATAAGAAAAACTCAATTGCGATGAAGTGGAGCACCGAAAAAATCGGACGGACAATTCCCAATAATTTGACTAACACCAAATGGATTACCGGCAATTTTGGGACTCCGGCAATGGGAATATGGTATCATTACCGCGGCAACTGGGACAGCTCCGATTCCGCCGGAGTTAAAAACGATTGGTTCGGATGCTTGTGGAATGCCCGTATTGACGCAAAAATATTTCCGGGCGTGGAAGAAACAGTCAGGGAGATGCGCAAACAGAATGTATATTTGATCGGCTATATTAATTCACGCATTTATGATCAAAGTTTGACCAGCGATCATCCGGAAACTCTGGCTGTGGAACCGCATACCATGAAGACTCCTGAAGGGAAAATTGAGTTATACAGCAACAACCTGTACGAAGGATGCCGTTATGATCCGTGGTGGCAGTACCATATTTTAAATTACTGCCGGGAAGGCGTTGAGAAAATCGGATTTTCAGGCATGTATCTGGACAGTTTCGGACGCGGCCAGTATTTCTGTTACGCGAAAAACCACGGACATCCGCCGGGAAGCAGCCTCGCAAGCATTTCCGGCATGCGCAATATGGGAATTAAAATAAAAACAGAACTTCGCAAAATCAATCCGGAAATCATTCTGTCCTCAGAAGCAAGTATCGAGCAATTTGTCGATTTAATTGACGCCAAACTGCTGCATTACAATATTTTTACAGAATGCTGCCCTATCTGGCAGGTACTCTACCATGACTATCAACTGACGTACGGCCGCAGTATCTATCCCGCGGAAAGCCCGGACCGCTTATTAAGCGCCAGAACCATTGCGGCGTCAACCTTTCATATAGGCGCCCAAATAGGAAGATTCAGGGCGGATGATAATCCGCGCGGATTTGCCAAAGACTGGGACTCGCCTGTCGGGAAAGCGCTGTTCAACATGCTTGATAAGATGATTATTATACGCGATAAAAACCTGAAATTTATCGGTGTGGGAAAGATGCTGCGCCCGGCGATGATAACGCCTAATCCGGCATTAAAGATGACCGCCGAGAAATTTGAGCTTGAAGTACCGGAGATCTTTACATCAAGCTGGCAGGCGGAAGATCTGCAGGCTGGTATCTTTTTTACTAATATCACAGGCGAACCGCGAACATTCAAGTATGAATTTAATCGCGAAGAGTATCAGATTGGAGCAAAAAGTCCTTACTTGATCAGCGTCAATGCCAATAAACTGATTATTGAAAAACCATATGCCGGAAATACGCTGACTTTAGATTCCGGCCAAACCATGGGGATAATCTTTAAATGACGGATATAGATATCATCATACCAGTCATTATGTGATAATGTCCATGTAATTTTGCTTGATTTATAACAACAGTAATTATAATGAATCACTGACGGCAGACGACTGCTTTTGCAGCGTCAGGTGAACTAAACTTCAGGAAACAGGTAATATTTATTATGAAAACCGCATTTTTTGTTGCAGTTGTAACGCTGGCAGTTGTCATGCTGGCAATTCCGGTGCAGGCGCAGACAGCACAACCTCAGATCAGGATATTTGTGGCCGGAGATTCCACCGTAAGCAATTATCCGCAGGAAGCGCCGCAACGCGGATGGGGTCAAATGCTTAGCCGTTTTTTCAACAGCAACGTGTCCATCATCAATTTGGCGGTGAGCGGCGCCAGCACCAAAACATTCCGCGCCCGCGGGTACTGGGATAAGCTGCTGGCGCAGTTGAAACCCGGCGATTACGTCATGTGCCAGTTCGGGCATAATGACTCCCACGGCAAGAGTAAGCAGGAGGCCACCGATGCTGATACGGATTATCAGGCCAATTTGAAAAAGTTCATTGCCGAAGTCAATAACAAGGGCGCCTGCGTGATTCTGATAACTTCAATGCATCGCGGCGTTTTCGGAAAAGACGGAAAACTGATAAAACAGAATTTGCAAATGTATGTCGAGGCAATGAAAAAGGTCGCCCAAGAAAACAATGTCGCATTAATTGACCTTTACGCTTCAAGCGGGGAATATATGGAAAAAGTCGGCATTGACGGTATTGCGCCGATATTTTGCGGCGTCAAAGACGACCGGACACATTTCTCGGAAAGTGGAGCAAGGGCAATGGCTGAACTTATCGCCAGAGACATTTCAGCCTCCAAATCCCCCCTGGCAAAGTATTTAAAGCAAACATCCGATCGGCAATAAGTCTTTCCTGTGAGCTCCGACCATCTGACAGGCTTGGTGCTGATATAAATAGATCCATTAAGCTGGTCAGGCGACCGGCGTTCCCAGGGTAAAACTCTTAATATTCAACAGTTTAAAAAGGATTTCTCTGTGTCTCTGCGGTTAATCAGATTGATATGACTCGAGCCTACGGCTCTCGATGGAGAAATCTCAAAAAGTGTCAACTATCTCTAACCATTATTTGAAACATGCCTTAAATTTTCACCTTACCAAGAGGTAAAATACTGGATATAAATTATTTACGCATCTTGACACAGTTTTGCGTTGACATTTTCACTATATTATAGATAAGCGCAGCATTGGCAGAATATAGAGAATGGGAATTATGGGAACGCTAAAAACAGATACAAACACCGGCAAATCCGGAACGCTTCTGCTCAAGCGCTCTCTAAAGTCTCCGGAATCGAGTGGCAGGAACCTTATGGATACATGTGTCCAAAATGTCAGGAAAGCGAGAGAAGAGGCAAGTCCGTGCTGTCCGTATAGTCCGTCACTGTCCGTTGGGCAGGGGAATGTGGACGGATAGGACGGATGGGGAAAAAACAGAAAACGGTTCTGGATGGGGGTGCCTCCCGCGACTGCGGGAAGGTTGAATGGTGTCCAAAATATCGTCTTAGCAGCCGGAACCTATGGGGCTATGGGACTTATGTGGTTTGCACAATGATGTCCAGAATGTCCATGTTGCAAAAGCGCATTGCGCGAGCAGGGTGTCCAGAATGTCCAGGACTGGTGTCCAAAATGTCTAGGAAACGAGAAAGACCATAAAAACAGAATGTATGAGGCTGTCCAGAATGAGTGGAACTGGTGTCCAAAATGTCGTCTTAGTAGCCGGAACCTATGGTGCTATGGGGCCCATGTGAGTCTTGCACAAGGGTGTCCAGAATGTCCATGATGTCCATGTTGTCCATGTTGCAAAAGCGCATTGCGCGAGCAGGGTGTCCAGAATGTCCGGAACTGGTGTCCAAAATGTCTAGGAAACGAGAAAGACCATAAAAACAGAATGCATGAGACTGTCCAGAATGAGTGGAACTGGTGTCCAAAATGTCGTCTTAGCAACCGGAACATATGGTGCTATGGGGCCCATGTGAGTCTTGCACAAGGGTGTCCAGAATGTCCATG
>JBAWXM010000267.1:0-7492 GCA_037144075.1 Lentisphaerota bacterium | reverse complement strand
ACGAAACATTTCATTCGTCTAGTTTAGTGATACCTTACCTGGACACACGTTCAACAAGCGTAAAATTCCCACGTTTCGAAAAGATAACTTTTCCCTTACCTAGATGCTGCTTCATTTTTACTCTCCTTGTGGTGATGGTTTTTAAAAATCTTTTTTCAAGATTCCCTTTACATTTAATTTTTCTTGCATAAAACATCCTTTATTTGATTCTTAATATTTAATAACTCGGCGTAATATGCGGAGCTTCTATACGCTTCTGACGAACCGAAGAGAGTAGCCTTGGTTTGTCCGCCCTTCTCGGAGACAGACGCACTGGCTTCGAAAAGAAAATGTTCAGGACTAAATCCGCCGCCGAATATCATCGATGAAGGGATCAGGCAGGATATCTCATAGTAGGAACGATACGAAACTGACTGGCTTTCCGATCCATCAACCTCAAAAAAATTGGAATCCAGGCGGTAGAGCGCAGCCTTCGAGTTTTTGCTCTCTGGAACCAGAAAAAGCTGCCTGACCGGAGAGACGTCATTCTTCGCAAAAAACAACTCAATACAGGAGCCTTGAGAATACAAAGGATTCAACTTAATATCGCAGTCTTCTACCAGCGCCCAAAACGCCAGTTTGTCACGGCAAACTCCAATACGGCAATATCCATAAATCTTACCATCTGGCGCTTTGAATTGGAGCTCTGGCGCGGTTGCTAGTTTTACCTTGATATCTTTCAACTTTATGGAATCGTCTGAACTAAAGAGTTCAAACTTATTCCTAAACGGCAGTTTGACCGAATGGCTCAAGACGCCGTTGACAATCTTCAGCGTGACTTCTGAACCGTTTCTCGCCAGTTTCAGCAGCAAAGACACCTGCTGCTCCTTTCCGGGCGCGAGTCTGTAAGATATGTACGCCGGCTCAACCAACACCGAGTCTTCCGTAGTAGCAAGCGTTATGCCGCCTTCGACAGTCACCTCGCGAGTGTTGCTCATTTGAAGTTCCGCAGCACCATCGATGAGCTTGCCGTCCAGTGAAATTGACGGATAGCTCAAAATCTTCAGTCTTGCCCTTGGGATGCGGACTTCAGGTTTGTCAGGCTTGCCCCTTGTTGCGTTGATCAGTTTGGAAAAATCTTTGAGGAGCGTGAATATGTCGTCGGGAATATTCCCATCCGGCTTGAAAGGCATGTCCCACGTGACTGCTCCTCCAAAATCGGTTACAGCAGCGGTCTCTTCAAAAATGCGATCCACGGGACGAACCACTGGGCCTTGGGCCCAGCTTACTCCCAATGGAGCCAAAATATGGAATTGCGCACCGCTTTCAAATCTGCCAATGCATTCCGCGCGCCGGATGTCTTCGCCGTTACCAACCTCGCCCGCGAGATAGTCTTCTACTTCGTCCACGCGTCTCACCGGATAGACCACGCCGGGATTCAGACATATGATACTTTCCGGGTTTCCAGTTCGCATGGCATCGGCGAAACTTTGAAAGTTTGGCGGCTCGGGATGTCTGTGGATTCTTGCCATAGGTTCCTCGTAGCAACCATCGATCCACCAGCCACTGACCTTTTTGCCCCAACGCAGAGACCACTCGGCTATCACGGCCTCCCATTTGCGCTGAAACGGAATCAGACGCGAATCAGCTACGGCGGACATCTCCTCGTAGCGTCTGATGTAGTCCTCATCCGTCCAAGAGGTGTAGAACTTCTCTGTTTTTAGAGTGTATTCGAAGGAAAGTATGGCATTGGGATCCCTTGCTGGTGGGGCTGCCGGCAGATATACCATCAGCCTTATTCCGCGTTGCGACAACTCCGTATAGAGTTCGGCGACAAGATCCCTGCGCGAGCATTTTGACAAATCTGGCGACTTCACACCTGTGATCCTGTCATATGCCGCGCTGGGAGAGCAATAGTAACCAGAGTTCTGTCCGATAGTCAGGCAATAATAACCTGCGGCAAGTTCCTCCAACTGCGAGGCAAGCGCCTTGACATCAAAACCATCGACGATTTCATTCCACTTTGCCGGGGTCATCTGAGAATCGCAGGTCCATTTGCCTGGGACGATTCCGCCTTGTGGCATCCACATGCCAGGAGCATCGGAGATGAAGTGCATGAACACTCCCCATTTAGCGTCATGAATCCAGTTGGCGCTGCGCGTTGACAAAAGGTTCAGCGAATTACAGCTATTTTTAATGGCTCCAGTTTTTAATTCGGCGCTTTCCGCTCTCATGCTCTTTTTTCCCTTTTACATTTCTATTTTTATTTTATCCGCGTTCCACGCGTCAATTTCAAATATGTTACCGAGCGGATCCCGCTTGGATTGTATATTAACGATTGTTTCCGATCCGCCGGGAATAATAAAATAGTTGTCTGAAAAATAAACTCTCTTATTATCATCTGCATTTACCGCTTTTAGCCGGACAAACAGGGCTGGAATAACACTGCGGTTGACGATTTTAATTGAACCGGAGAATCTTTCCGCGCTGACTGATAATTCGCATTTCGGAGCTGCCATCAAACCTTTAAGCGCACTGCTTTCCGATCCTGAAGCAAACACATAAATATTATTACTGAGCGTTTGCGCCATTGATATAAGTTTTACTTGAGCAAAAATAATTTTCCCTGGCAAGGAATCCGGAACAGTGAAATCACTGTCACAAATCAGCACAGAGGTTTCCGGTTTTAAGTCAAAGATCTTTGTTTGTGTGTGATGAAGAGCGCCTGCAAGATCAAAATAATTAATTTGCATTGTGCAATTGCTTATTTTCTCAGGCGTTTGATTCACCGCCCAAAAACGCATCGGAGGAGTTTTGCCGGGCTGGATAAAAAGACCATCATGCTCAATGCTCGCGTCAATCGGACTGTATGACTTTTTTACATAGTAATAAGCCATTTTCGGGATTCCGTAGTAATCAACAAAACAACCGTGTGCTGCGTTTGGCCACGGCTCATTGTACGACCAAATAGCGCATGCAGAACGCCGCCAAAGTTTTCTTCTCATCGACTGGCACGCGTAGCGCAACCCCTCCGATTGCATAAATTGGCTTAAACGAACTTCCGTCTCCAAATCAGGCGGATTGCCGAACAAGTTGACATACTCGGGCCTGCACAGCCAATTATCTTTGCCAAAAGAGTTAAAAGCGTGATGATGCTCCCACACTGGATCATTCTCGTCAACTTGTGCAAGATTCGCTTTGGGGATAAAACGAGCAAGTGATTCAACACACGGCATTGCGGAAGCCCCGAACTCTGTCCATTCGTTCGGCTCCGCTGGACCGATAGTCAGCGGCAATCCGGTGTTATAGAGAGTATACTCCTCGCGATAATGAAACCAGTGCGGGCCGTGCCGCTGAGTTTCACAAAATGGGTCTGGAGGATAGAATGGACGCGATGGATCCAGCTCATCGCATAGTCTCTCTGCAAGATCCAACTGACGGCTATCGTCTTTTGTAAGATACAGTTCGTTCCCGAAACAATATCGGACAACACTGGGATGTCCCGTCAGAAGGGGAATTATTTTCCGAAGCTCTTTTTCTGTATTTTTCAGGCTCTCAGTATCTTCTGCTGGTCGGCAGCCTCCGAAAGGAAGTTCCTGAAAAACCATTATCCCATATTTGTCGCAAAGCTCATAAAAATCCTGTTTTTCGACAAGTCCGCCGCCCCAAAGGCGAAAAAGATTGATGTTCGCCTCTGCTGCCAGTTTTATAAGATGCTCATATCTTTCGCGAGTCATTGTGCCGTAAAGCAAATCTCCAGGAACCCAGTTTGCGCCTTTCCCGAATATTTTTTTACCGTTGATGACAATAAGATATGCCGGGGATTTGCCAGGCAACGTTCCCGTATTCAGTGCCGGGACTTTTGTTAAAGGTTTATAATCGGCCTTGTCAGGCGGCAGGGCCGCCCCGACCAGCGTGTAAGACTTGTTTGAAACAGGCGGCGGATTTTGAACTGCCTGCAGTTCCCTTATGCCAAACGTCAATGATATACTGTCCGCAACTGTATTGTTTCCACGTAAGCATGCACTAAGTGTCAACCGGTACAAATTTTGCTCTCCATATCCTGCCGGATTCCATAATTTTGGCGACTGAATTTGAATGGCCGAGCTTATTTCGTTTTTTCCGTCCTGCAGGCTTGCCGACTCAGTTTTCTCAATTATTTTTTCTTTTGCGGTCAGGCACTCAATATTCCAGATGAACTCATAATCCCCCCCGTGGTCAGAAATGGAGGTCGCCTTAACATATGCTACGGCACTTTTATATGACTGATCCAACTTGGTGGTAATTTGAATATTTTCTAAAAACAAATTCGAGGTAGCGACCAAATCAACGTTTTGCCAAATTCCCATGGAATAAATTGGAGTTCCCCAGTCCCAGCCGGTCACAGTTGAAGTTTTAAGGAATTTGTGTTCAATAATTCTAGCCTCATGCGCATAATGGTGTGGCCAGCCGTTGCCGTGCTGTATAAACAGTTTATCTTGCGTCAAAGGCGGGGCACGCAAGATTTTTACAGAAAGCATGTTTTCGCCGCCAAAAACCGCACATTTAGTTATTTCAAAGTTAAAAGGGGTAAACTGTCCCTCATGGCAACCCAAACAACAGCCGTTTAGCGAAACTTCGCAAGCATAATCCACACCGGCGAAACAAAGACGCAACGTTTTGCCACGCCATTCAGAAGGGATTGTAATTTTCTTTTGATAATACCAGTCGCACGCCGAAACATCCTTTGCTACGCGCGAGTTCAATCCATAATAAAGCTCCGGGATTCTACCGCATTTTTGCAAGTCGGCATGAATGTCGCCTGGAACAGATGCCGGAATTGCACTGCGCATCATACAGTTGTCGGCCAAGGCCCAGTCGCCACTATTCAAACTGATTTTCAATGGATGAGACATAAGATACTCTTGCAAAATTACATTTTTGTATTTTTTTATGGCTTTTGTCGAGTCATTTATTGCTTTTGAATTGATGTACATACCATCGTCGGGGTATAAATCTAGCTCAAAATAAAAAAATCCCAGCAAAACCCAAAAGAGACATAATTTATTTTGTAAGCTGCTCATATTATAAGTCAAACTTTGTTACTTGAGAGTACCGAGTTCTCGCCAATATGGGCATTTTCACGCTCAAAGGATGGTTCTATGCCCCACAACCTATTAATCTCAAAATTAGAGAACTCGGTAGTCTCAAGTTTGTTAGTTCCACAGCAGAACTGAGGAATTTACCTTTAATTAAATATCCGTTAAGGTAATTGCAAAATTGCCGAAATATTCTTATTTGGCGTACACTTCGAATTCGTCTATGCAAGTACCTGCCGGATTCACTGTAACCTTAACAAACTTTGCATCTACCGGAGCAATCCTAATCTCTATTGTTTTATTCGCTGAATAGTCTTCGACAGATTTCAAGTTGTCCTTTTCGAAAACAGTCTTCCACTGCTTTCCGTCGGTAGAGACTTCGATCTTTATATACTCAATGCCGCGATCGCTGTACACCCCAGTCCTGTCGCGCCCTAGCTTGAAGACGGATATGGCTGAGATTTTTGCCAATTCAATCTTAAGCCAGTCCATCGAAGCACACCCTATCCAACTGTTTGAATTTCCATACTGCCCGTCGTTCAGACCTCCGGCCTTGTGAATGTCCAAAGGATTTTGTGACGATGCTGTTGCGACCTTCGCGCCGTTTCCAACGTATGCCAGGTTCTCCACTCCGTCAGGCTTACCCGCCTGTGAGGATATTTTAATCTGCGACGTTCCTCCCTGATCCGTATTTTCCTGAGAGCTTGCAATCTCAGCGAAAAGAGCAACCGACATCACCAACATCATTTTTCCCAGCATTTTCATAATCATCTTTCCTTTTTGTTTTTGTGAAGGATTTTCAGTCCGTCACATTTTATTTGTGTTCTTTTTTCCCAGGCCAATTGCAAAACTATCATAATTTATAGTTTTGCAATTGGCAACGCTATTTATTTGTTATAACGCCTCATTATGAAATGTGGTGCTATTTTGATTGTCTTTAGTGCGAATGAATCTTGCGCTAAGATTTTAGCGGCTTTTTCTCCAATTCGTTGAAAGTCCGTTGCTACGGTGCTGAAGGAATGCTGTGCACTGATTTCGGGGTTGATATTGTCATAGCCGAACAGTTCAATCGCATCGCGCTTACCAAGTTCATCGAGCCTTTCCGCAGCAAATCCGGCAATAATGTCATCCGCGCATAGCATCGCGTCAACAGATGATCCGGCAGCCTTTTCAGCTATTTCCCTGACAATTCTTTTTATTTTATCTTTGTCAATAAAATGGCGCAAATTAATTTTGATGACAGAAGATTTGCTCAGCGCAACGCCTCTGTCGCTCAGCGCCTTTTTAAAGCCCTCAACGCGAAGCGTAAAGTTTTCAAGCTCAAGTTCTGTTGACATAATTATGAAATTTCTTTTCCCCTGATCAATCAATCGCTCCGCAGCAGAATATGCGCCGCCAAACTCGTCGTTAAAAACACCATGAATATTATCCGGCGCATCCTCGAAGTTTTTTGGTATATGGTTCACTAAGATAATTTTCAAATCAGGAATTGCGGCAGCCAATGCAAGAAATTCGTCATATTTGCTCGGATTCAGACAGAGAATACCGGTGAACTCAAACTCGCTTATTGATCTGTAAAGTTTAACACCATCCGTGAGATCGCCTGACAGAAAAACACTGTCCATTTTATTTTCAGTGCACACGCTGGTTATGCCTTTGTAAAACAAAGCCACCATGCGGTTTGACTCAAGCGAATGCTCCCCACCAGGATGCCAGAGAGCGCATATTTTTTTCTTTTCCAGCTTTTTACCAATATCGCCTACATAGGTTCCTTTTTTGGCGCGACGGAAGCATACGCCTTCTCTGACAAGCTCATCGAGCCCCTTGCAGGCGGTTCTCACCCCGAATCCTGTGTTTTCCGCGATAGCGGTCACCGTCGGCAATTGAAACCCATAGGGAAGCTTATTTTCTTTTATATGCTTCTTTATCTGATCTTTAATCTGTATATAAACCGGAGAAGGATTGGCTTTCTCTATCTTAAAGTTTATTTTGCTCATATTATACTCATTTCTCTGATTATACTTATTATACCAATATAATAATGCAAACAACTCTAAATGTCAACAGGGGAATTTAAAAAAAACAGCAAAAAAGAATGAGAATAAATTTTAAAAGCTGACAAACCACGACATCCATCGAGCCGTCAATAGCTTAATGCATAATTACCGGCACGAGGTGCTTGCCTGTTTCTGCGATTGTAACGGGGGGATATATCAGGTGCTAAGTGTTAAGTGTTAAGTGTTAAGTGTTAGGTGTTAGGTGGTCCAAGTATTCCCGCACTTTAGCACTTTAGCACTTTAGAACTTCCTGACTCTGTTTATCCTGTCCGTCCATGTTAATCCGGCATTCATCATTTCCAAACGTGACTTTCAAGAATGCGTTTTTCCGCCCTGTTTTAGCATGATTTCACAATTTCTGTTGACAAAATCACTAAT
>JBAWXM010000266.1:0-7511 GCA_037144075.1 Lentisphaerota bacterium | reverse complement strand
ATTAGTATAGAGGGAGTTGCTGTGTATAATTTCGTTATTACTTTGAGTCGCGGTTATATGATACTGCCGGCAGTAGTTTTATTTTTTATTGCGGCTTATTCCACTGGCTGGATTGTTTCGGATAAAATATTGAAAATACGCTGGCGTCATCCAATTCCGGCGCTTCTGGTCAATCTGGTTCTAGGAATGGATTTTTTGGCTTTGCTGGCGCTGGCGGGTGGAACCATGAAGATATTATCGCCAGCGGTTATCTGGACAGTGCTGGCGATCTTATCTGCTCCATGTATTATACGCTCTAAATTCCTTGCCGGATATATTTCGGCGTACATAAACCGCAATCGTTTTTTCACTGTCATCATGTGCCTGACGGGTATTTATACTGTCGGAAGCGCACTTTGCTTTCCTTACTGCTGGGATGAACTTACATATCATATCGCACTGCCGCTGCGCTGGATACAGACAGGGGGAGTGCCGGTTTTTATGGATAATCCTTACTCGGCTTTTCCATCGCTGCCGCATCTGCTTTTCCGGCTGACCATCGAGATCGGCGGGATTAAAACGCCGCGGGTGCTTTGCCTGTCCGCATATATGATTTTCTTTTTTTCAGTTTACTGGATTATCAGGAGCTATGGATCAAGATTTAAAGTCATGCTGTGTTTTGCTGTTTTTGTTTTATCGCCGATTTTTGTCACCATGATGCGTGAAGCTTATGTTGAACCATTCATGCTGATGAATCTTGCCGCCGCAGTTCTGGTCTTGAAGGGAACCGCAGTAATTCGAATTGAGAGGAGCTTTAATGTTTTTCTATTATGCGGGATTCTGGCGGCAGGCGCAGCCGCCGTCAAACTTACCGGACTGGGTGTTGCCGCAGTGATTTTTATTCTGGCAATGACTTATCCTGTAACTGATTTGAAAAAAAGATTTATATATGTCCTTATTCCATGGGCGGCAGGGGCGGCAATTTTTGTTTTACCCTTCTACCTGAGGCCGTTCTGCTATACGGGGAATCCATTCTACCCGTTTCTGGCAGAGGTGTTTTCATCTGATCCGAAAGCCCTGGCGGTAAGCAAGTTTCACTATGCGATGGGGTACAGTCATTTCGGGGTTATGGATGTCGGAGGTTTTTTTATTTCGCCGGCGCTGCTGTGCTGGTTCGGCAAACTGTTTGACGGTATTATTATGGGATGGCAGTTTCTGGCTTTTTGTGTTTTGGCCGGCTGGTTCATGATAAAAACCTGGAAAGGAGAGAGAACCCTGAGAAATTGCGGATTGATTGCCGCAGTCCTGTTTTTCTATATTTTCTGGTTTTTCACTTCCCAGCAGAGCCGTTTTATTTTGCCGCTTTACTTTTTAGTCATGCTGGCAGGGACTTATGAGTTTTGCCGGTTGATTCACAAATGGGTTTTAGTTTCTTTCGTGCTGGTTCTCGTATTTTGCGCATCTGTCAATCTGGACCGGAACGATATCCGGCATTATTACATTTCATGGCGATGGGTGTTCGGCGATCCGCGAGGGACTGAGAAATATCTGGAAATTGGAACTCGCGACAAAGGTTTTGTGCGGGCGATGGCGGCAATTGCTGAAAAAACGCCGCAGCAGGCGAAAATTATGCTCATATTTGAACGTCGCGGACTTTATATGGCGCGTCAGTACGTGATTGCGACACCTTATTACCAGGAACGGTATTTTACTCCGCTTCCCAATACCAGCGATGAAGTTATGGATGTTTTTAAGAAAGAGAAAATAGATTATATTCTGGTCGGGGCATCAGGCGTAAATCCGGATCATCTGGAGGAGTATAATACGATCTATATGCAGTTCGGCGGATTGCTTGCACGCCTGAAAGCCGCGAACAAACTGGATGATGTGTGGTTTGATGATTGTTACGGTCTGTATAAAGTAATCCGCCCGGATTAATAATAATATCGTATGATTGCTTCTTGTTTCAATTTTTCGATGTATTCGGCATAGGCGGTTGCCTTTAATTTGCTTTCCACTTTGTCCCGGAGCTCCCCGTTCAATTTCTGATAAGAGGCGGTTACTTCCGGTTCACATTGGTCCAGACGCAGGAAATAAGTTCCCTCGTCAGTATTGATGGCGCCGGTAACGTCTCCGGCCTTCAAGCCTTTCAGCGCTTTGGCGAATTCCGGACGCAGGCGCGGCTCATCTATCCAGCCAAGATCTCCGCCAGTTGCGGCGTTAGGGCCGTCGGAATAAAGTTTTACCAGCGCTGAAAATGTCTTTTTATTGGAAGATTTCAGTTCGTCGTTTATCTGCTGCATAGCCTGGTCGTATTTTTCGTGATCCTTTTTCAACATCATCAGTTCAATTTTAAGTCTGGCCGGGGTTGAGAACTCACTTTTGTGCTGTTCATAGTATTCGAATAATTCTTTAGGAGTCAGATTTACCGAGGCATAGTAATAATTATTGATCATTACCTGTAGCGCGATTTTTTCCTTGGCTTTTTTGCGCAGCTCTTCCAGCGATGTTCCAACTTTTTTGGCTTTTGACTCAAGTTCATGACGGGTGGCGCAACCGTAACTGATTGCCAGATCATCAATCAGGCTTTCTATATATTGATCTGGAATCTCAAATTTCTTTTTATCATAATCGGCGAGCACCAGATAGCGGTTGATGATTTCACTGAGAATTTTCTTGCGCATTTTATGTACTTCCTGATACAGATCGTTCCCGTTATAAACGAGGCAGAGCTTGGATTCTTCGCGCCTGCTGTCGTAGATAACGTCCATCAGACTGATCGGAATGCCGTTCACCGATGCCAGGATCGAGTCCACTTTCTCTTCAGGCTTCAGATTGGGCGGAGTGGCTGTTTTAGGAGCAATATCCATAAAATCAGGTTCCGCTGCAAATGACGGCGCGGCCAGTAGAAGTATATTTATAATTATCAGGGTTGCTTTCATTAATTGCCTGTTTTTGAATAGATAAGTTAGCACCTGAAGCATTTTTCTGCAAATGCCGGAACTATGACTTCCTTTGATATGGCATTGCGGAAAAGAGTAGCGGCAACCGTATGAGCAGCAGCAGAATCACGCTGATCAATACGCCGTTGCCCTGAAATAAAATCAGCGGCATAAATACAAGCCCGCAGGTATGCCCGAAATAACGCAATGCCGGCAGGGACTCGTTTTTCATCAATGTTACGCGCCGCGCAAGGATTTCCTCCGCCATTCCGGCGGAAACTGCCAGGCAGAAAAGACTCCCCAGCAATACCGGATAAAAAAAGTCGATCTCATTAAAGTAAAGCAGCAGCGGACAAAGGCAGGATATGGTTGCCATGACGGTCTTTAATGAAGGAATGCGCAGCAATACCCTGCCGAATGCAACTCCGCCCAGCATGCCCAGGAAGACTGGGGTTTTTTCATAAAGGTCGCCTTTCTCCTGCTGATAAGCGATTAGCAGCAGAATGAACAGTCCCATGGTGAAAAAACCGTTTTCAAAGGTGCCGAATCCCAGTGCGTAATTGCCGGTTCTGGAAAGGAAAAATCTCATTGTGATGTAAACCGTGATACACATGACGAGCAGCATAATAATTGCCGGCGCCGGAGGAAGCATTATGCTTTTCTGGAGTCTGCCGTTGAAGATATCGCCGACCAGCCCGGGGGAAAGTTGCGGCGGTTCATTTTCCGGCAGTGAATACAGCGTGGTTAAAACGCCTCTCGGCATCATTATGCCGCGAGGCGCGGAAACCCTGGCCAGGCGGTCTTCCAGTTCATTCAAATTACTGGTGAGTTTGCTGTTGGCGGACATGGCAAGAGTGGTGCATCCCGGAACCGGCATGGTGTGTTTGAAATAATTGCCGAGCGGCGGCAGATTGTCTTCCGGTGTAAGGTCTTCCACTTGTTTACTGCCTGGATTTACTGTGACGACAATGCCGTTATCTGTAATTTTATCCGCAGCCAGGCGATAAATCTGCGAGTCGCCGGAGTTTCTGATGAATCCCGGTTCGAGAATCATGATAATGTCGAATTTTGACTCGGTGGTCTGGAGGTACTCTTCGGGGGATATTGACGAAACGAAAAAACGCCCTGGCGCCAGCGGCAGCATTTCTTTGCTCAGCGCCAGCAGAACAAGATCTTTATACGGACAGAGCAGATTTACTTCCGACACATGCGGCAGTTCCAGCAAAAATTGCGGAATCCGGGAAAACGGTGAGGCGATCACCAGTATTCGCAGATTGCCTGAATTCGGCTGCAGCGTCACCGGCAGCATTCCGGCGACATGCTTGTGCGAGTCCTCCGGAATCCGCCAGCGCGGCGTGCCGTTGTCCAGTATCAGTAGTTCGCCGTCCTGCTTGTTCAGCACGGTCATTCTGCCGGTTGGCGTATTGATGCTTTTTACATGACTCCAGCCGGGCTGCACCTGTTTCCAGTACATCTGGAACAGCTTCTGCGAAGAATACACGCCGCATGCATCCAGCAGCAGGGCGCATGACGCCATGACCCACAGCAGCGACCTGAAGCCGCGCTGTTTGAAATGTTCAACCCCGTCCACTATTGCCGTGAATATCACAATTATGCCAACCAGGGCAATTATCGCCTGAGCGGAATTGAAGCGGTCGGACAGCATTGGAAAGGTTACGCCGCCGGTTATCAGACCGATACAGTAGAACAATTCACGGCTGAGCCGTTCCTTGCTCTTCATCGAAAACAGCATCGCCATTATCAGTCCGCTGAACAGCCCGATCCACAGCGTTGAGAATGCGGCACAGGCCGCCAGCGCGGGCAACCCGGCTGCAATTCCGATTACCGGCATGGGGAAGAACATCGCGGAAAGCACTGAAATCAAGGCTGCCGGAGGAAGAAATATCAAGGTACCGGACAGGATGAATGACCTGTTTTCCTTATCATGGTCGTTGGTGCGGCTGGACAGCATTGCGCCGGTGGCTGACCATAGTGAAAGGAAAAAAAGTACCATCGCGGTGGTCAGCGAAGAGTTCTCGAAGCGGGCGATTGATTCCCTTAGCACAAAGGCGATTGTCAGCAGGACAAAGGAACCTGTGATAAGGAATAAAAACATGTTCCTGTATCCGGAATGGCTTTTATTGCTCATCTATATTGTTTTCCTCTTTTGCTGTCCGGACCTGACGATTGCCAGAGATAATGCCGCTTCCAGGCTGCCGGTGTCCGCTATACCCTGCCAGGCAATCTCGAATGCGGTGCCGTGGTCAACGCTGGTACGGATTACCGGCAAACCGGGCGTGGAATTCACTCCCCGGTCAAACGCGAGCATTTTGAACGGGATATGTCCCTGATCGTGATACATTGAAAGTATCCCGTCAAACCGCGTCCTGATGTTTTCTATAAATAGAGTGTCCGGCGGGAACGGCCCTTCAATGTTGATGCCTTGCTCCCGCAGTCGCCGGAGCGCAGGTTTGACCACTTCCTCGTCTTCGCAACCCATGTAGCCGTTTTCGCCGGCGTGCGGGTTGATCGCCGCCGCCGCCAGCAGCGGGCAGGGGATGCCCTCTGATTTTATTACATTGTTCAGCAGTTCCGCCACTTCAATAATGCGTTCCGCTGTGACAGCTGCGGCTGCGTCTTTCAACGGGATGTGAGTGGTGACGAACGCCACCCGCAGATTGCCGGCTGATTGCATCATCGCATAGTTCTGGCAATTGCAAAGCTCCGCGATCAGTTCCGTATGCCCGGTGAATTTGACGCCGGCCAGATTAACGGAGGCTTTATTCATCGGACAGGTGACGATTGCGTCAACTTTTCCGGACAGCGCGTCCCGGGTTGCGGCAATCACCGCATCCATGGCGGCCAGGCCGCAGGACGGATTGGCTTTGCCGACAGTTACTTCAGCCATTTTAAGTTCGCCGGTCTGGTGAATGAGGGGATACTTGCCGCCGTTGAATTTCTCCGCCGCCGCGTTGATAATATCCGGGCAGCCGTAAATAATGATCTCAGCATTGTTCCTGTATTTGGACAATACTGCCGCTCGTACTGCGATTTCCGGGCCGATTCCGGCCGGATCGCCCATAGTCAATGCTATGCGTGGAATCCCGCTCATAAGCCTCCGGCTTTACCAGATCTGGCCTTTGGATTCGAAATACTTGGCGACATTTGGAATGATCGGTTTGATCAGTTTCTTGATCGCCGCCGCGTATTCGCGGATTTCCCATTGCGCATGTTCGCTGTCGCGCAGATCGAGGAAATGCAGCAGATTGTTCAGGTCTACTGTGCCCCAGAAGGTGACCATCATGTTTTGCGGCAGCACGCCGCGCGCCTGTTCCCGGCAGACTCCGGCTGCCAGCAGTTCTTCATACAGCGCCAGCGATTTCATATTGTGATCGGAAATTTTCTGTTTCAGTTCAGGGCGGTCCAGTGTGGAATTGGCGACTGAGGCCTGGCGGTTGTTCTCCGATTGCGCCCGGATGCCTGGCGGCGTGTAGAATTCCAGGTCGACTTCGGTGTAGCGCCGCGATATTTCATTAAAGCTCCAGGTGCGGTGGCGATGCCACTGGCCGCGGACAAACAGCGGACAATGAACGCTGAACGTGAAAACCACATGTTCCAGGGGACTGGTATGTTTGTTTTCAATCAGATATTCGAGCAGGGTGATGTCTCGGTAATCCATCTTGTCTTTCAATCTGCCGAATGATACCCGTGCGGCGTTAACTATGGTTGTTTCGCTGCCGAGATGATCAATTAAGCCGACCCAGCCCTGGCCGCCAAGCACTTTTACATGATTGTCCGGCGCTATATTAAGATGCTGCATAATGTCAGTCCCCCTTTTCCCTTAGTATCTTTGTTTTAGACTTCTATGTTTTAAACGTTTTTAAAATTTACACCATGAACGGACTGTTTATCAGGTAGTTGCGTTAATAAACGCCCTTCATTTTTTAATTCAGTTCCAATGTTTTCTGAATTTACTGCTCCAATTCTGACTCCTGACTCCCTGTATTTTGGGTTGCGGGCAAAGCCAGCCTTAATTTTATCTCTGTGTTTGCCTCACAAAATAGCTGTGATTGCGCCAAAATCAATCCTTTTAATCAAATCCGCATTCAATATTTTTAAAGACGGCGCAGTCCGGGACGGTTTGGCAGCTACATTTTGGATAACTCCAGCATATTTGGGACACTCTGCCCGCACAATGCGTTTTCGTAATCCGGAACATTCTGGACATTTTTGACACCCTCCGTGCATTCTGTTTTCATAACTTCTCTCGTTTTCCAATTTTCTCGCTTTCCTGACATTTTGGACACCGCCTTGCCTCATTCTGGACACCCACTGTGCAGATGCTTCATCAAAGTAGGGCGGTTTTGCCAAAACCGCCTCATGAGCCAGTTTCGGCAAAACTTACCTACTTAAAACTTCGCCCGCTACCTCCACTCCGAGTCATTAGATAGCCGTTGAGCATAATTGGTTTTGCTTTTAATCGTTTTCATTCTGTCTTCAGACTCTCAGGTTTTATAATTTTCAACTTTCCACTTTCAATTATCCATCCCCATTTTGGACAATTTGGACACCCTTGCACAGAATGCTCTG
>JBAWXM010000265.1:0-7575 GCA_037144075.1 Lentisphaerota bacterium | reverse complement strand
CCCGCACCGCCTTGTCGTTCAAAGCCGGAATCAATGAACTCGGCGGCTATTTCGGCAATGTGCTTTTTGCGGACGGCACGATTAAAGGCATTGAAGGCAATCCATGGACGCAAAACATCAAGAAATGAGCGACCATTTAACAGGGATGAACAGGATAGGATAGACAGGATAAGAAATGAATTATAATAAAAAAATCCTGTGCATCCTGTATATCCCTGTTAAATGAATTGACGCTGTATTCTTTGGAAAAATATTGGGAGTATAAAAAAGAAAGAAAGCAGGTATTAAACTCTAGAAGAAATTTAATTTGAGACCTTGCGGCCCCGATGCTATATTATTCAGAGATTGACCTGCTTTCTGATTATAAGTTTACATTATAAAGACTGAAAAGTCAATAGCAATTCCGCAATTTTAAAAATTTTAATTAAACCACAGAGACATCCCGCAGGCGCTGGAACACAGAGAAATCCTTTGTTTCAGGTCAAAATACCAAAATCCGTTTATCCACAAAACACACAAAATTACTCAAAAAAATCTTCAGATTAATTTTTCCAGATCGGCTTTATCCTGTAACCGGGTTGTTGCCTGCTTGTTCTTTATCAGGTCTTGCTTGCCGATAAAAGTCACTTCAACGTCTCCGTATTTACCCTTAACCGCCGATTTGACGGCCGCGGCAAATTTAACGCCGTCGATTTCATTAAGAAGGTCAATCCTCACAGGCTCTATTCCAATTTTAATGATGTTGCTTTTTTTAAACAAATCATTCGGCAGACTGTCTTCACTGAGGCCAAATTCATGCAGGACTTTTTTAAGCGCGGAAACGTTTCCGTGAGCCAATGAATAAAATACATCCAGATCTTTGCAAAATCAAATTTGACCCCGCAGCCAGGGTTACCGAATTAACCACAAGGCACAAAGACACAAAGTTTTATAATATCATGGGAAATGAATACATACCGATGTCTGATAAAATAAACGCTATTTCAAGAGTTATTGTTGCCGGGACGTTCAAGGTTCACAAGGCATTAGGCCCCGTCTACGAAATATGTCAGTATCATGAACTGCAAAAAGCCGGATTAAAAGTAACGCGGCAGGTTAATGTTCCGGTTGTATATGACAATATAAAATTTGATGCCGGATTTCGCCTGGATTTGCTTGTAGACGAGAAAGTTATCGTTGAGATAAAGGCTGTTGACGATATGAATCCGGTGTTTGATGCGCAAGTTCTGACCTATCTGAGATTGACAAATATCCGGCTTGGCATGTTGATTAACTTCAATGCGGCTGTGATTAAGAAGGGAATAATAAAGATTAATACTATAAAAATCTTTGTGTCTTTGTGGTTAAATAGAATAAACTCAGTAGCGGAAAATCATTGGCGCGGTTGAAATTTGGTGTTTCAGGAGGTTTATTATGAGGAAAAAAATTGGAGATATACATGACGCCCGATGAACTGGCAATAATTGGCAAAGAAGCGCTGGCCCGGATAAAGCATCTCGGAACCTTTTTAAAGATAGACGAAAAAGTTCAGCAGACCAGAGAGATTGAGGAAAAGATGCTCGCGCCCGACTTCTGGGACAAACGTGAAGAAGCGCTGCAGCTTATGGGATCGCTGAGTATTTGCAAGAATGTCTGCAACCCCTATAACCGCCTGTGCAGACAGGTGGAGGATTTTGCGGTACAGTGCGAATTCGCCAAAGAAGACCCGGAAATGTGCGAGGAGGCTTCCGCCGCCTGGACTAAGCTTGCCGTGGAACTGGAACAGGTTGAACTCCTGAGTTTTCTGTCCGGCAAATTCGACGGCAACAATGCTTATTTTTCAATTCATGCCGGAGCCGGCGGAACTGAATCCTGCGACTGGGCTTCGATGCTCATGCGCATGTACCGGCGGTGGTTTGAACGCCGCGGCTGGAAAGACGAGATCATTGATATTCAGCAGGGAGAAGAAGCCGGCATCAAAAGCGTGACCTTAAGAGTTGAAGGCGAATTCGCCTACGGATATTCCAGAGCTGAAAACGGCGTTCACCGGCTGGTGCGCATTTCGCCGTTTGACAGCAATGCCCGCCGTCATACTTCATTTGCCTCCGTTGACGTTTTTCCGGAAATCAGCGACGATGTCGAAGTCGAGATAGATGAAAAGGATCTGCGCGTTGACACTTACCGGTCCAGCGGCGCCGGCGGTCAGCATGTCAACACCACCGACAGCGCCATCCGCATTACGCACATTCCCACTAATATTATTGTGGCGTGCCAGGCGGAACGATCCCAGCATAAAAACCGCGCCACCGCCATGAAAATGCTGAAAGCGCGGCTGTATGAACGCCAGGAGGAGGAACGCCGCAAGGAAGCCGATCAGATTCGCGGAGTAAAGACCGAAAACGGCTGGGGCAACCAGATCCGCTCCTATGTACTGCATCCGTACCAGATGGTGAAGGATCTGCGGACTGATGTTGAAACCGGCAATACCGCGGCGGTACTCGACGGGGACCTCGACCGCTTCGTTGAAGCCTGGCTGAAATCTACTACAAAATAAATATGGCAAATAGCAAAAAATCATTTTACGTCTGTGAATTGTCGCCGGAACAGATCGCTCAACTGGAGTCCATTTTAAAGGAGCGCGGCTGGGCATTTAAGGAAGTTCCCTACGCCTACTGGCAGGCGGCGCTGGATAAAACTAACGTCACCGCCTACCTGAGCGGCAAAACTACGGTGCAGGGCAAAAACCTCGAAGAACTGGTTTTGTACGTCATTGAGCCGGAAGTATTGAAAAGCGCCGGATTCGGGTATGAAGACTTGCCTGGCGCTGCCGGCGATAGCGCAGCGAAGGCTGAACCGGAACCGGAAGAACCTTTTACTCCTCACGGCGGAATTGATGAAAGCGGCAAGGGCGATTTTTTCGGTCCGCTGGTTATCGCCGCCGTTTTTGCCGATGACGTCACTCAGAAAAAATACCGCGAAATCGGGGTACGAGATTCAAAAACGATTAAGAGCGGCAAAAAGATAAAAGAAATGGCAAATGCGATCAGGAACGCTTCCGGCGGCAAATTTGTCGTGGTGACAATCGGGCCGGAGTCTTACAACCGGCTGTACAATAAGATCGGCAACCTTAACCGGCTGCTCGCCTGGGGCCATGCCAGAGCCATCGAAAATCTGCTGGACAAAGCGCCGGAATGTCCGCGGATGCTGTCGGATAAATTCGGCTCCGAACACCTGATCCGCAATGCCCTGCTGAAAAACGGGCGTAATGTTAAACTTGAACAGCGCACCAAGGCTGAAAGCGATGTGGCAGTGGCGGCGGCGTCAATACTGGCGCGGGACATGTTCCTGAGCCAGATGGATAAATTAAGCGCCGCACTGCATCTGGAACTGCCGCGCGGCGCAAGTCCCGCCGTTGAAACTGTTGCCAGAGAGCTAGTGGACAGACATGGAGCGGATGAGCTGGGAAAGTATGCGAAACTTCATTTTAAAACCCTGGAAAAAGTACTGCCGGGATATGTCAGGCCCGGCAAGGAGGCAATACAGGAAAATGGCTAACAGACAAGGCAAAATCAAACAGGAACTTTTTCTTAAGACCCCGGAAGGCAGGAATGTTACCCTTTTCACGCTGGAAAATGGCGAAGGCGGCAGCGTCTCGATCATTGACTACGGCGCGACGGTAGTTTCGCTGAAGGTGCCGGACCGGACCGGAAAAACCCGGGACGTTGTCCTCGGGTTTAAGAAGCGTGAAGATTATCTGGAGAATCCGGCGTATTTCGGCAGCACCATCGGCCGCTGCGCCAACCGGGTTGCGAAAGGCCGTTTCGTGCTTGAAGGCAAAACCTATAGTATGACAACGCCTGCAAAAGAGGATAACGGGCTGCACGGCGGCAGAAACGGGTTCCACAAAGTTCTCTGGAAAGCAACGCCTATGGAGAATTCACTGGGACCGGCGCTGCGTCTTCAATATGTCAGCAAGGATGGCGAAGAAGGGTTCCCCGGACAGTTGACCGTGTCCGTGCTTTATACTCTGACTTGGGATAATTTTCTGAGGATTGATTATACGGCGGAAACCGACCGCACAACCATTGTAAATCTTACCAACCACAGCTATTTCAATCTTAACGGCGAAAGCAGCGGGTTGATTGTAGACCATGAGTTGTGGGTCGGGGCCGGATTTTATACGCCAATCGAGAAGCGTCTTCCAACCGGCGAAATATTGTCGGTGAAGCGGATCCCCGCGCTGGATTTCACCGCCCCGGCCCTGATCAGTTCGAAGATCAATGATATGGCGAAGGGTTATGATCTTAACTATGTGCTGAACCGCCGCACCAATCCTGAGCGGGAAGCCGCTGCATGGGCTTATTCAGCGGAATCCGGCATCATGATGGAGGTGTTCACCTCGGAACCGGGAGTTCAAGTCTATACCTCGGAAGTGCTGGAGGAAGGTGATGTTCCAGTCGGCAAAAACGGCAAAAAATATCCGAAAAGAGCGGGTATCTGCTTTGAAACCCAGCATTTTCCGGATTCCCCGAACCAGCCGCATTTCCCGTCAACCGAACTTAAGCCCGGCGAAAAATATCAGAGTTTCACGGTTTACCGCTTTTCCGTAACTTCCTGATGGATGAAGGCCGGTTCGTTGTTTTTCCTGCGGTAATGCCCGGGGGCCAGGCCGGTTTCGCGCTTGAAGCTGCGGGAAAATGTGTGCTGGTCGGGAAAATTCAACATATCCGATATCTGGATTAAACTCAAGTTTGAATACGCCAGCAGACTGATGGCTTTATTGATAATCAGACGGCGGACGAATTTCATCGGGGTTGTTCCCAGTTCATGCTGAAAAACTCGGATAAAATGGTTTACCGACATGCCTGCGGCGGCCGCCAGCCGGTCCAGCGAAATGTCGCCTGATGCAATATTCTTCTTAATGTAAAATATGGCATCATTCATTCTCGGATCAAGCGCATGGCTGAATTTGCGCCATGAGCCGTCCTGTTCCTGGCGGTAGCGCAGAATCAGGATGTGCAGATAGTGTTTCTTGATTTCAGTTTCCACATCGTTGTCCAGAATGTCGCCGGTAAAAATAGCGTCAAAGATATCCTTGTAGTCCGCGACCTGGATTATTCCTGGTTTCAGTCCGCGATACAATGCATTGTCGTCTTCAGGCATGAACTTGACCGCATTGATCCTGGACGGGGTGAACGATTCGATGCTGTGCATGCAGCCCGGCGGAATCAGAATTGCCCGGGAATCATCGATATAATCAATTTTGCCTTCAAGGCACACTTTCAATTTGGTTTCAGTATCAAAATAATGGTCCATCTGCCAGTATTCGTGACAGTGATAGCCGGTGGTATGCGCTGCAATTTTTGTAGTATTCAATACTAAAATCTTCATAACCGGTACCCCTTCCGGAAAGCAAAAAGACACGGAGAATTACTCCGTGTCATTGTTATGAACTGCGAATTACTTTTTCAGGAGATATTTCGCCTCGTCGGTACGGAACGGACAGGCCGGAAATCCCTCTTTATTGTACAAATTAGCCTCAACTGGATAGGTGTCCCAGGCATAACGAACATTAACCGGCGCTTTGACCTGCTCTGAAGCCACGACTACCGTATTGCCGTCAATTACCGCGTTGGCCCAGACAAATTTGCCATCTGCTCCGGCAAGCGCAAATTGACCTAATGCTCCGCCTTTGGCGACAAGGCCGGAACCGACATTTTTATAGGAAATGCGGATTTTGCCGTCTTCAATCTGCATCTTTTCGAACATCGGTCCGGCGCTGATGATCTTCATCCCGTACATCACGCGTTCAGCTTCTTTGGCCAGGCGGAACCCGACATCCTGCTTGTTAGTCGGGTGAATATCGGAATGATCGCCGATGTCAATGGTCACCGCCATGCCGGTATTGGGCACATTCAAGGTTGCGGTCTGCACCTCGCGCAGTTTCGCCCATGCCGGATCCTGCGGCTCACGGCCTTTCCAGAAACCTTCCGGGAGACGAGCTTTCGGCGTATGCTTTTCAAATGCGGCGAGCTGGACGAAAAAGAAACCGAATTCCGGATCGTTCCATAGCGCGCGCCAGTTGCTGATAAGGAGCTGGTGCAGGATCATGTAATCCCGGGCATTGCCGGCGTTGGATTCTCCCTGGTACCAGATGGCGCCGCGCATCGGATAGACAGTCCACGGCGCAACCATCGAATTGTAGAGCGTTGCCGGGAAGTTGGGACTCTTTACGTTAGCGGGGCTTGCCGGTGAAACATTCGGGCGTTCCGGAATCGCCTTCGGATCAATGGCGAATTCGACGCGGCGGCTCCACTTTCCGGCCAGATCAATTTTTTTAGCCTTGTCGCCAGCCTGAGCCAGCGTTATCGGACCGTTGACGCTGCCTGTAAAAGCATAGTCAATCACGCGAATGGCAATGGTGTTCGCTCCGGCTTTGACCAGCTTAGCCGGAATACTGTAGTTGCGGGGAGCGCTCCAATACATCGGCACATCGGATCCGGTGCGGCCGATAAGTTCGCCGTTGAAAAAGGTCTGGTCGCAGTCATCAACAGAACCGATTGACAGCATGATATTCTTATTCGCCCAGTCTGCCGGGACGTCGAAAGTGCGGCGTACCCAGATAACGCCGTCAATTCCGGGAGCATCCACGTCGCCGGGAAGGCTGATATTCTCCCATCCGTTCAGGTCGATTGATGTATTTTTCCAGTGAGCAGCTTTAGCGCTTTCAGACTTATATTTTCCGAAGAAGATTGCTTCCCAGTCATTGAATTTCTTATTGTACTCCGCCGTAAGCTTTTTGCCTTCCGCTTCCGCTGCATCATTTTTCTTGTCTACTGTGGCGATGGAGGCAAGTTCCGCGGTACGGCCGGCGCTCTTATAGCCTTCAAGGCTGATCCAGCTTTCTATCGGCGTACCGCCCCAGGAACTGTTTATCAAACCGACGGGAACCTTCAAGTCCTGATTCAGCTGACGGCCGAAAAAGTACCCGACGCCGCTGAAATTGGCAACGGTAGCGGGAGTGCAGATTTCCCAGCCCGGCCCGGCGGCAATTTCATGCTGGGGGCCGACAGGAGAGGTGGAACGTCTGGCAGTCGTATTGAACAGGCGGATTTCGGGACGCGACGCATTCGCCAGTTCATTTTTCGCATCGGTGCAATTTTTCAGACTCCATTCCATATTCGACTGGCCGGAGCATATCCAGACCTCGCCGATGAGCACGTCGGAAAACGTCACTTTGTTCTTGTCATCTTTACCTTCGACAGTCACCGCATACGGGCCGCCCGCCTTCATGGCTGGAAGCGTTGCCACCCATTCGCCTTTCTCATTGGCGACAGCGCAGACACTGCTGGAGCCGATTGTAACCTTGACAGACTCGCCGGCCGGGCAATTGCCGCTGATCTTGACCGGACGCTCGCGCTGCAGCACCATGTGGTCACTGTAAACCTTGTGAACCGTAAAAGATCCGGCCGTTTTTTCCGGAGCAAGCCATGAATGGCATCCGGCAAGCAGAGCCGCTGTCACCAGCGATGCAACGAGTAACCCGAGTCGTCTCATACAAATCTCCATGTTTCTTTGGTGGTTATGTTTCACTTA
>JBAWXM010000264.1:0-7582 GCA_037144075.1 Lentisphaerota bacterium | reverse complement strand
GGGCGTGATCCAACGGCGAGGCGTTGGTCGCCAAAGGCGAAATGTATAAAGCCGGGCAGGCGATCCTCCAGAAGCGGACAAGCCGGCGCTCCCGGGTTTTCATTCGTGTTTATTCGTGCAATTAGTGGACAAACGTTTCCATTTTTAAAAACTTTTATCTTTCGTTTCTTATAAGCTTTTCTTATACATCGGCGAATTCAGGCCGAACATCACTTTTTTCAGGTCGAGATAGTACAGGTAATCCTCCGGCGTGACATTCGGAGGGCAGCGGTGGTCGCAGAACGGGATGTAGCCGCCGCGTTCGACATACGGAACCAAAGTTTCCATATATTCCTTAATCGCCTTTCTGCCGTGACCGAGCTGGATTTTGTCGAATCCGCCCATGATCCGGAGTCCCGGATTCTGATCAAGCAGTTCGCCGGGATGGGCGCACCCCATTACTTCAAACGGGAACAGGCAGTTGATGCCGCCTTCCATGAAGTAGGGCAGAATCGGACGGACATCGCCGTCGCAGTCCGAGTACCATACGTCAATGCCGTGCGCTTTCAGTTTCTTGTTGATCCGTTTGTAACGCGGCGTGACAACGTCGCGGAAGAAGTCAACCGAAACAATCGGGCCGTTTTTGAAGCAGATATCTTCCCAGCCGGCGGCAAAGTCGAATTTGAAATGCGGCAGCATCTGGTCCAGGTAATCTTCGACCAGGCGGCAGCAGGTTTCGACCATGTCCTCCACCATTTCCGGATAGTCGAATGTGGCGTAGGCCAGGCCTTCAAAGGTCAGCATATCGCGGATTCTGCCGATCATGGAACCGGTCCAGATGCCCAGCGGGTAATCCCGGTTGTCCGGATGATCTGCTTTGAGTTTGGCAATATCTACTTTTCGGGCCGGATCATCCAGCCGTAAACGTTCCGCTTTGCATTTCTTCCAGTCTTCCGGGGTGACAATGCTGGATTTCAAGTAATGCGGAATGGATGACCCTTGACCGCTTTTCGGCACTTCCGCCAGCAAGCCGTCGCCGTTCATAATTACATTGACGTCATCGCGTTCTTCGACCACTTTGTGCTCAAATACCGGATGCAGCCAGCTGTTGCCGCCGATGATGGCGATTTTATCAAAATTGAAAAAGATATCGGCTTCAGCATTGTTTATAATGCCATTGTCGCGGAACAGCGGCCACTCGGTGAAGTTTTCGTCCCAGTAGCCGAATTCCATGTTGAAACAGCGGTCAACGCTCTGAAAGTGCATTTGACGGTTGAAACGCTCCCGGTCGGTCATCCGGCCTTCCCATTTTTCCAGTATCGGTTTTATTGCCATATTGCCAAATCCCCTTTTAAAGTTGAGTATATATACAATAATAATATGTTTTTGCGATTTGTAAATGTATTAAAATCGCAATATAATATACGATAGTAATATTAGGTGGCAAAAATGAAGATTTTAAGGCCTGAAGATGTTTATCCGGTTGTAAAAGTTGCCAATTACATGGCGCTTGAAGGCGCGGGAGCGCAGAGCTGGCCCCGACGGCGCATTCCGGATTTTGAACTGATATTGTCAATGCGCGGCGAGTTTGAATTTATCAATCATGAAACCGGGGAAAAGGCGTTGCAGCCGCCGGGATCGGCGCTGGTCATCTTTCCGCGTGAATTACATTCCTACAGATTGGTTTCAAGCAAAGGTTTTTTCAGTTGCATTCATTGCGAACTTATTCCGGATGGCATCTTTGCCGACGGCGACTATTCGCCGGAACCCTTTCCGCGCCGGATCACCATGACCGGGGGCGGAGAATTTCCGGACTTGTTCCGCCGGGCCGCCCTTGCCGTCGCTCAACCCGGACGGTTCAGCGAAGAAATCCGCAATACGATTGTCCGCGAAATATGGCTGCGGCTCGCGGAAAGATGGCTGTCATCTTCCGGAGATGAAAAAAATATCCGGCTGGATGAAATGCTGAACTATCTGAATAACAACCTGACCGCTCATCCCGGACGCGCCGAACTGGCAGGCAAATTTCATCTTACCCCGCAGCATATCAATCTTATTTTCAAGAAAGAACTGGGGATTGCCCCGACCGGCTATGTGCATCGCGAACTGGCCCGCGCCGGTTACCGCCTGCTTCATGAGGAAGGTTTAAGCGTAAAAGAAACCGCTGACCGCCTGGGCTTCTCCAGTCAGTTCTATTTCTCCAGAGTCTTCAAAAACGTCTTCGGCATCCCGCCGACTTCCGCATAAATTTGCCTTCAATAGCTTCTGTTTCGATTTATTTTTACTTTCCGACTTCTGAATTCCGGGTTGCGGCTGTACAGATGTTTGCTGCACATTTTCTTTAATATTAGAATGTTGTAAGATTTTTGAATAGAGGTGATGTATAATTTAAAAATGGCGCTATATTATCCGGTTTGTAGAATAAAAAAACAATTTTACGTGAGAGATTTGAAGGAAATTATGCAGGATATTAGAAACGTAGCAATCATCGCCCACGTCGACCATGGCAAGACAACGCTGGTAGATGAAATAATAAAGCAGTCCAAACTGTTCCGTGCGAACCAGGAATTTCATGAGTGCTTCCTTGACAGCAATGACCTGGAACGTGAACGCGGAATCACTATTCTCGCGAAAAATATCAGCGTTATATATAAGGATATCAAGATCAACGTCATTGATACCCCCGGCCACAGCGATTTCGGCGGCCAGGTGGAACGCGTATTAAAGCTGGCTGACGGCGTGCTGCTGCTGGTTGACGCCGCGGAAGGGCCGATGCCGCAAACCCGGTTTGTGCTGGACAAAGCGCTGCAGTTGAATTTGAAACCGATTGTTGTCATCAACAAGATTGATAAGCCCGACGCCCGTCCGAAAGAAGTCCATGATAAGGTTTTCGATCTTTTCTGCGAACTTGACGCTAATGAAGAGCAGCTCGACTTCCCGGTATTATACGCCAGCGGCAGATCCGGCTGGGTAGCGTATTCCCTGAGTGATCCCCGCGATTCAATGATTCCGTTGATGGACGCGATTGTAAAATACATACCGGGCCCCAAAATGGTTGAAGGCCCTGTTCAGATGCAGGTGGCCACCCTGGATTACTCCGATTATGTCGGACGCATAGGTATCGGGCGCGTTTACCGCGGCACACTGTCGCTGGGCAAGTCGCTGACTATTATCAAGCGCGACGGCACCTCCAGGCAGGCGCTTATCAAACAGATGTTTGTATTCGACGGACTCTCCCGCCGTGACACCGATACCGTGACCTGCGGCGACCTCTGCGGCATATCCGGCATTACCGACATCGATATCAGCGATACCATTGCCGACTCCGAAAATCCGGAAGCTCTGCCTAATATCAGTATCGACGAGCCGACCGTATCCATGATTTTCAGAGTAAATGACTCTCCGTTCTACGGACGCGAAGGCAAATTTGTCAGCAGCCGTCACCTCCGTGACCGTTTGTTTAAAGAAACCGAGCGCGACGTGGCGTTGCGGGTGGAGCCGTTCGGCAATGATGCGTTCAAGGTCAGCGGACGCGGGTTGCTGCATCTCTCCATTCTGGTTGAGACGATGCGCCGCGAAGGTTATGAAATGTCGGTCTCCCGTCCTCATGTTATCTTTAAGATGATTGACGACGTCAAATGTGAGCCGCTGGAAATATTGACGATTGACGTGCCGGACGAATCCGCCGGCAAACTGATCGAACTTGCCGGTATGCGCAAAGGCGAAATGATACACATGGAATCCCGCGGCGTCCGCCAGTTGATTGAATTTCATATTCCGACTCGCGGCCTGATCGGTTTCCGGAGCCGTGCGCTTACCGCCAGCGCCGGCGAAGCCATAGTATCCCACCGGTTTATTGAATATACTCCGTACAAGGGAGATATTCCGGGCCGCAACAACGGCACCATGGTCAGCATGGCGCAGGGGAAAGCAGTGCCGTTTGCGATTGACGGTCTCCAGCTTCGCGGCACGTTCTTCATTGAACCCGGCGAAGATACTTACGAAGGCATGATTGTCGGTGAACACTGCAAGGAAGGCGATCTGGTCGTCAACGTCCAGAAAGCCAAGCAGCTTACCAATATGCGCGCCGCCGGTTCCGACCGCAACATGAAAATTGCGCCGGCTAAAATCCTCAGTCTGGAGCAGGCGCTCGAATATATCGAAGAAGACGAACTGGTTGAAGTCACTCCGAAGAATATCCGTCTGCGCAAGATATTTTTGAGCGAACTGGAACGCAAGCGCAATAAAAGCAGCAAGTTCCAGGAAATGAACGAATAGCATTCTGCAATTTAGCCTGAATAAGTCATAAACTTATGGCGAAATACTGCAATCTGCTCAAAGTAAAGCCTTTGCCGATGTCCTCGCCGTAGCGCTGCTACGACTGCGGCATCGTCAAAATCTTTCTTTTTGAGCATATTTTCGTCTTTCATCCATTTTTTATGAATAATCCAGGTTTTAGAGGCCGGAGCAATCCGGCCTTTTTTGCTTTAACGCGCATGGAATTATGTCTGTATCCGGTTTGTGCATAAAAATTATTTAAACTTTAATCCGCAATGAATTTGCCAAAGTCGTATTTTGAGGTAAATTGTAGATTAAAGATTTATTTTGAGTATTTTATGAAAATAGTCAAAGTTTTAACTTTTAATGCGGCTGCTGCCGCTTGAGGTTTATATGGCGGAAATATTGCAGGTTCAATGTTACAAATGTCAGACCGTCTATGAAGTGCCGGTTGAAATGGCCGGACAGCTTGTAGAATGTGCTATCTGCGCTTCTATTTTCGCAGTGCCAGCGCCGATACCGGGGCGCGAAGCTGAAATTCACGCAACATTTCCTTATGTTCAGTTTGACGAGTCTCCGGCGGAGGAGCAACCGGTTGCTGAACCGGAATATGCTCAGGAAGCGCCTGCAGCAGAATATCACGAGGCGCCGGTTGAAGCTCAAGCGCAGGGCGGCAGTGCGGAACTGGAAACCGCTGATGAAATAATACAAGCGGCGCCGGCTGCGACCAATACGGTAAAACTTTCCCGCTCAAATATCGGAATGATGCCCAAGATCGAGGATGCTTTCGGGTTCGGCACGGTTGATAATATAGTTCCGAAATACACCGGCAGGGAAAACCCGCTGGAAACTGCGACAGCCAAGCCGGCCCGTTCCACCCAGACCAACAAGCCCAGGCAAACTCCCGCCCCGGCTCCCGCCCCGAAACGCAAGTGGTGGCAGTTATGGCGCTTATTCAGTAAAAAGTAGTTTTCTGAGGTAATTTCAAAAGTAGTCAGAATTCAGGCGCCAGGAGTCAGAATAATTGGAAAACGAACTGAATTTGAGTTAGAATTTCATTCTGAATTCTGGATTCTGTCTTCTGAATTCCCGCAAAACACGAGTTTTGCAATTGGCTCTTCTGATTTTCAATATTTTCGCGATCCGCCGCCGATTCAATATCAGGAGTATATATTATGTCGGAAAGCATAACGCTGGATAACATCCGGAATATCGGGATCATTGCCCACATCGACGCGGGCAAGACCACTCTTTCGGAGAGGTTTCTTTACTATTCGGGAAAAACTTACCGCATCGGCGATATTGACAGCGGCACCACCGTGCTGGATTACCTCGAAGAAGAACGCGCCCGCGGGATTACGATTGTCGCCGCCGCTGCCTCGTTCAACTGGAAATCGCCGTACTCTGCCGGTTTGGTTCATCTGATTGACACCCCGGGCCATATCGATTTTACCGCCGAAGTGGAACGATCTGTCCGGGTTATTGACGGTGCGGTTGTTATTTTCAGCGGGGTGGAAGGCGTTGAGGCGCAGAGCGAAAAAGTATGGCGGCAATCCGAGCATTATCACGTTCCCAGGATCGCCTTTATCAATAAACTTGACCGTCTCGGCGCGTCATTCAGCAGAACCTTTGATGAGATCACCGCCAAATTTCCGGCGGTTAAAGCCGCCGCGTTTCAACTGCCGGTAGGCGATGAATCATCATTCTCCGGCGTAATTGATCTGCTCCGCATGAAAACATTGCGCTTTACCGGCGACGACGGGGCGGCGGTTAAGGATGAGGATATTCCCGTTGAGATGGTTGCGGAATGCGAAGCCGCCAGAGAGAAGCTGATTGCCGCGGTAGCCGATTTGTCCGATGTCATTGCTGAATATTACCTTGAAGAAAAAGTGATTCCGGAAGACTTGCTGCGCCGGGAAATCCGCAGGCTGGTCATTGCCGGAAAGCTGTGTCCGGTATTTGCCGGTTCCGCCAAGCGCAATATTGGCGTGCAGCCGGTGCTGGATGCGATTATTGACTATCTGCCAAGCCCGGAAGACCGCCGTTTCTGCATGGCCTCCTGCCTGAAAACCGGGCAGCCGGAGAAGGTTGATTTTCACGATCATCATTTCTGCGGACTGGTGTTTAAAGTCGTGGCCGGCGGAAGCGCCGATCTGCTGTATCTGAGGAGTTATGCCGGGCATCTGGCAGTCAACGATATGGTGCTGAACAGCCGCACCAACGAAAAGGTCAGGATAAAAAGGATTCTGCGGTTGTACTCAAAAAACGTCGAACCGGTGGAAAAGATCGGGCCTGGAGATATTGTCGGGATCATCGGGCCGCAGAATACCGGCACCGGCGATACGTTGTGCAGTCCGGCCCGGCCGCTGACCCTGGAGAAGATTGATTTTCCGGAACCGGTGATTTCTATAGCGATCGAGCCGCGGTCCAGCAAAGACAAAGACCGCCTGCATGACTGCCTGAAACTGCTCTGCCGCGAAGACCCGACGCTGGAGATAAAGCGGCATGAAAACACCGGTCAGCTTATTCTTGCCGGCATGGGTGAACTGCATCTGGAGATCAACACCAACCGCATTGCCAGGGAATTCCATATTGACGCCCGTTTCGGCAAACCGCGCGTGGCTTTCCGCGAGACTTTGAAACATGCCTGCACGGTTACCGGTATTTTTGACCGGACGCTGGGCGATACACAGTATTATACTGAAGTCGATATTCACCTGGAACCGGTGCGCAGTGAACAGGGCATCATTGTGGAAACCGATATTCGCGGCAAAAACAACCTTCCTTCAAGCTGGGTTCATTCCGCGAAGGATACGCTGATGAACGGCCTTAAAACCGGCGGTAACCTGGGTTACTCGCTGATTTATATCAAAGCGGCGGTCAAAGATATTCGCGGATCGCCGGAAAATACTACTGACGGCTCTGTTGCCGGGGCCGTGCTGGAAGCGCTGCAGCAGGCCATTGCCGGCGGTACCGCTCTGCTGGAACCGCTGATGAAACTGGACATTATCGCGCCGGATGAAACTATTGGCGAAATCACCGGTTATCTCCAGCCTCGCCGCGCCATGATTCAAGGTATTGACAACATTGCCGGGGCCAGGCATCTGCGCTGCGAAGTGCCGCTGGCGGAAATGTTCGGTTTCAGCAGCGCCCTGCCGAAACTTTCAGGCGGACGGGCATCATTCAGCATGGAGCCTCACGGCTACCAGGAACTCTCCGAAAGCGACCTTCAACGCTTAGTTAACGACAACAAAGTCTGCAATTAAGAAGTTCTAACGCGCGAAGGAGCTGTCAAGTTTATTTCTTTACGGCTCCTAAAGTTTTT
>JBAWXM010000263.1:0-7591 GCA_037144075.1 Lentisphaerota bacterium | reverse complement strand
CCGGCAGCAGCATTCCCGCCAGAATGGCGATGATTGAAATCACGACCAGGAGTTCAATGAGCGTAAAATTTCTCTGTTTCTTCATTTTTTTGTTTTCCCGTCATCTTTTTCTTTGACAAACTGACCTGGAGTATAAAAATAAACGTACCACTCCGGCTTTTCGGCCAGATTGTCTTTTCTCAGTAACACATATTCGTAAGCGATCTGCGGTTTATTCTTAATATTATACGTGACCTTATTGATAAAAACAATATGGTCAAACGCTGAAAGTCCCGGTATTTTATCGCCCAGCAGCACTTTGGCAACCTGTCTGTCCGCCGGACGTCCGCGTTTCTGGCGGTCATTGTATACGCGTTTCGGCAAATCATTGTTCTGCACTTCATCAGCCTGCTTGACCATGGTTTCAAAATAGCCGATGCTGGCATTGTCATAATTCAGGGTGCAGACCCCGGCTTTTTGCTTTATGGCCTCTAAATCAGTTCCATCATAAGGAGTTCCCTGCCAGACCTGAATGCCGCGGGGATACGCATACTCCACGCCGCATACCATATATTTACCATTTTTATCCCGACTTAAAGTAATTTTTTCAGTTAACGCGGGATTTTTTCCCTTTTTATTTAAGACAACATCATAAATCAGCAGAAAGTTGTTTCCATTTTCCGACTTGATTTTAAAATTGCGCTTTTTAAAATCGCCGAGCGCGGTCCTGTCTTTTTTAAAATATTCAAACCAGCCGCTGGAATCAGCCACAGTTTCTTTGCACAAGTCGAATTTCCGGTTATCGGCATATTTCAACCACTGATCGGCGGCGGCGATAGTCGGCTCTCTGATCGAATTATCATTCATATTGGACAAGCCGTAATAAAACGACGCGACAATTCCGCCAATAAGCAGCGCGAACATCAAGCCGATTTTAGCCTTCCGCCACAAGACCGAATTAACTGTCACTTCGGAAGCCGCAACTTTATTTTTTTTCCTGCTGATAGCCATGAAATTATTATTCCCTGTATAATCGTCAACAGCATAACTTAAGCTAAGTCGTTAGAATCATGTTAAAAGTTACATGGGAAAGTAAATATTTCCGCTTTTTAACACATATTAATATAAATGTTTAAATACTCTATTCAAACAGCGCCTCATATATTAAGGGAATGTGCTTCGATCAGAAAAAACTGCGGAAAATATTTGAATATTATAAAATATTTTCACATTATGGAAGTATATTATAATGTTTATAAACTAAACATGGAGTTTAACAGTTCAAATGGCTAATCAAGGCAGCATCCGGAACAAATTCAAAGTGTTCAGGATCATTATTCTTTCCTTGCTGATGATCATGGCCGGGGTGCTTCTACTGCTGTTTTTCGGGCTGATTGAAGATACCGTATCCGGACGCGGCAAGCTGGAAGGAATCCGCGAATATCAGATCAAATCCGGCATTACCGGCAAAGTGGAGTTTATCAGCAAGCGCGAAGGCGACAGTATCCGCGAAGGCGAAGTTCTGCTCGGCCTGGACCCCAGAGCGCTGCAGGACAAGATAACCATGGTCAGCAATACCATCAATGATCTTAAATCTGAAATCAACGCCAAGATCGAGAATTTAAATATCCTCCGCCGCGACCCCCTCCCAGAATCCTACAGACATACGGAAATAACGCTGGCGGAATACCGCACCAGGTTTGAAAAAAGTAAAAACGACCTGGAAATATATACTAAACTCTTCAAGCGCGAAGCCATTTCAAGGCGCGAATTCCAGAAAGTCGAACTGGAGCATCTCGCCAATCAGTCAAAACTTCAGCAGTTGACCGAGGATTATGAAAAAATAAAAAGCGGCATGGCGGAGAAGATTGTCAAAAAAGCGGAAAGCGAACTGGAACTGGAAAAATCGCGACTGGCAGGCAAAGTGAAAGAACTGGACATGCTGAAGCACCAACTTGAAGACTACATCATCCGCGCCCCCGAAGACGGCGTCGTCTCGTATATCCCCGCCAAACCCGGAATTTATGTTGAAGCCGGGGAAATGATCGCCAAAGTATCAGCCACCCAGAGTAAAAAATTCGTCGCGCTGATTGATGAAAAACTGGTTTACAAGATCAAGGAAGGTCAGCAGGCAAGAATTATCAGCAGCCAGTACAGCTATTTCGATTACGGTTATTTCTACGGCAGGGTCATCGAGATCGGACAGCTTCCGGAAAAAATCAACGGCGCCAACTATTATCCCGTCAAGGTGGTGCTGACCGTTGAACCGCAGAAACTGCGCCTCGGCTCCACTGGCGAGATTATGATTATCACCGGCAGGGAAAGAATCATCTACTCGCTGCTCGGCTGGAGACGCTGAGGCTAAACACCGGTCTGTTACAAAACTTCTGTATTGTCTATTGACAAACTGCGATAATATTATTATCTTTAACAGAATTTATACTTTCAAAAATATCAGGGGGAAAATATGTTTAAAGCAATCGCTTTCAATGGCAGTCCGCGGAAGAACGGCAATACGCATTTAATGCTGAGCAAGGCGCTTGAGCCAATTGCCGCCGCCGGGATCGAAACCGAATTGATTCAGGTCGGCGGGAAATTGCTGCACGGCTGCATGGCCTGCGGCAAATGCAGGGAAAATAAAAACAATCAATGCGTGATCGCCAGCGACCCGGTTAACGAATACATCGCAAAAATGCTCGAAGCTGATGCCATCATTTTCGGTTCGCCGTCCTACTTTTCCGGGGTTACTCCTGAAATTAAAGCGTTGATTGACCGTTCCGGCTATGTCGCGATCGCCAACGGCAGAAAATTCAAGCATAAAATCGGCGCGTCCGTTGCGGTTCACCGGCGCGGCGGCGCGGTAAATGTCTTTGATTCGCTCAATCACATGTTTCTGATGTCGCAGATGATTGTTCCGGGTTCGCTCTACTGGAACTTCGGCGTCGGCCGCGAACTTGGAGAAGTCGCCAGTGATCAGGAAGCCATGAACAATATGAAAGACCTTGGCGAAACCATCGCCTGGCTGATAAAAGCGCTCCGCAATACTCCCATTAAATAACGGAGAACGCAATGAAAAGTTACCGGAAAGAGTTGTGGTTTGAAACTAAGGGCAGAAGAGTTTATATCAATATTACTCCTCAGGTTGAAGAATGCCTCCGGGAATCCGGCGTCCGCGAAGGACTGGCGCTCTGCAATGCCATGCATATTACCGCGTCGGTTTTCATCAATGACGACGAAAGCGGACTGCATGCCGACTTTGAACGCTGGCTGGAAAAGCTGGCGCCGGAGAAACCGCACAGCCAGTATGCCCATAACGGATTTGAAGACAATGGCGACGCGCATCTTAAACGGCAGATCATGGGACGGGAAGTCGTGGTCGCAGTCACTGATGGCAAACTGGATTTCGGGCCGTGGGAGCAGATATTCTACGGAGAATTTGACGGCGGACGCAAAAAACGCGTGCTGGTGAAAATTATTGGCGAATAATTTTTGCTTTTCGCGGTTTTATGTCTATATTAGAAGTTTATCAAAGATAGAAGGAATTTACCTAAATACAGGGACGCGGGAACGGCAAAATGAACAAATTCATTGATGAATTTATGGCGGCTTTCAAATTTGAAGGCTTAACCTTTGACGACATTTCACTGATTACTCAATATGCGGATTTCGCGCCCGAACAGGCGGATGTGTCGTCATATTTCTCCAGGAATGTCAAGCTCAATATACCGTTTGTCAGCGCCGCCATGGACACCGTCACCGAAGGCGATATGGCGATTGCCATGGCCCGCCTGGGCGGACTTGGAGTAATCCACAAGAACCTGAGCATTGAGCGTCAGGCGCAGGAAGTCAGACGGGTAAAACTTTATCTGAACGGCATCATCAAACTGCCGGTGGTTTTTCATCCCGATCAGACCGTGGCGGAAATGCTGAAGGAGAAAAAGCTCAAGAAATATTCTTTCTCCGGATTCCCGATTGTTGACAGCCAGAACCAACTGGTCGGGATCATTACTGCTCGCGATATCAAATATCTCACTCATTATAATCATAAAATCGGCGATGTCATGGCGAAAACGCTGGTTACCGCCAAAGACGGCGTTTCCATCAAGAATGCTTATAAGCTTATGCTGGAGAAAAAGGTCGGCAAGCTTCCCACCGTGGACGCCGAAGGCCGTCTGACCGGACTGTACAGTTTCCAGGACGTGAAAACACTGATTGATAAAGAAGAACCCGATTACAACCGCGATGTCAAACATCAGCTCCGCGCCGCCGCTGGAATCGGTCCTTATGACGAAGAACGCGCCGCCGCGCTGGTTTCCGCCGGCGTGGATGTAATGGTCATAGACACCGCACACGGACACAGCAAAAACGTGATCGAGACAGTCAAACTGATGAAGAAAACTTATGGCGATAAAGTTGATATAGTCGCCGGCAATGTGGCGACTGCCGAAGCCGGACTGGCGCTGGCAAAAGCCGGAGCGGACGGCATCAAGGTCGGCATCGGCCCCGGTTCGATCTGTACAACCCGTGTTGTTGCCGGTGTCGGCATCCCGCAGGTCACCGCCGTTTACGAAGTGAAAAAAGCTGTCGGCCCGACAATTCCGGTTATTGCCGACGGCGGCATCAAGCAGTCAGGCGATGTGCCCAAGGCTGTCGCGGTCGGTGCTTCATGCGTAATGATGGGTTCCGCGCTTGCCGGAACATCGGAAAGCACCGGCGAGATAACGCTGCACCACGGACGCCGTTATGTCGTTTACCGCGGCATGGGCAGTCTTGAGGCCATGAAGAACGGCAAAGCCAGCCGCGAACGTTACGGACAGGCGGACGTGGAAGACGAAAAGAAACTTGTCCCGCAGGGCATTGAAGGCCTGGTGCCGTTCCGCGGCCCGGTCAGCGATGTTATTCATCAGTTTGTCGGCGGGCTCAAATATGCCTGCGGTTACTGCGGCGCTAAGACCATTGAAGAATTGCAGAGGAAAGCCAAACTGGTGAGAGTCACTTCCGCCGGACTGCGCGAAGCGCATCCGCACGATGTGATCATGCTCAAAGACGCTCCGAATTACACTGCCGAGCAATAAATCGCATTATAAACGGTATTTTGCTCTTTGCCGCGGCCGCTTTCAGTTCGCGCCAGTCTCCGTGCTGTGATTAATTTAGAATGTTGACGATTTAAAATGTACAATATTAATTTTCAGATAAGGGGTATGTAAGATGTTACCGGCAAAGAGTTTAAAATTTCTCGAGAAGCTGATGAATTGTTCCGGCCCGTCCGGATTTGAAGAGGAAACCGCGGGAGCATTCAGAGAGTATCTGAAAGATTTTTCCAGCAAGGTCTATACCGATGTGATGGGCAATACGGTCGGGGTGGTTAATCCCGGCGGTGCTTACCGCGTGATGCTGGCCGGACATTATGATGAAATCGGTTTCCAGGTCGTGTATATTTCCGAAGAAGGCCTGCTCTATTTCCGCCCGAACGGCGGCATTGACAAACTGACGGTTCCCGGCTGCGAAGTGGAAATACTGACCGCCAAAGGGCGCATACCAGGCGTGATCGGCAAGAAACCGATACATCTGCTGACTCCGAAAGAGCGTGAAATACCGCCCGAACTGAACGATCTGTGGATTGACATCGGCGCGGAGAATAAGAAAGACGCCGCCAAAATAATTTCCATCGGCGATCCTGTCGCCGTGCGCAGCAATTATCAGCGCATGGGCAAAAACCGGATCAAGTCCAAAGGGATGGACGACAAGGTCGGCGCATTTGTGGTTGCGGAAACGCTGCGCTGTCTTAGCTCACGCAAGCTGAAAGTCGAAGTATGCGGCGTCGGTACTGTCCAGGAGGAACTCGGTTTGCGCGGTGCGGCGACCAGTTGTTTCGGCATTGATCCGAAAGTCGGGTTTGCAGTTGACGTCGGTTTCGCGACCGATATTCCGGACATCGCGAAGAAAATTCTCGGAGAAATCAAGCTGGGAGCCGGGCCGGAACTGAACCGCAATGCCGACAACAATCCCGTGCTTGGACGCAAACTGCGCGACATCGCGAAAAAGCACAAGATCACCTATCAGGAAACCGCCGCCCACCGGGCGTCAGGCGGCACCGATACCGCGCAAATGCAGTTGACCCGTTCCGGCGTCGCCACCGCGCTGCTGAGCATTCCGAACCGCTATATGCATTCGCCAGTGGAAATCTGCGATTTGCGCGACATTGAAGGCGCGATTGAACTGCTGACCGAAACTATCGCATCGTTCACCGGCAAAGAGTCATTCATTCCCGGCATAGATTGAACGGAAGGCAATAATTCCAATGGGCAAGTTTTATCTAATCAGCGGCAATGACGAATTCGCCATCAAAAGCAAGACGCGGGAAATCATCTGCTCGCTTTGCGGCGAAGAGCCGGAGAACAATCCGGACCTGGAGATTGTCGCCGGCGACAGCGATGAGATGAAGCCCGAAGAGATAATGGCTGATCTGCTGAACTGCCTGAAAACTCCGCCGTTCCTGTGTCCTGACAAAAAAATCTGGCTGCGACATTTCATGCATTTTGAAAAAGCTTTCGCGGCTGCGGCTAAAGACAGCATCACTGCTATGGCTGAAGCCCTGATCGAATTCATCAAGCAGGGGATACCGGACGATATCACACTGATTATTGACGGCCCCGAACTTGACCAGCGCAAAGCATTTTTCAAAGCCTGCAAGACCGCCGGAGCTGAAATCCACTATTTTCGCAAGGCGGACATAGCCTCCAAGGATTACACCAAAAGCCAGTATGAGCGGATTGACGAAATTTGCGCCAAAGCGCGAAAAAATATTGAACAGCAGGCCAAAGACTATCTGGCGGAGACCGTCGGCAGCGACAGCGGCCGCATGAGAAGCGAACTGGATAAGCTGATCTGCTATGTCGGCAAAAACAATTCCATAACCCTGGCTGACTGCAAGGCCATATGCAGCCGCACCCCGGAAGCCATGAGCTGGGACTTTGCCAACCGGCTGATCGAGCGCGACGTTCCCGGCGCACTGGCTATTGTCGGCGACCTGATGGAGCAGTTGCGTTCCCAGCGTGGCGGCGGCAATCAGGAACTGGCAATCCTCAGCAGCGCCACCCGCAGCTTTCAGGAAATGGTAAAGGTCAAGACTGCGGCGGCGGAGCTGAATATGCCTAAACGCGTCGGCAAATCGTTCTTCTATTCCCTTGATCCAGTGCTGAAGGAAAAATATCCCGACAATATCCTGCTGAGCGTTCATCCGTTCCGCGCTTATATGATGTGTGAAAACTCATTAAGTTTTACGGACCGGGATCTGGCGGGAGCTCTGGAAACTATTCTTGACGCCAACCGGCGCCTGGTTTCCGGCGGCGGCGATTCCAGAATCATCCTGGAGCAGCTTGCCCTGAAAATCGCCGGAAAATGATAGGAGACAGGAGGCAGAATGGGAACCGGAATTATCCGCAGATGACACAGATGGACGCAGATGAAAAATATGCGGAATGTGGTAATGAATTGGAACGTGTTCTGAATGGAGGGTCGTGCTCCGTTACAACCGGGATTTCAGATATGAAGATGTTAGGACTTTAGGACTTTAGGACTTTAGGACTTTAGGACTTTAGGACTTTAGGAC
>JBAWXM010000262.1:0-7607 GCA_037144075.1 Lentisphaerota bacterium | reverse complement strand
GGGAAACCTTGACAGTTCAAGGTTCCCCCTTGCATCCCTCCTCCAAAACTTTTTGAGATAGACGGAATGACGGAAATTACCCTATGCATTGCTGAAAAAATAAACGTTGTGAATTAGTCACTTATGAAGATGGCTGCATGAAAATCTTTCTAAAAAAACAAGAAAAAGACGGATAGTAGTATGAAATATGATTGCGTGATTATCGGGGCTGGTCTTTCCGGACTTGCCGCCGGCATCCGGCTGGCGCATTACAACAAAAAAGTCTGCATCTGCGAACAGCATTCCCGCATCGGCGGGCTTAATTCATATTACAACCGGGGCGGACACGCGCTGGAAACCGGGCTGCATGCCATGACCAATTTCGCCGGACGCGGCGCGTCGAAATCGCAGCCGCTGCTGAAACTGCTCCGGCAGCTGCGGATCCCGTATGAGGCGCTTCAGCCGCGCGAGCAGAATTTTTCGGAAGTTAGATTTCCCGGCAAAACTCTGCGTTTCGACAATAATTTTGCCGCTTTCGAGTCATCGGTCGCGGATAATTTTCCGGAGCAGGCGGACAATTTCCGCCGTCTGGACAACGATATTATGGCCTGGGACGAGGTTAATCTCAGCAATCCGTTCCTGTCGGCCAGGTCACGCGTGGCTGGTTTTATCAACGATCCCGTGCTGACCGATATGCTGTTCTGTCCGCTGATGTATTACGGCAGCGCCATTGAAGACGACATGGACTATTCCCAGTTCGTCATCATGTATAAAAGCATTTTCAAAGAGGGTTTTTTCCGTCCCGGCGGCAGCGGCATCCGTTCGCTGCTGGATATTCTGCAAGCGCGGTTCCTGGAATCCGGCGGCGAACTGAAACTGAAATGCGCCGTCAAAAAAATCATCAGCAGAAACGGGCGGGCGGCGGCAATTCAAACCTCTGACGGTGAGATTATCGAATGCAGTAATATCCTGTCCACCGCAGGAGCCCCTGAGACCAGACAGCTTTGCGATACCCGCGACGACAACTTCGGCGTCAATCCCGGACTGCTGGCGTTCATGGAAGTGATCGCCATTCCCGGCGGGCAAGCCGCGGAACTTGGCAATGCCACCATTATTTTTTTCAACGATTCACCGGCTTTCAAATTCCGCAATCCGCCGGAGATGATTGATGCGTCCAGCGGCGTCATCTGCTTCCCGTTCAACTTCAAGTTTGAACCCGGCGATATCATCCCGGAACGCGCCGTCCGCACTACCGTCATGGCGAATAATGCCGCCTGGTTCAATCTATCTCAGGAAGATTATGCGCTCCGGAAACATGAAGCTATTGCGGCTGTTCTGCAAAAAACGGAAACAATCACCGGAATTAAAAACCTGAACAATGAATCAGTATTTATTGATGCGTTCACGCCGAAAACAGTTCAGCGTTATACCGGCCGCATCAACGGCGCGATCTACGGTTCGCCCGTAAAGTTCAAAACCGGCAAAACCAACCTGGCCCATCTCTATCTGGCCGGCACCGACCAGGGGTTCCTAGGCATAACCGGCGCCATCCTGAGCGGCATCTCCATAGCCAACCTCTACCTGCTGGAGTAAAGAACTTAAAGAATAAAATGTGCTGGAAACCGCGTCGAGCATAATTTTTAATCTTCATCGGGTAAATTCACCGACCACATGGGGTGGCTTTTGTCTTTTTTATTGTTTTTTGAATCTTCTGCTCTCCGCAGTGCGCTGGAGTCCGTTCGTAATATATCTCGGCTTGCCTCGGGGATAGGCTGGACGGGAGGATATTCTTTATTCAGAAGCTGGATTTTGTTGCATTTCCCTGTTGTAATATTTTAGCGGCAGAGTTATTATATTTGCCAAAGTGAAAGTTGCTATCAGTTGTCTATCGGTTCGTGCGTGGATTCTAGTTCTGAACGTTTAACAGGAGACTATCAAGCCGGCAATAAAAAAATACAAGCACTCGCGGAAGATTATAAATAAATTAGAAGTAGTCGAAAAATAATCCATGGAGGTCTAGTCATGTCTGAACAGAAAATAGTAGACGTTGCGGAGCAGAAGCGTTTGAATGATGCGCGCAATACTAAAGTACCGTGGAAAAAATGGGGGCCCTATCTAAGCGAGAGACAGTGGGGCACAGTCCGCGAAGACTACAGCGAAAACGGCAATGCCTGGGATTATTTTACACATGACCAGGCGCGCTCGCGGGCCTACCGGTGGGGCGAGGACGGACTCGGAGGAATCTCCGATGACAAGCAGCGGCTGTGTTTTGCCCTGGCGCTGTGGAACGAAAAGGATCCTATTCTGAAGGAACGTCTCTACGGGCTCACCAACAGCGAAGCGAATCATGGCGAGGATGTTAAAGAATACTACTTCTATCTAGACAGCACCCCCACCCATTCCTATATGAAGTATTTGTATAAGTATCCGCAGCGGGAATTTCCCTACCGCGACCTGATCGAGAAGAACCGGGGGCGGTCCCGTGATGACATGGAGTACGAACTGCTTGATACCGGCATTTTTGACGAAGACCGTTATTTTGACGTATTTATGGAATATGCCAAGGCGTCTCCGGAAGACATGCTCATCCGGATAACCGTTCACAATCGCGGCCCGGAAGCCGCGCGGCTGCGTCTTTTGCCGACCCTGTGGTTCCGGAACACATGGTCCTGTGGCGACGACGATGCAAGACCTGCTCTGCGCGAGGACGGTCCGGGCGTCATTAAAGCCTCTCATCATGAATTGGGCGAGCGGCGGTTTTATTGCGATGGAGTTCCGGAACTGCTTTTTACCGAGAATGAGAGTAATGCACAGCGTCTATGGGGGCAGCCCAATGCTTCCCCTTACGTCAAGGATGCGTTTCACTCCTACCTTGTTTCTAGACAGGGCGATGCGGTGAATCCCGCTAAGACGGGGACCAAAGCCGCGGCCCACTACGTGCTGGAAGTTCCCGCCCGCGGCAGCCGGACGGTCTGTCTGCGTCTCTCGGCGGTTCCGCTGGACAATGCCTTCAAAGACTTTAATCAGATATTCGAAAGCCGGATCCGGGATGCGGATGAATTCTATCAGAGGATTACGGCGCAATCACTGAACGAAGATGAGCGCCGCGTACACCGCCAGGCGCTGGCGGGAATGTTGTGGAGCAAGCAGTTTTACTATTTCGACCTGGAAAAATGGTTACTGGAGCACAAAAGCCATCCGCTGCTCGATTCCTCGCCCCTGGGGATGCGCAATTCGGAATGGTTTCACATGCTCAATGCCGACGTGATCTCGATGCCGGACAAGTGGGAATACCCGTGGTATGCGGCCTGGGACCTGGCCTTCCACACGATCACCCTGTCGCTGGTCGATTTTGATTTCGCCAAAGAGCAGCTTCTGCTGATGCTGCGCAGCCTCTATTTCCACCCGAACGGGCAGATTCCCGCCTACGAGTGGAATTTCAGCGATGTGAATCCGCCGGTGCATGCCTGGGCCACGCTCTACCTGTACAAGTACGAGCAGGGGCTGGGCCGGAAGGACATTCGTTTCCTGGAACGGGCATTCCAGGGGTTGATGCTGAACTTCAACTGGTGGGTGAACCGGAAGGACCCGGCCGGCCGCAACGTGTTTGCCGGTGGATTTCTGGGGCTGGATAACATCGGCGTATTCGACCGGAGCGCGCAGCTTCCCACCGGCGGAACTCTGGAGCAGGCGGACGGAACCGCCTGGATGGCTTTCTACTGCCAGTGTATGCTGGAAATAGCCCTTATCCTTTGTGAACACGACGAGATTTACGAGGAGGTCGCCTTCAAGTTCGTTCAGCATTTCATATGGATTAGCTATGCCATGGACCGCATCGGCGATAATGAGGACCAGATGTGGGACGAGGAGGACGGATTCTTCTATGATCTGCTGAGACTGCCGGACGGCCAGTCCATGCGGTTGAAGGTGAGGTCGATGGTGGGGCTGCTGCCGCTGTGCGCGTCCACCGTCTTCGAGAAGGATGCCGCCGCACGGTATCCAAAACTGACAGAACTGATCGCGCTGTTCAGGAAGCGCCATCCGGAAGTGATTGACCAGGTGGCGCCGGAAGGCTTCATCGGCTATAAAGGACGGCGTCTCCTGTCGATCCTCAGCAGGGAGAAACTGGAAAGGGTGCTTTCCTACATGCTCGATGAGAATGAGTTTCTGGGCCCGCACGGCATCCGGTCCCTGTCGAAATATCATCAGGATCATCCTTTCACGTTCATGGCGGGGCAGCAGGAGTTTAAGGTGCCGTACCTGCCAGGCGAGTCCAACACCGGGATGTTCGGCGGGAATTCCAACTGGCGCGGCCCGGTCTGGATGCCGGTCAATGTGCTGTTGATACGCGCGTTGTTGAACCTGTATAACTTCTACGGCGACGATTTCAAGGTTCAATGCCCGGCCGGTTCCGGGAAATACATGACGCTTTTCGAAGTGGCGAAGGAGATTTCAAGCCGGATATCGGGCATTTTCCTGCGCGATGCCGCCGGACGGCGCCCGGTTTACGGCGGAACGGCCAAGTTCCATGAAGATCCGCATTGGCGCGACCTGATTCTTTTTTATGAGTATTTTCACGGGGACAACGGGGCGGGGCTGGGGGCCAGCCATCAGACCGGATGGACCGGTCTGGTCGCCCTGACCCTGGACTTCTTCGGGCGCATGGATGCCAAAACCATGCTGGCGACCGAACGCCAGCATCTACAGGACCATCTGGTGAAGGGCCAGGTGAGAGGAGAACCGATTAAATGAAAAGACCTATTTGGGGCCTCAATTGTCCTGAAATGTTTTCCCTGCATTTGCCTGATACAGAATACAGGCAAATGCTATATTTCCACCCTGAAAAAATGGCAGCTCCATGATTTGAGCGCGACATATATTCCGTTGCCGCTCATTTCACTGCCGGATCTGTCATATTTTTCACCATTCAGGATATCTGTCAAGCGCAAGGTTTTGCCGTGCAGGTCTTCATGTGCGAGCCTTATCAATCCTCTTGATTCAGAATCTCCGTAGTTGACGACGATAAGATAAAGCATGTTTTTCAGCCGCCAAGTCCATGACAACAGATTATTGTCCAGGTTGTTATCCGTACATCCGCGAATTTCGCAGCGCTGCCAGCTCCCGTTTCGGAATGCGTTGTCATTTGTCTGCTCCAGCAGGTTCTGATAGAAAGCTGCAAGTTCTTTGCTGGTCTTTTCCACGGGACGTCTTCCCAGGAATACGGGTTCACGAGTTTTGCGGCCCTCGAACTGCCCTTCATAGAAAAGCCTGGCGCCGGGCAGTGTTGAAAAGACGACCGCCGCCATTTTTTCTTTCTCGCAGGAGAACGAATTTGCGGCACGGGGTTCATCATGGTTTTCGATGAAACGCAATAATTTGTCCTGATAGGACATATCTGCAAGCAGATGAAGACGGATATCTTCAACGCTGCCTTGCTCCATGCGATCATAAAGTTTTTTATCATAACAGAAGTCGAACCCGTGCTGCTGGAGTTCCCATTCAAGATACCAGTACGCCTCGGCGATGAACAGAAACCCGGGAAATTTGGATTTAACCGCCTGGATCAGCGCCGGCCAGTAGTCTTCGGACGGTTTTTGCCCGGCCCTCGCTCCCCATGTTTTCTCAAAGATATTGTTCAGCATCAGCATCGCCATGTCGCAGCGGACCCCGTCGCACTGGTCAGCGATTTCTGAAACCGTATCCAGTACCGCGTTTCTCAATTCCGCATTGAATGCATTAAGCTGGAGTACATCCGGCCAGGCCGGGAAGTATGGATCACGGCCCAGGGCGATGATATTGTCCCCGATTTTGATGAAGGATGCGAAATCATTGGCAATATCTTCTTCAGCGCCGCGGATGAAATATTCTGGATGAGCAGATGCCCAGGGATGATCAGGGGCGACGTGGTTGGGAACGAAGTCAAGAATAAGTTTGATTCCGCGCCCGGCTAACATCTCTCTGGCTTTGGCAAGGCCTGCGGTACCGCCTAGCTTTGTGTCAACAACATAGTTTTTCACGCAGTATGCGGAGCCGGCCAGGTCTTTAGCCTGGAAATCCGGGAGGACCGTTCTAAATTCTGACATCAAATTACTGTTGGCTGATGCAATCTTTATTCCGGCCGGACTTCTCTCCCAGACCCCCATGAACCAGACCGCATCAATACCGAGTGATTCCAGATAATCCCACTCCTTGACGGGGACTGATGCGAAAGTGATTGTTTTCTTATATTTCTCGCTGAGTTCATGAAGCCATACGAGAGTGTTTATCTCGTATATGACAGGATACTTAGGACATGATTTCATGTTACTTGCTCCTTTTATGGTTTGTCATTTTTAACTTTATAGAGTATTTAATAACTCCGGAACTATAGCTTTAATCCAGTGTTCTGCGGTATCTCAGCACGCCGATGACGATTACCGCCACCAGGAATGTGCTCAGCGCGGCGAAATGTCCGGCGAAATCCATGAAGTCAGCTCCGCGCAGAATGATGCCGCGGACAATAACCAGAAAATGAGTCAAGGGCAGAAAATCACCTATCCATTGGGCCCATTCCGGCATGCCGCGGAACGGAAACATGAATCCGGAAAGCAGGAGCGACGGCAGAAAGAAAAAGACTGACATCTGCACCGCCTGCAGCTGATTCTTCGCCAGCGTCGAAATGGTCACGCCGACCGCCAGATTGGCCGTAATGAAGAAAAATGACACCAGATAAAGCAGCAGAATCGAGCCGTTGATGTCGATATCGAATAATGTTTCCGCCAGTCCCAGCACCAGCGTGATTTGAATATATCCGACGAGGATATAAGGCGTGATTTTGCCGGTCATCACCTCCAGCGGTTTTACCGGCGTGGAGAGCAGGGTCTCCATGGTGCCGCGCTCTTTTTCCCGGGTTACCGCCAGTGAAGTGATAAACACCATGGTCATGGTCAGAATAACCCCCAGCAGACCGGGGACAATGTTGATCTGAGTTTTTATCTCCGGATTGAAACAGCGGTGGATGCGGATGTCCACCAGGCTGTCAGTCTGAAGGCGCAGCGCTCCTCTGAAATCTTTTTGCAAGGCGCTGTTAACCAGTCCGTCAACTGCGGCGACTGCATAGGATACGGTGGCAGGGTCGGCGGCGTCAAGTTCCAGCAGCAGTTGCGGACGCTGTCCTTTGACCAGTTCCCTGGTGAAATTTTCCGGGAAAGAAAGCACAAACTGAACTTCCGAGCGTCTCAGCAGATCCGCTGCTTTCTGTTCAGAGTCGACCTCTTCCACAACGTTGAAATATTCGCTGGTCCTCATGGCCGAAATAATGGACCGGGAGAACGGGCTGTGGTCGGCGCAGACAATGGCGGTCGGCAGAAATTTCGGATTGCTGTTGATGACATAGCCGAAAATGACCAGCTGGATGACTGGAATGCCGACCATCATGGCAAAAGTCATCCGGTCGCGGCGCATCTGAATAAATTCCTTGATGACCACCGCCGCGAAGCGTTTGAATGAAAAGCCTGTGAATATTCTCATTAGTTTTCTTGCTTTGGAGCCGTTCAAAAATAACCTTTACATCTTTGCGCTTCTCCCGGATGCTTTTGTGTTTGCCGGTTCGTTACATACCTTCAGGTATGCGCCTCTCCGGCAATTCA
>JBAWXM010000261.1:0-7630 GCA_037144075.1 Lentisphaerota bacterium | reverse complement strand
ACCAATGTTTTGCTCCGTCAATTATTGAAATGCTGTTGCAAATTTTCAGGAATCACGTTATATGTTTAGTATGTAACCTATTAACCAGGTATAAATCAAAACGAAATGGAGACCAAAATGAAGCTTCTGACCGCATTAACACTGTTTTGCTTATTATCCATTCCGGTCTTTGCAGCTGACGACGGCTGGCAGACGAATCTTGATGCTGCTAGGAAAATTGCTGAAAAAGACAATAAAGTCATTTTGATGGATTTTTCCGGTTCGGACTGGTGCGGCTGGTGCATAAAGCTGGACAAAGAAGTCTTTTCGCAAGCGGCATTCAAAGACTATGCCAAAGACAATCTGGTTTTAGTAATGGTTGATTTCCCGAAGAAGAAACAGCTTGACGCTGCAACTAAAACCGCCAATAAAGCGTTGATGGATAAATATGGAATTGAAGGTTTTCCGACAGTTGTCCTTGTAGACAGCAAAGGCGCTGTAATCGCTCAAACCGGTTATCGCAGCGGCGGAGCCGCTGCGTATGTTGAGCACATCAAGGAATTGCTGGCCAAAGCCAGGAAATAACATAGTTTTAGTATGATACAGCCGTAAACGGAGGTAAATTTTGAAATCTTTTCTGCTGCTGGCAGCCATTGTCGGTTTTATATTCAGCGCATCGGCGGCAAGCCCGTTCAAGTGGGCATCGGAAAGAAAAGACGGCAAGATTGAAATCTCCGTGAACATTCCGCCCGGATACTATCTCTATCAGGCTCAGACTCAAATTGAAATAAAGGATTTCAGCGGGAAAGTATTGCCGCCATATTCGCAGCCTTCTGCCGTAATCCACGATGATCCGTTTTCCGGCAAAGTAAATATCTTCCGTTCCGGCGCGAAAACGGTCTGGATATTTCTGGCTCCGGATCCCGGCGCATATATAGCAATGGTAAACTCCCTGGGCTGCAAAGATAAAACCCCGGGCTCGCCGGCGTTGTGTTTCCCGCCTGAAACCCAGAAGATTGTTATCAGCGGCGAAGTTGCCGAAGCGAATGAAAAGCCGGATGTGGCCGCGCCTATGCCGGAACAGTTGAGCAAACTGCTGTCAACGTTCAAAATTGAACGGGCTGCCAGCGGCTATCTGTCGCCGGACGCATTTCAATCTTTTCTTTCCGAGGATGATGTTTCAGACAAATCCATTTTCGCAGACAAAAGCATGCTGATGATAATAGTGCTTATATTGCTCGGCGGACTTGGATTGAACTTGACGCCCTGCGTGCTGCCGATGGTTCCGGTCAATCTTGCCATTATCGGGGCCGGCAGTCAGGCGGGGTCGAAGAAGAAGGGTTTTCTGCTTGGCGCGATATATGGCGCGGGTATTACTCTGGCTTACGGCGGTCTGGGAATCATTGCGGTATTGACCGGGGCAAAGTTCGGAGCGCTTAATTCTCAAGCATGGTTTAATTTTGCGGTGGCGGCGGTTTTTATTGTGCTGGCGCTGGCGATGTTTGATCTTTTCAGTATTGATTTTTCCCGTTACGGCGCGAAATACCCGCTGAAAGATTCACAAAGAGGCAGACTGATCACCGCGTTCTTAATGGGGATAATTGCCGCGCTGCTGGCCGGGGCGTGTGTTGCCCCGGTGGTTATCGCCGTGCTGCTCTATTCCGCCAGAATTTATTCTGAAGGCAACCCGGCGGGGCTGCTGCTGCCGCTGCTGCTGGGGGCCGGAATGGCGCTGCCGTGGCCGCTGGCCGGGGCCGGCATGACGGCAATTCCCAAGCCGGGCGCGTGGATGGAGAGAGTTAAAATCGGGTTCGGCATCCTGATCATTGCGGCTGGACTGTGGTATGCCTATATCGGCATTACTCTGCTGCCGTCAAAAACGTCTGCGGCTGCTGCTGAAGAACAGATTCCGGCGCTGGAGGCTGCATTGCGTCGTTCAGCCGGCGAAAAGAAGCCGGTGCTGATTGATTTTGGCGCGTCATGGTGTAAAAATTGCACGAAAATGGAATCAACGACATTTAAAGATCCGGAAGTGATAAATAAACTTGACGACTTTATTGTCTTTAAGTTCAATGCTGAAAAAATGGACGACAAAGATATTAAACCCGTGCTGGATTATTTTAAAATATTCGGATTGCCCACTTATGTTATTATCAGTCCGCCGAATGCCGAATAAAGACTTGAAGATATCATTTGTATAAAGCGTTTTGAGAACTAGATTATTTATTCTGTGTGTGAATAAGTTATTCTTGAGTGAAATTTCGGGTATTTTAAAATGAGCTCTGAAATCAAGTATCCGTTCTGGAAATGTTATGGAACCGCCCTGATCGCTGTTCTTGCCGGGGTGCTGGCGACATTTATTCTTTTTTTTTGGATAAGGCATTACGAATTTGACCGCCTGGATCGGAAATTCAAGCTGGATGCCTTTTCTGTTTCCAGCATTATTGAGAGCAATCTCAAGGAGCATCTTGTCGCTCTGGATACAGTCCGCAATTTTTATGTAACCTCTAAAAGTCTTACCAAAGACGATTTTGTTAAATTCGTAATTTCCGAATTGCAGGATAATCCGGGGATTAAGGCCATTGAATGGATACCTAAAGTTTCAAATGCCGAGCGGGTGATTTTTGAGAAGCTTAATTCAAACGGCGGGACCTTTCCGTTCGAAATCAAAGAGTTCAGCGCTAACAGGAGTCTGGTACGGGCCGGAGAGAGAGAGTTTTACTTTCCTATACAGCTTGTCACTCCGCTGCAAGGCAATAAGCTGACGCTGGGTTTTGACGTGAGTTCCGAAGCCGTCCGCCGCGCCGCCATGGGAGCGGCGGCGGATACCGGCCTGGCGGTTGCCACAAGGCGGCTCCGCCTGATCCAGGAAAGGGAGCCGCAGTATGGGTTTATGGTGTTCCTGCCGGTATATTATGACAAAATGCCGCATGACAATGTAGAGCGGCGGCGCGTGGCGCTGAGGGGATTTATTGCAGGAATTTTCCGGAGCGGCGATATTATGAAGGCATCGCCTGTATCCGACTGGCCGCCGCATTTGATAATTCAGCTTCAGGATATCACGGTTCCGCCGCCTGAAAATCTCATTACCATCCACGCCGGCTCTGCCGGGATAAAGACCTCGGTAAGCGACAAGCTGCCGGCCAATGCCGCATTATTATCCAATAAGCACAAATTCAACTTCTCCGGCAGAACATGGTGTGTCAATATGTATGCCGACCGCGATTACATAGATAATAATCTTTCATCGCTCTATATGCTGATATTGCCCGTCGGCCTGCTGCTGACTATGCTGCTTTCGGCGCTGCTTTTTTCATTCATTCGCGAAATACTGCGGCATAAACAGACGGAAAAAGAGCTGCTGGACGCTAAAAAAGAGGCGGAGAATGCCAACATGGCCAAAAGTCTTTTCCTGTCCAATATGAGCCATGAAATCCGGACTCCGATGAACGGGATTGTCGGCATGACCGAACTGTTGATTGAATCCGACCTGGATGAAGAGCAGAGCAAATACGCCAGAATGATCCGGGACAGCGCCAATTCGCTGATCTCAATCATTAATGATATTCTGGATATTTCTAAGATTGAGGCCGGAAAACTGCAGCTGGAAATGCTGGATTTTGAACTTAGAAAAACCGTCATTGAAGTCGTTGAACTGATGTCATTGCGCGCCCATGGGAAAAACCTCAAACTGAATTGCTCCATCGGGCAGAATATCCCGATGCGGGCTGTCGGCGATCCGGTGCGGCTTAAACAGATATTGATCAACCTGATCGGGAATGCCATCAAATTCACGCAGCACGGGAAGATCACGCTTCATATAAAGACTGACTCAAGCGATGATAACGGCGCCATGGTCCGTTTTGAAGTCAGAGATACCGGCATTGGCATTGCGCCGGACAGAATTCAGGCATTATTCAAGCCTTTTACCCAGAGCGATTCCTCGGTGTCCAGAAAATTCGGCGGCACCGGCCTGGGGCTGGCAATATCCAGGCAGCTGGTTGAAATGATGGGCGGACGCATCGGCGCGGAGAGCGCGCCTGACAGCGGCTCCACTTTCTGGTTTACTCTGAGGCTGGGATTCAGCAGCGTCCAGACGCAGGACGCCGCCGGCAATGAGCAGTCGGTTCTGCGCAGAACCGGGGCAGCGCAGAAAGACGGCTGCATCCTGGTGGTTGAGGACAATATGATCAACCAGCAAATGACGGTCGAGGTGCTGCATCGCCTGGGATATAAGGCTGACGGCGCTTCCTGCGGCCCTGATGCGCTTGCTGTCATGGGCAAAAAACATTACGATCTGGTGCTGATGGATATTCAATTGTCCGAAATGAACGGATTTGAAGTAACCGGCGCGATTCGTAATCCGATATCAACCGTCCTGGATCACAACATCCCGGTAATTGCCATGACCGCCTATGTATTTCAGGGTGACCGGGAGAAATGCCTTGCCGCCGGTATGCAGGATTACCTGGCCAAGCCTATTTCCTTCAAAAAATTCGCCGAAGTCATTGAAAAATGGATATCCAGGCCGCAAGCTTCGGAACAGACTGTTGCAGAGCCCGGTGAACACCGGCAGGATACTTTGCTGTAGTTGCTTATCATAACTTCCGCAGGCAGGTGTTTTTGTGTATTTTATAAAGTTTTACTTTATTTTTTACACAAATGAGTTATATTGACAGAAGCAATATATGTGAGGTAAAGGCATGATTAAACGGGAAATACGAAAAGTTCTGGCTGATTTTGCGAGACATTTTCCGGTTGTTACCATCACCGGTCCGCGTCAGTCCGGAAAAACTACACTGGCTCAGATGCAGTTTCCCGATTATCATTATGTCAACCTGGAAGACCCCGATATGAGGATGATTGCAGAAGCCGATGCAAGAGAATTTTTGAAACTTTATTCTCCCCCTGTTATTATTGATGAAATCCAGCGCGTGCCAAAACTTCTAAGCTATATTCAAGTACTTGTCGATGAGAAGAAAACAAAAGGCCAATATATTCTGACCGGCAGTCATCAGCCCGGGCTTAGAGCGGAAATATCACAGTCGCTGGCCGGGCGCACGGCAATTCTGCAACTGCTCCCGCTTTCGATTGCGGAATTAACTGAAGCCGGCATTGCGATGGACCGGGATGATTATATATTTAAAGGTTTTATGCCGCAAATACACAATGAGACGATTAAACCTGAAATGCTCTATCGAAACTATTTCCTTACCTATGTTGAAAGGGACGCCAGGCAACTGGTGAATATCCGCAATCTTAATAATTTTGAAGTATTCATAAAACTGCTGGCGGGACGCATCGGACAGGTTGTTAATCTCAACGGCTTATCTAACGATATAGGCGTGTCGGCTGTGACGCTTTCTGAATGGTTGTCTGTGCTGGAAGCATCATATATTATCTTTAAATTACCGTCATATTTTGAAAATTTTGGAAAGAGACTTTTGAAGTCCCCTAAGATTTATTTTACGGAAGTCGGGCTGGCGGCTTATCTGCTGGGAATCAAAGATGTCTCGCAGGTGGCCAGAGACCCGTTGCTAGGCGGACTTTTCGAGAATATGGTTGTGCTGGAGGCATTGAAGTCCCGTTACAACGCCGGCCGGGAGAGCGAGCTGTATTTCTTTAGAGATACAAGAGGGATGGAAATTGATCTGCTGCTGAATGAAAACCGTCAACTTATACCGATGGAAATCAAGGCTGCCCGTACATGGAACAAGGATTTTGTCAGCAATATTGAAAAATTCCGGAAAGTTGTGCCAAATGCTCTTCCCGGCGCGGTAATCTATGCAGGGGATTTGACTCCGACAGTTAAGGACGTAAAATTTGTTAATTTTTCAGAGACACGGAAACTTATTTCAAATTGAGCATCGATATTTCTGCCAGAAGAATGATGATTTATGCCATATCTTTTTACATTTTTAGCTGTATTTTAATTATAAAACCAGGGATTTGACATGTCAAAGAAAATAAAGATAAGCACCATTGTGCCGCCGCTGATCCGTCCGGAAAGCAGGTCTGCTGAGGCTTTCGTTGTTCAGGTGTCGAAACATCTCAGGAATGAACTCGATAAAGTGCTGCCGGATCGCCCGGATTTTATTCTGCTGCCGGAAGTATGCGATGTTCCGGCGGATGAAACATCAGGGTTTTCCAGACAGGATTTTTATCGTGTCCGCGGCAATCGTATTTATGACATGCTGGCGGCAACCGCCGCGCAGAACAACTGCAATATCGGCTATTCGACTAATTACTTTGATAACGGCGGCAGACTGGTCAACGGCACCCGCTTCATCAGCCGTTCGGGCAAACTGCTCGGCGGTTATGAGAAAAACTTTCCGACAACCGGCGAAATGGAAGAAGGCGTCAAGGCCGGCGCCAGGCATCAGGTTATTGAAACTGACTGCGGCAGAGTTGCCGGCGTCATTTGCTTTGACCTGAATTTTGACGAACTGCGCCTGGAATACGCCGCGCAAAAACCGGACATTATCATGTTCTCATCGTTCTATCACGGCGGCTTGATGCAGCAGTACTGGGCATATTCATGCCGCTCGTTTTTTGTCGGGGCGGTGCTGCCGTCATTGACCATGCCAAGCGCAATTATCGCGCCGAACGGCCGCATTCTTGCCGAAACCACGAATTATTTCAACCATGCCGCCGCCGTCATCAATCTTGACCGCGTTCTGCTGCATCTGGATTTCAACTGGCCGAAACTGACTGAGATCAGAAAAAAATACGGCCCCGAAGTTGAGATCGATGATACCGGCAGACTGGCTTCGGTGTTGCTTTACAGCAATTCTGACGACTTCACCGCCGCCGACCTGGTCCGCGAATATGAACTGGAGACGCTGGACGACTATCTGACGCGGGCCGGAGCCATGGCAAAAAATCCGGCTTATCAGTACAAATAACCACAGGAGCAGCCAATGCGGGAAATCATCATCAGGCCGGTTTGTCCCGGCGATATTGAGACCATCTGCGGAATCGCGGTCAGCGCCTGGCAGGCTATCCATGACGGTTACCGCAGATATGCTGGCAACGATGACCTGGCTGAACGCCTCAGCCGCAACTGGCAGGCCGCGAAAGCCCGTCAGGTGCGCGACAAAGCCGAAAAATGTCCGGACATGACGCTGGTTTCCGAACTCAATGGTAAAATCGCCGGTTTCGTCACATTTGAGATGAACGCCGAAACCGGCGTCGGCGAGATCGGCAACAACGCCGTTGCGCCGGACTGTCAGGGTATGGGCATTGGTTCCGCTCAGTACAACAAAGTCCTGGAAATATTCCGTCTGCACGACATGAAATATGCCATCGTCACTACCGGTTATGAAGACGAAGGTCATGCCAAAGCGCGAGCCAGTTATGAAAAAGTCGGATTTAAGAAGATGAAGACTTCCATCACCTACAGTCTTAAACTGTAAAACTCCGTCTTTCCTCTGGCGGCGAATCCAGTGTTCCCGGCTGTTGGACATTTTGGACACCATTGTGCAGAATATTTTTTGCTCTTTCTGCCCTATTCTGTCTCCTGGCTCCTGCCTCCTGACTTCTCGTATTTTACACGTTTTGGACAACGACTGAGCAGAATACTGCCAAGGATTGTCCGCCATCCGGAGACTTTAGAGAGTCGCTGAACACAACGCGTTTAAGGTTCTATAAG
>JBAWXM010000260.1:0-7649 GCA_037144075.1 Lentisphaerota bacterium | reverse complement strand
AAAAGCAGGGATTTATATTTGCGATTATTGTCAAGCAAAGTAACGAGGGCTGATATTTTGTTTGCAGGGGAAACCTTGACAGTTCAAGGTTCCCCCTTGCATCCCTCCTCCAAAACTTTCTTTGACGGATGAAATGACGGAAATTCTCCTCTGCATCGCTGAACATTTTAAATGTTGTGAGTTAGAAACTTATGAAAATGGCTGCATGAAAATCTTTCTAAAAAAACAAGAAAATGACGGATAGTAGTACGAAAAGACACGAAATAGAAACAAAAAAAACGGAGTCAGCGGATGATTGCGTGGAATGCAATCATCCGCTGACTTGTATTTCTTATTCCTTCATTTCTGCTATTTTTTTCGTGCCTTTCGTGGTTAAACATGTATTCCATTCATGGGGAAACGGTTTTTCTTATCCTGCATATCCTGTATATCCACGCCTACGGCGGGCAAGCCCTGTTAAAATACAAATTCCTATACGATCAAGTTTATTTCTTGACGGTATCTTAGTCACACTGCGCCGTGCTTAGAAATAAAGCTCTTTTTGAAGAACGGACAGCGCCTCGCGTAGAAAATTGCCGCCGATGGATGAGTATTTGCGCAGCCATACCGTACCGGTTCTGCCAGGCGGCAGGTTCTCGTCGTCAGTCACGGCAATATTGACTCTGTAATAAGGCTCGACCGGCTGAAATAAATTGTAATCCGGCAGCGGATAACACATAATGCGTCCACCGAAATGATTAATCAACGGCGACGGCGCAAGAACAACCGGTACCGGAGTTGCTGAAACTATTTTACCGCGATATGATCTCATGCCGTCCTCCAGAGCGAAGGATACGTTTTCATTGCCGGAAATTTTTTTAAAATCAGCTTCCTTGATAAATGCGGCGACAATCTGCCTGCCCGGTTCGTAAACTTCTCCGATAATCTCGCCTTTACGCAGCCATTTTCCCGGTTTCAGATGGATGTCATAAAGCGCAAAAATGCCGTTGATCGCGCTGGCGGTAGTTAAAAGCGATTTTTTATGCCGGAGTTCGTCCAATGTGATTTCAGCATTTTTCAGCGCTTGCAGTTTCGTCTGGGTCAGCCCAAGCGTGGCGGCGCTGCTCTGGGCAAAATCCAGTTCCATGGCCCCGATATTTTTGTCGAGGACCGCTTCTTTTAAATCCCATTCGACAAAGGGACTTTCCTGTTTAAAAATAATTTCGCCTTTTTTGACGCTGCCTCTGTCTTTTACACAAAGTTCGCTGAGAAATCCGTCGGTACGCGCATAAATCATGTTCGACACCGCCGGCTTCACTTCGCACGGAATGGCGATATTCCACGGCAACGGCATAAACAGCGTCAGGAGCAGCACTCCGGCGCCGGACAGCGAAATAATATAATTGCGCGTTTTTATCCTGTTCTTCAATGCCATAATCATTTTTGTTTCCGTCATGAGCGGCTTGATCACCAGTAAATAGACTTCCAGCATCAGCAGTACAATGCCGATAGCTTTTTCGAAGTAATAATATACCACCAGAATGATTGAGGTATAAAGAAAAATTCGATAGAAGAACCCCGAAATCCCGAAAATAATTAAAAAATATTTTTTCCAGCCCTGGGTATTATCCACCGATTTGTAGTCGACTCCGAGACAATATTTCCGGAAAAGTTCACGGATACGCTCAGTTCCACGCATCTGAAGATTATCAATATTGACCATGTCCATCAGCAGATAATAACCGTCATAACGGATGAACGGGTTTCCATTGATCAGCACCGTACTGATGATGCTTACCGTAAAAATGTAATATGCGACAGACTGAGTCAGGCCCGGCCCGGAATAGGCCCACACCAGCGCCGCCCATCCTCCGATGATGATTTCACTCAGGATTCCGGATCCGTCAATCAGAAATCTTTTCTGCCGGTCAGGAATGCGCCAGGAGTCAGTAAGATCCGTGTAAAGTCTGGGAAAAAACACAATAAAAGCCATTCCCATCCGCCTTACCCGGATTCCAAGCGCCTTGGCAGTGTACGCATGGGCAAACTCATGAACACACTTTATAATGATAACCGCAATCGAATAGCGCACCATTCCCTGAAAATTAATCGTATCCAGAAATTCTTCAGTGAGTTTCTGCCATTTGACGATCAGGGCGAGATAGCCGCATCCTGTAATCACTCCAAGCGTCAGGAATGTCCATCTGTTAAAAATCGCCTTGACGGTGTTCACTGTACGGTCAAGAAAGCGGTCGGGGGATAGCAGCGGCACTTTAAAAAAAAGATATGTATAAAGGAGCAGATGGATAAAGTTGCGCCGCTTCATCGTCTGATGCTTCTCCACCCTGTCCTCAGTCACCTTATACACCGGGAGCATCAGATTGCTCTGATTTAAGAAATTCAGGACTTTGAGTATTTGCTCTTTATCCGCATGTATGCCGCGATTCTTTACTTTTGCCAGAAAAGCATCCAGTTCCAGGTTCTCAGACATACAGCCGATAATCTGGTGATCTTCTTCCGAAAGACGGAAATATTTGTCGCTCACAGGATCAAAAACTATCCAGGTGGCGCTGCCGTCAGTTTCCGGCTCGCCGCGAAAAAGTTCAAGATCGGTGCGCAGTGTCCCTGTGAAATATTTCCGTTCCGGAGGCTGGCTGTCAGATGTGTTGTCCATGCGTTTCCAGTGTCTTTATTTCATAATTCATACTTTTGACGTTATATAAAAAAGAGGATTTTTCCGGGTTTCCCAGCTTGGAACTTTAGAACTTTAGAACTTGTATTTTAAACCCTTCTCCACCACAGCACGAGATTCCGGAACAGATAATAGCCGAGCGGAACCCGCGGCCCGGCGATCCTGGCCACTCCGCGCATGCCGCAAAGCAGATTCTTCTTCTCATAATCCAGCGTCATCCGGATCATGTAGCAGTAAATTTTCTTCTCGGTAAGAACTGGTTTCGGACTGATTGACTCAATTTTGCCGGTTATCGGCATTTCCGGCATGGTATGCAGATACAGAGTAATCTCGCAGTTATCGTCCAGCACGGAGGCGTTCTGCTCATTCAAGGCAATCAGGGCGATAAGGTTCTCCGTGGATAATATTTCAAACAGTTTTTCCCCGGCCCGGACGGCCTTGCCTTCAAGTTTATCCTTATCGGCGATGTCCAGAATTCCAGGCTGTTTTGCCCGGACTGAGCTTTTTTCCAGAAACCATTTATTGCGTTTAATACTGATTCCCGCTTTTTCTTTCTGAAGTTCAAGCATCCGTACTTCACCGCGTTTGGAAATATCTTTGAACGATTGCTGCTCAATCAAATCCAGCTGCGCGGAAATCTTATTGCGGGCATTTTCCGCGCCAGCCAGCTCAAAAGCGCGTTCTTCTGTATTGTACGACAAAATTATGTTTCCCGATACGACGCTGTTGCCGCTTTTATTGTTGTAACATGTTTCAATTACTCCGTCAAACGGAGCATAATAATAATTTTCCTTACCCGGCATGATCTCAAAATCCGCCGCCACATTCTGTCTGACCGGCATCACAAACAGGGAAATAAAAAATAAGCCGGCCAGCATCGACAGCACCCGCGAAGGCTTAAGCCATTTCTTGCGGTCAATCACCCGGTGAATAATCTTCTGCTTGTCGTGCAGGGTGAAAAAAAGCGCTTCTCCATAGTGCTGGCACAGCAGCGGCAGCAGACTGCCGGCGCTGGCCAGATTGGCGCTGTCTGAAAATTCCACTGCCCAGATCAGCAATTCCTGTGAAGCTCCGCCGTGAGAGGACGGCCTGACTGGAATCAGCAGCATTTGCGGGAAACACGCTTTAAAGTATTCAAAAGCCTCAAACGCGTTCTGCCTGGCATTTTTCTCTTTAAGCAGATCATCCGTAAGGACCGTCACCTTGTCCAGTCCGTCAAACGGCTGAATCAGGTTCGCGAGATTAATGCAGTATTCAGAGTTGGCATTAACGTCCGGCTGTCCGGAAACCGCAATTATCCTGGGTTTGCTGCCGCGCATGTCAATTAACGCGGAACGCTCATACGGGGCAGCCATCCGGCTGTTATTGACAATGTGATTGGCCAGTTGCTGCAAGGTATGTTTTTCAAAAGATTCATGGCCCAGTTTCAAAACGGCGGAAACTGCGTTCAGTTTGCCTTTAAGCAGCAATAACTCTTTATGCTCTTTTGTGGATTGAGATTCAGCCATCATTTTTTCCCGCTGTTGTTGTCATATTGCTTCATCAGCTTGCCAGACATTCCCGCCGCAAGTTTCCGGTCGCGGTTGTCAATAAGGACTTTTATTTCGAATGTCCGGCTGCCGGGATCAATTTCGCCGGAAATCACATTGACAGTTCCTTCGTGTTCAGTTCTGGTTTCATCAATCCAGACACGCATTCTTTTGCCGATTGCCACTTTATTGATTTCAGAAGAAGGCAGATGCATCACCGCCAGTAATTGATAGTCATCAATGATATTGATCACCTGCTGGCTGGCGCGGACAAATTCATGCTCCTGCACCATTTTTTTAATCAAACGCCCGGCAAACGGCGCAACCAGGCGGCAGGCCTTCAAATCTATTTCCGCCATTTTCATGTTCGCAACGGAAAAATTTAATTTTGACGTGGCAATATCCCGTTCCAGTTCACTTTTTTCCAGATCCTGCATGCCCTGAATACCCTTCTGATACATTTCCTCGTTGCGTTTAAAATTTTTCAACGCAAACTGCATCGAAGCTTCAGCCTCAAGCTGCGCGGACTTAGCTTTCTCGTATTTCTGCAGATAAATTTTATCTTCAAGCAGAGCAATCACATCCGCTTCCCTGAAACAGTCCCCCTCCTTGAAGTTATATTGCTTGACCGCAGTATCAACTTCAGCCGAAATCACCGCCTGGCGAAATGGAAATATTACAACCTTAGTCGGATATTCAGCCGCCTGTATAATATCATCAGCGGCGGATGCATTTAACGGCGCAATCCATGGCAGACATAATCCCAGCAGACAGGCCGCGGAAAAAGACCCGGCGGAATTGCAATTGCTCAATAATAACCGGAATAAACGATTCATTGCCAATACCTTTCTGTTCATGTAAAATCAAAGTAATATAGTCATTATTTATGCAAAATGCTTTCGCTTTTAAAAAATTATCACGGTTTTTTTATCCGCCGTTCCGTCACTTGAAAAGCAATTATTCCCAATGAGTGATCTTTTATAAAAAACTTGTTTGCAAATTAAATTTTTAATGTTATGTTCTAGTTGTTTTATATAAATTAGTAGAATAGTCTTAATTTCTATAATTAAGAATATAATTTAACCCAAATATTATAGACTGTTTCAGGAGACAAAAATGGACAACATCAAAAAAGAAATTTTCGCCGACGGAATCGGACAGATTCATTTTGCCGGCGGTATGGTAAGATTTGATTTCGTTACCCTGCAACCAGATCCGGACGGTAAAGGTGAACCGCAACCCCTTTGCAAAGAACGCATCATCATGCCGCCGCAGGGTTTTCTGAACGCTTTCAATTCGATGCAGAATCTTATCGACAAACTTCTTGAGGCCGGGATTCTTCAGAAAACGAATAACACCGCGACGAAATAAGGGTAAAACTTATTTAATTGTAGTCAGAGAAATTCAAGAAACGGGGCTGTCATGTTAAAAGTATTTCGTTTAGTATTTGCTTTAGCTATAGCAATGGTGGCATTCGGATGTCATGATTCTGAATATTACCGTCAGCAGCGTGTCGAAAAAGCCAATTCGCATTTCGAAAAAATCAATAAAAAAGTCATTCCTCAAGGCACTGTTTTCACTCTGCCTGAATGTATTTCCATCGCGCTGAAGCAGAACCTCGACTTGAAAGTTTTTGACTTGAAAGAGCGGATCGCCCAGGAAAAAGTTACCGCTGAAATGCTCGGCATGCTGCCGGACTTGACGGTCTCCGACGACGCCACCGGCAGAAACAACGAGCCTGGATCAAGCAGCCAGAACCTCCAGACCGGCGCCCAGACCTATCCGCCGAGCAAAAGCTCGGATAAAGGCGAAAATGTATTCCGGGTTGAAATGGCGCTCAGCGTACTTGACTTCGGCCTCGCTTATCTTAATGCCAACCAGGCTGAAGACAATGCCCTTATCGCGCTGGAACAGAAACGCCGCGCCGCACAGAACTTAACCCTGGACGTTGTCAAAACTTACTTTAAAGTCGCGGCCACCCAGGATGCCATTGAAACTACCGAAAAGCTGCTGGTCAAATGCAAGGGAATTGAAAAAGTATTTGCTGAAATCAGTGATTCTAAATCAGTCTCACCGCTGCGCCTGCTGGATGAAAGAAAAAGATTTATCCGGCTGGAAAAACGCCTGATGGAATATCAGCGCAGCTACCAGAATTCCTGTATTGAACTGCGCGCGCTGATGGGTTATCTCCCGATCGATGATATCAGGGTTGATACCAGAGCGCTGCAGAAAATTAACATCATTCCGCTTCCCGACATCAATCTGCTCGAAAAAATCGCGCTCATGGAGCGTCCGGAACTGTATCAGCTTGACATCGAAACCAGCGTTACGGTTACAGAAGCCAGAAAAACCATCCTGATGATGTTCCCGAACGTCAAAGTCTTCACCGACTTCACCAATTCCAGCAACTCGTTCCTCTATAATCAGAGCTGGTGGGAAATTGGCATGAGAGCCGCATACAATCTGTTAAAACTGCCGCAGCAGATCGCTAAATACCGCACGATCAATACTGAAATTGACGAGATTTCCCTGAGAACACTGGCGCTGTCCATCGGCGTCATGTCACAGGTGCGCATTGCCCATGCCAACGTGATTGAAGTTAAAGAACGCTTCGATCTTGACGAAAAAGTGTATATGGCGTATGCCGATCATCTGAAGATTGCGCGTCAGAATTTCACCGCCGGCGGCGCCCTCTCCAAACTGGAGCTTGACCGCATGGAACTGGAAACGGCGGAAACCCAGATTGACCGTACTCTGGCCCTTGGCAATTACTATCTTTCTTATTACCGAATGCTCAACACTATCGGTGTCCAGGCGCTGGATCAGAAGACTCTTGACCGCCTGATCGAAGAAATTAAACTTTCTGAAGCAAAAGCAAAAGCGGAAACCGAACAGAAGCAGAAAGCCGTGGAAAAAGCTAGAGAGGAAATCAATAAAAATGTCGTTACATTCAATGGCGTTGTACTAGGCAATAATACAATTCCGGAAGGCAACAGAGAGAAATTTGATATCATTGTCCCGGAAAAACCTGTTGAAGCAAAGAAAACCGCCGATCCGGTCAAAGCTCCCGCCGATACAGCCAAGACTCCCGCGACTAAAAAATAACGCGGTTAGTTCCTCCTTTACAGTCAGGAGCCAGGAGTCAGAATAATTGGAGAACGAACTGGATTTGAGTTAGAATTTCATTCTTAATTCTGGATTCTGTCTTCTGAATTCCTGCAAAACGCGAGTTTTGCAATTGGCTCCCCAGTCTTATATTCTGCGCGGTTGAAAATTCAACATAGATGAATAGGATTGTGGATTGGATTTTTTTGGTCCGACTGGCGGGCGATATAAATATCGCCGGAAGGATGATCGGGAAAAGACGGCCGCAAGACATTCATCCCGCGACTGTGGGATTGCGATCTTTTGTGTTTGGATTCGCACTCTTCGAGGCTTTCGATACCCCG
>JBAWXM010000259.1:0-7667 GCA_037144075.1 Lentisphaerota bacterium | reverse complement strand
AGTTATGGGTGACAGGATAGCTGTCTGGCATTTGTCAACTTTTTAACTTTATTTTTCATTCTTTTTTGCTGGTTTTTTTTTATTACCTATTGACAAAAATAAACAAAAGCCATATAATATACATAAATAGGATAGCAATGGTACAGCAAGGAATGAAAATTAAATCTAAAAAATGTAAATATGCAATGGTGCGGGATCAAATTATTGCCTGCATTCTGGAGCGCAATCTGCCCGACGGTAGCCAGCTTCCGCCTGAAGCTGAACTTATAGATATGCTGAATGTGGCAAGAAATACGGTACGGACTGCATTGGAGTTACTGGTTGCGGAAGGCATCGTTGTTAAGCGGAGTGGACATCCTTGTGTAATTAATCGTAAAGCGATAGCGGAAGCGCCGGCTCCGCGACAAATTGCCTGGATTGATGTCGAAAGCTCTGTCTCATCTAATCCGGTATATTTTGAAATCTTTCGCGCTGTTACAGAGGAAAGTGTCCGGCGAAATATCCGTGTGAATTATGTTTCCCTGCTATCTGAGGAAATGATGCAGTCTTATCTGCTTGTGGAGCATAATTACTCAGGCACTATTTTCAATGCGCCGAAAAGTTTTCTGACCAGTGGCTTTCTAGAGAAATTGAAGACAAAACAGCTGGTTTTGCTGGATCCGTCGGATTTTAAATTACCTTACAGGATGGTTGGCACAGACAATTATGCAGGCGCAAGCAAGGCTATAAATTATCTGATTGAGCAGGGGCATCGCAAAATAGTCTTTATGGGAATCGCTCCGACTTTTTCATCCTATGCGCCTTTCGGGGAACGCTTGCGCGGTTATCGGGATACTATGGATGCCGCCGGGCTGAAACGTTTGGAACTTTTCTCCGAGAGTGTGGACGTTTATTGCAATATCAAACCGTTTCTTGCAGCTCACCATAATATCATTAATGGAGCGGATGCGATATTCGCAATTTCCGACATGCTTGCATTGACATTGCTGACGATTGTTCCCCAGTTGGGGTTCAGGATACCGGAAGATATTTCGCTGATCGGGTTCGACGGTATAATGCATTCTGAATTTGTTGTCCCATCCCTGACTACCGTAAGACAGCCGTTTGAGGAAATAGCCCGGATGACTCTTGAAATAATTCTTGATTCTGACGGGAATTCTTCTGGCACTGAATCAAATCCATGTCAAATAGAGCCTGATTTGCGTCTGGGCGGCACTGTAATTAAACGGAAATAAATTAAATAACGGAGGTGTGAAGTGAGATTTTTTCTGATGCTGATGGTAATTGTTTCAAGTGGCTGTTTATGTGTTGGAGCCAATTTACTGGAGAATCCCTCCTTTGAGATTCAGCAGGAGAGTGGTGGTGTTTTGCCTGAAAATTGGGAAGTTGTAAAAAAAGGCACATTGGAACAAACCCATTTGTTGGATGATAAGACCGTACTCGACGGCAAATATTCCGCACGCCTCACTAATGAAAATCCAGCACTTGCAGGTGCTCAAGTCATTTGGATGCAGTCAAATCTTGGGCCAAAGCTTCAGCAGATTCCCATTGGAACTCAAATGGAGTTTTCGGTCTATGTACGTGCCGATAAAGCGATGTCCACTTGTAATATTTATCTCCAATATGTTGCACAATGCTGGCAGGAAACCGTTACCCTGCAACCAGGACAGTGGCAGAGAATACAAATTCTTTTTAAAAGGGAGGATATTAATCAAAGTGGTGCGTATGTTTGCCTGAGACTGGTTGGCAATGGCAGTATTTACTTTGACAAAGCCTATCTTGGAATCGCGGCAGACGCGCCCAAAGAACAGGCAATTGTGATAGACCCTGCTTCAAACCGTATTGCAAACGGATCCATGGAATTGGTTGATGGCAAAGGCGGAGCGCAAAACTGGTCATTTATCAGTAAAGATCCGGCAGGCAAAGGCTCTCTGGACACGACTAAAGCCGACCAAGGGGCAAATTCACTTTGCATGGAATCGGCTGCGGAGCCGAAATCAAGTATGTATTGGTTCCAAGACGGCATCGCGCCACGCCTGATTGATTGTCCGCCGGGAACTGAGATGCTGTTTTCCCTGCGTGCCAATACAGGAAGCGAGCCGGGTATTAAATTCCAGTTTTATGTTGAGATGCAAAAAAAAGGAAAATTTATCGGGACTTTCATTTCAGAGCCGGAAGGGATTTATGTCGGATGGGATACGAAAACGCTCAAATTTAAAATGCCGGATGAGGTGCCGGATAACGTTTATTTAGTAATCCGTCTACTTACTCCGGGCAAAGTCTGGGTTGATGATGTACGGCTGGTTAAGGCGGATACGGTAGTTATTCCCAAAAGCAATGCCGAGCTTGTTGCCAATGATTTTTGCCGTATTGTAAATCTCCCGCCACGTCAAACTTACATTGTGCCGCAGCAGCCGGGCAAGTTGCAACTGGAATATCATCTGCCGGACCCAGCATTGACGGTGATTCTTTCAGAAATAGATGGCAAGGAGGTTAAGCGTTATAAGTTTGAAAATCTCCCGATCCGCAAAACCGGTACGGCGGAAATAATTCTGCCTGACTTGCCGGAGAACGCTTATGAGCTTCGCTATGAAAGCGGCAGCGGCGATCAAAAACTTATTGAGAATGATCTTTTCCGTATTCGTAAACCTCAAGTTAAAGGAGTTGCCTTTACGCAAGATCACCGGATGACATTGGACGGAAAACCGTTTTTCCCGATTATATTATTGGAGCCGCTGCTTACTCCGGATGCGCTCAGGGTTTATTCGCAAAGTGGGATAAATACTGTCAATATCGGAGGATTTGCCTCAGACCTGCCACTGACCAAGTATATGTATGATTATACATCCAAATATAATTTGGCTGTTGTGAACTGGAACGAACTTGGGAGGCAGCACGGAACCGGTGAAGAAACTTTGCGCAAAAATATCATCAAGTGGAACAAAATAGCATCCGAAACCACTAATTTCATTGGCTGGCTGGATGATGAATCAGCTTGGAATAATACTCCGCTAAGCTCACTCCAGCGTAATTACCGTTTTTATTTCAAATACGCTCCCGATTATATTGTATGGCAGAATCATGCACCTCGCATGACGGGCAGTTCCGATACGCCCCGGCAGTCGCCGGAGGGCGTCCGCCGCTATTCAAGGCAAGCTGATGTTATCGGAGCTGATATTTATCCGGTGCCTGACGGTTCCGCTCACAGCGATCTTCCAAACCGTTCTATAAGTTGCGTGGGAGATTATGCGGATCTGGTATCGGCATCCGCCTGGGGGCAAAAGCCGGTCTGGATGGTATTGCAGGCTTTCGGCTGGAGTGAATCCAGAGGCAAACTTGATGAAATAAAACCGCGTCCCAGTCGGGAACAATTACGTTTTATGCTTTACAATGCGATTACCCATGGCGCCACCGGAATTGTCTGGTTCGGTGATGTAAAAGGCATTCCTAAAGATATTTACTCCAAGGACTGGGCTGTCCTGGCGGACATAAACCATGAATTAAACGCCGTCACCAAAATATGGACAATCGGAAGCGACATTGCAATGGATTCAGGATATAAGGATGTCAGAATATGTGCGCGCACTGCTAATGACCAAACCATAGTCATAGCTGTTAATGAAAGTCAGAAAAATCGTGAAGTTACTCTGAAACTCTCCGGCAAATTTTATCAGTCTCCAGATGGCATGGAAGTGAGATCCGACACATTTGCTCTGCCACCTCTAAGTGTGCTGATTCTAAGTTCCAAGCCAATTATCATAGAGCCGACTCCGGTATTTAAAGAGGAAATCACCGATGCTCCTGGGAAATATGGGTTTCAGCAGAAATCGGTTTTACTTAATGCCAACTGGGTGGCGCATCCTGATTTTCTACAAAGCGACAACAAAACAGTTTTCGGAAGGCAGTCATTTTCACTTGATAAACTTCCTGCTGAAGCCACGTTGCGAATTTGCGGAGATGACTTCTGGAAAGTGAAAATTAACGGTGGAATAATCGGAGATGGAGGAGGCCACGGTAAAGTCTTTGAATTTAATGTTTTATCTGCACTCAAATCCGGCAGTAATTTAATTGAAATTGAACTTTTGAATATTAGCGGTCCAACTGGGGTTGTCTACGAGATTCAAGCAGACGGACAACACATCGCCTCTGGAGCGGACACCGAGTTTTCTGAGGACGGCAAGGTAAAGTGGGTTAAAGCGCATGCCTTCGGGAAGCCGCCAACAAAGCCGTGGGGAACTCCGGGTCTTTTTTATACTGAAACTAAAAACTTGACGGAGAACTAATCCGAGTTTTAAAATAATAATTCTTAACTAAAAAAGAGGTGCCGGATGATAACAACAATGCTCATGGGGTCGGTGGTCAGGTGTCAGCGGTCAGGTGTCGGGACAGTGGCTGGAGGGCTGAAGACGGTGGTCGGCGCTCGGAGGACAGTGGCCAGTAATCCGGGGTCAGTAATCGGGGGTCATAGAAAGGGCAGAATAAGCCATAAGTCATTTATGTTCACATTGATAGAATTATTAGTCGTGATCGCTATCATAGCTATTCTGGCTGCAATTTTACTGCCTGCACTGAGCAGGGCGAAACAAATGGCTAATTCGATTTCATGTATAAATAATTTAAAGCAAATTGGAATCAAGGTTCAATTCTATGCTTCGGACAATAATGATTATATTCTGACCAGTACGGACGCGAAAGGTATTTTATGGTGGATTATCCTTGAAAAGCAATACAATCCCGGATTTACGCAAGCTTCTGGAAATAGATCCAACATGTTTCATTGTCCAGCCCAGCCTCTAACTGATTATAACTTTTCCTTAATTCCAGGTGCTGTCAATAATTATACGTATAATGGTATGATTGCAGGTAAAATCGGGAGTCTCGCAAACCCGTCATTAAAGTTGCTGACTTTCGATGGTAATGTCAGAGTCAGCAGCGGCAATAAATATATTTTCTCTGCTAATGTCTATCATCTAATTTATATTCCTGGATACACCTATAACACAACAACCAATCCGGATCCGGCAACCCATATGAATAAATGGGTAAATGCTTTGTTTGGAGACAGCCGTGTCGAAAGCAGTCCGCCGCGTGCTTTTACCACTGCCAATGGGATGCTCTGATAATTAATTGAAGAAATAAAAATAAGGAAACAAGTGAATATGAAAATCGTTGCGTCCGTCACATCTATGGAAAAACTCAATCCCATTGTGCCAATCCAGTTTTACCCCGACCGCGAACGGGAAACAATGCGGATTGCGTTGCAGGGAAAGGCGACCTGCCGGATCATGACGCAGCCGGGGGCGACCGTTGTAGAGCTTTATGCGGCGGATGAGTTGAAGAAGATGCTTCAACAGATCACCGGCGCAAACTTCGATGTCGGACAATCCACCGATGACAATTTAGAATCGGCCATTGTGATCGGCCCCGGCCCGCTTGCGCAGTCGTGTTTTCCGGAAATTCGGCTGGAAACCTTTGGTGAGGAACAGTTGACTATGCGCATCAGGGGCGGACGCCTGCTTCTTGCCGGCGGTCGACCGCGTGGGACGCTTTACGCCGTCTACCGATTTTTGCAGGAGGCGTGCGGCGTACGGTGGTGGGCTCCCTGGGCGACACATATCCCGCAAGACGCGAATCTGGCCATTGACAGCTTGCAGATCGAGGAGACACCTGCATTTGAATCGCGCAATGTGTACTGGTTTTCGGCCTTCGACCGCGACTGGGCGGCGCGCAATGGGCTGAACGCTGTTGCGCCAAAGAATGTCCGCCTGCGCGAAGAGCATGGCGGATGCATAACCTATGCGGCGGGGGAAAAAGGGTTTCACCATACATTTTTCGAGCTGGTACCCCCGGATGAGTATTTCGAAAAACATCCCGAGTGGTTCAGTCTCATTGACGGACGGCGCAGACATCCGGAAGGCGGCAAGCACCGTTCACAGCTTTGCACCACAAATCCGGAACTGCGTGATTTCCTAATCCGGCGCTTGCGTGAATGGTTGAAGGAATCGCCCGGAGCTTCTATCGTCTCCCTCTCGCAGGACGACACCTTCGCCGATTGGGGCGGTGCCTGTCAGTGTCCCGCTTGCAAGGCAATAGACGACCGCGAGGGGAGTTCCTCCGGTTCGATCATTGCGCTGCTGAACCATATTGCGGAGAGGCTTGGTCCGGAATTCCCCAGTATCGCCTTTGATACGCTGGCCTACCGCTACACGCGACAGGCGCCACGGACACTCAAGCCGTTGCCTAATGTCATTGTCCGCCTATGCTCCATCGAGTGCAACGTTGCCGAGCCGCTGGATGATTCAAGCAATCGCGCGTTTGCGCAGGATATCAAGGCTTGGAGCCGGATATGCGATCGCCTCTACGTCTGGGATTACACAACCAACTTCGTACACTATCTTCTGCCGCATCCCAACTGGTTTTCGCTCGGGCCGAATATGCGGTTTTTCCACCAGCACAATGTGCGCGGCATATTCGCACAGGGCGCTTCCCAGTCCTGCGGCGCGGAGATGGCGGAGTTGCGCGCATGGATGCTGGCCCGGCTGATGTGGAATCCGTATCAGGATGAACTCAAGCTGATCGACGAGTTTCTATGCGGCTACTATGGTCGCGCTGCGGATGTCATACGGCAATACCTTGACCTGTTGAGGGATGCAACCAAGGGGTTCTACATGAACTGCTATGCGGGGCTTGAGGGCCCATACCTGAAATTTGAAACGCTAAGCCGGGCGGAACACCTCTGGCAGTCGGCCGAAGATGTGGTGAAAAACGACCCGGATCTGCTCTGGCGCGTTAGGCAGGGGCATCTGCCTGTGCTCTACGCCTTCCTCATGAAATGGGCGGTATTGCAGGCGGAGTGTCTAAGTGCGGGGGCAACCTGGCCCCTGCCGCATTCGCGCCAGGAAGTCGCCGATGCCTGGCTGGCTACGGCCACCGGTTCCGGGCCGCAGGGATGGTCTCCTATGATGAATATCCGTGAAGGCGAGCCGACCAAGCCGCAGGATTTTGTCGTAAACTTTGGCGCTGACTTTCTCGATCCCGTACCGTTTTCTGCCGACCAACACGCTCGGGAAAGTGTCGCCATGAAATGAGCCAATCCAGAAAAAAAAGCCCAACAAGGGTTCATTGATCTTTGTCATGTGCATCGCCGCTATATCTGGCCTGTTCCATTCAAGACCTTTAAAGTGAAAGCCGCATTGCGCGACGGAGTGAATACGCTGCGTGTCGTTGTTGGAAACACCAAAAATTCCAACTGGCACTGGAATGGGTTTTCTATGGTCATTGAAAACAATTTGCGTGGAGACGACATCGCTTTCCTGTCTTAAGTGCCGGATTTGCCGGATGACGACACTGGCGCTAACAATCGGAAACAAAAAACAAGGCTGATTTTATTGCAGCCAAACAAATCACAAAAGGATCAGATTTTATGGACAACTTATTTCGTAATGCCAGTTGGATATGGAAAAAACAAACCGGGGACAGCGAGCATCAGTATGTCTGCTTCAGAAAAGAATTTTCAGTTGAAGATAGTAGCAGCGGAAAGTTGTATATTTCCGCCGACACTGATTTTGTCGCATATCTGAACGGACAGGAAATCGGGCGCGGACAGTTCAGCGATTATCCGGAGGAAAAAACTTACAGCGAATTTCTGCTTGAATCGCTGCTGAAGC
>JBAWXM010000258.1:0-7670 GCA_037144075.1 Lentisphaerota bacterium | reverse complement strand
AATTCTCAAAATCTTCGCAATCTATAGTTTAATTTTCAGCCGTGCAGAGTATAATATTCACGGAGCACACTGCCGGATTTGCCGGGAACGGCAGGCGCACAATGTCATTTTTATTCGGGGGAATACGGCTTGAGCATAAAAAGTAAAATTTTATTATCCATGCTGCTGATGGCTGGTATCGGGTTCGGCATAATTTCAGCGTATTGTTTGATAAGCCTGGAGGATCTTGGGCGCTACGCGGAAGTATCTGCCGACAAGCTTTCGACTAAAGCCATCGAAGACAGCAAGGCTGCGCTGCTCCAGTTGTCCAGCCGGAACCTGGAAACCATTGCCGAAGGACAGGCGATGATCACCGATCTGCGGTTGCGCAAACTGCCAGGCGAACTGAAAATGCTTAATCTTATTTTCCAGAAACAGCACAGCCAGCAGCAACTGCTTAATCCTGATTTGCTGAACAACCTGTCCCGCAGCCTGCCGGAAAAAAATATTTATAAATGCTCATTTTCGATGACTCCGGGCGGCAGAGGCCTGTTTGAAAATCCGCTGCTGCTGATTTTCAGCAGCCTGTTTGATTACATGAAAATTCTTTATTCCGGCAGCAGCACTATCGAGGCGATTTATATTGCCGGAACAGACGGCACGATTGTCACCTATCCCTGGATGAGCATTCCACTGAATTTCGACCCGCGGGAAAGGCAGTGGTACAAAAAAGCGGTAAATTCAAACGCCGTGGAATGGAGCGAACCTTATTTTTCCGCGCTGACCGGCAGCCTGCTGATTACCTGCGCGTCTGCCGTCAGGGACGATAAAGGTAATATTCTGGCCGTATCCGCGATAGACGTCAGTGTGGAGTCACTGGTGAAAACTTTTCCGAAGACCAGATTTAAAGACACAGTAAGCACCTTTATTCTCGACCGTGAAGGCTTTGTGATCGGCAGCCGGGAAATGAGTCACAAAGGCAACTGGAAGATGGCGGTAGTCCGAGAAAATTTACTGAACAGCCCGGAACCCGGCATGCAGGAAGCGGCAAAGAGAATGATTGGCGGGGAAACCGGCAGCAGCAGCGTCAATTCACAGAAACAGCCGCGGTTTATAGCGTTTGCGCCAGTCCCGAGTACAGGCTGGAGCGTTGGAATCAGCATACCGGAAACGGAGATTGTCAGCCCCGCCAATGACGCGGCATATCTGATCCGCAACGAATTAGCCGTGGAAAATAATTTTCTGCGCAATGACTTGCGGGGGAAAATGCGCGGCTTCATGATTCTCGGCATATTTTTTCTGATTGTACTGGTACTCGTCGGGCTTTGGCTTTCCGAACGCCTGACCAAACCGCTGTGGATGCTGATCAAAGCTACCAGAGACATCGGATTCGGCGATTTCACCTGCCGGATACCGGTAAAAGGAAAAGATGAAATCGCGGAACTGGCCGGAAACTTCAATTCCATGGTTCACGAACTCAAAACATATATGAAAAACATGGAGCATTCCGTCGCGGCGCAGGAGAGAATTGAAAATGAACTGGAGCTCGGAGCCAAAATCCAGGCGTCAATGCTGCCGGAAAAGTTTTCAAAACGTTACAGCCGCAAAGATATTGATCTGGCGGCGACAATGCGCCCGGCAAGGAAAGTCGGCGGGGACTTCTACGATTTCACCATGCTAAATGACCATCTGCTTTATTTCAGCATCGGCGATATTTCCGACAAAGGCATTCCGGCGGCAATATTCATGACTCAGACCAAGACACTGATGATGGCCAAAGCGGTGGAAGACTGCTGTCCGGCGGAGATTCTGAAACAGGTCAATAATGAACTGAGCGGAAGCAATGAAAGTTGTATGTTCGCCAATATATTCTGCGGCATCGCCGATATGCGGAAACAGATATTGACCTATTGCAATGCCGCCTATAGCCGGCCGATCATCGCATATGGAGATGAAGACTTCAAGCTGGCGGAGAAAGAAACCGGCAGCACGCCGATAGGCCCGTTCCGCCCCTGCGAGGCACATTACGCGGGCCATTCGCTGAAACTCCATAACCTCAGACTTTTCCTGTATTCAAACGCCGTAATTGAAGCGGAAAATCATAAAGGCGAACATTTCGGAACGGAACGCCTGCGCTTCATCTTAAATGAACACAAGGCGTCCGGCAGCGAGGAAGTGATAAATATCATCCGGAATGAATTAAATGCTTTTTCCGCCGACAATGTCCAGCCTGACGATATCACCATGATGCTGATAAAATTCAAAGAATAAATGGTGAAAGAGAGGAGTAAGGAGTAAGGAGTAAGGAGTAAGGAGTAAGAATAAAACCTAAAACTTAAGGCGGGCTTTTCCCGCAACCCCAAAGACAGGGAGTCAGGAGTAAGAATTCAGTAGTCAGAATGAACAGCCGGAGGAGAATATCCTATATCCCGTCCCGCCCTGCGGGATCCCGCATAGCCAATATCCAAGGGGGAACAGCCGGGGGATGCGTGATGAGTGACTGGTGGAGGGTTGCGCAAACCATAAGTCCCATAAGTCCCATCAAAAACTGTAACACGGTTTATCACAGGATGCTCAGGTTGTACTCTTCGCCGCTTTCGCCTTTTCTCCGTAAGCCAGCCATTTTTCAATGGCGGCGACCAGCTCCGGTGCTTTTACCGGCTTGGAGATAAAATCATTCATGCCCACGGCAAAACATTTATCCCGGTCATCTTTAGTGGCATAAGCGGTAACTGCGATAATCGGAATATCATTATTAATGACCCCGGACTCTTTATTTCGAATGTTCAGTGTGGCGTCAAACCCGTCCATTTCCGGCATCTGGCAGTCCATAAGCACCAGATCATAATCAATGCTGCGCAGTGCGGTAACTGCTTCAAGGCCGTTAGCCACGGCATCAGCCGGATAACCGTTCTTTTTCAGAATGACCATGACCAGCGCCTGATTAACCGGACTGTCCTCGGCAACAAGAATTCTGACCCGCCGCTTGTTCTGCGCCGCAGGCGCGGCGGCCTGAATATCCGGCCCGTGCTTTTCCACATGGTCTTTATTGCCGAATATGGTTCCAAGCGCCTCGCGAAGCTGCAACTGACGCACCGGCTTCGAGAGAACGCCGGCAAAATTATACTGTTTCAACTGAGTCTGGCTGATATTGACACTGGAGAAGAAAGTCATAATAATTGTTTTAATCCCATAAAGTTCCGGATGATTTGCAATTCTCCGCCCGATTTCCAGTCCGCCGCCATCCGGCATTGAATAATCAATCAGCGCTGCCTTGAACGGTTCTCCTGCCCTGGCGGCATCCAGCAGCATCGCAATGGCGGCATCCGCGGAACAGACGGCATCAACCCGGCACTTCCACGCTTTTAATATAGAAGAAATGAACGTCCCGGCGGTTTGATTGTCATCAACAACCAGAACTTTTAAACCGCCGTAATCAGGAAGCACCTTACGGCTGTGATCTTCCGCTACTTTTTCCAGCACTGCTGTAAACCAGAAATCTGACCCTTTCCCTTCCTCGCTGGTAAATCCGATTTCGCCGCCCATCAACTCCGCCAGACGTTTAGATATAGCCAGTCCCAGTCCGGTGCCGCCATATTTGCGTGAAGTTGAATTATCCACCTGCGAAAAAGATTCGAACAAAATACTGCCGCGGTCTTTCGGAATACCGATGCCGGTATCGCTGATTACAAACTTTAGTTTTATATGTTTATCATCCTGAGTTTCCACCGCCGCGCGTATTGACACTTCGCCTTTGGCGGTGAATTTAACGGCATTGGCCAGAAGATTAATCACGATCTGACGTATTCGCGCCGGATCACCGCGCAGCATGGCGGGAATTTCCGGATCAATCCCGCAGCATAATTCAAGTCCTTTTTCATTGGCTTGAACAGTCAGCATTTCCGCCGTCTCTTCAATGCTGTTGCAGATATTAAAATCAACATATTCCAGCGCAAGTTTCTGAGCCTCAATTTTTGAAAAGTCCAAAATGTCGTTGATGATCGTCAGCAACGATTCCCCGCTCTTGCGGACAACTTCCGCATATCTGCGCTGTTCTTCGTCAAGACGGGTTTCCAGCAGCAGTCCGGTCATGCCTATCACCCCGTTCAGAGGGGTGCGGATTTCATGGCTCATATTCGCCAGAAATTCGCTTTTGGCGCGGCTTCCCTTTTTCGCTTCCACCGCCAGCTGGCTGGAAATCTCAAGGTTATGGCTGAGCTCTTTATTCTTTCCCAGCAGCTCTTCATTCAGATGTTTCAGTTTTTCCTGTATATCAATGAGTTCCTTTTCAGACTTCACTTTTTCGGTAACGTCACGAAACATACAGACGAATTTGTTCTTCTGCGGACAGAACGCCACCACATCAAAGTGCTTTTGCAACGCCTTGCTGTAGTCGCGGAAGGATGAGGACTGGCCGGACAGCGCGACTTCGCCGTATCGCTCAATCCATGATTTTTCCGTATCCGGCATCAGTTCGATTACGGTTTTGCCGATGATTTTATCCGCTTTCAACCCGGTCATATGTTCAAACGCCGGATTGATTGAAAGGAAACGGTAATCAACCGGCAGGCCGGCATCATCCAGAATAATTTCGTGATAAGCAAAACCATCAAGCATCTGCTCAAAGAGGTTTTTATAATCAGCCTCAAGCTGACGCTGACGGGTAATATCATGCAGCGTGGTGAGAACCGACAGCACATTACCGTCAGCGCCGAATTCCGGAACCATGCGCCAGTTGTATGTTTTATTTATACGGCTGTCATGAAATTCAATTTCATAAGGTTTTTTCCCATCAAATACCCGCTTGACTGCGCTGTTGTAGAATTCGCAATCTTTTTCTGAGTAACCAAGTTCACTGGCGGTTCTGCCGATAATTCTGGAGGGCGGCACTCCAGCCAGCCTGGACACATTCGGGGAAACGAAAACCACCTTTAAGCTGCGGTCAATCCGTATTACAATATCGGGAATATTCTTGATTACAGTACGCAGTTCATGCTCCCGCTGTTCAAGAGCATTTGCGATGCGTTTCTGTTCTGTAATGTCCCGGAAAATGCAGAGCACAGACTGTACATTGCCTGCGCTGTCAAACTCCGGCACCATCCGCAAATTGAACAGCGTACTGCCATTGCTGCCGTCAAATCCGATCTCTGATTCGAACGGCTGCTTATCATGAAAAACACCCGCTAAAGCTTTGTTGCGAAAATCAGCAATCTCCTCCTGGAATCCCAGGGCCACGAAGTTCCGTCCGATAATATCCACCGGCTCTCTGCCGGCAATTTTGAATGCATTCGGAGATACATAAACCATGTTCAGTTTACGGTCAAATCTGGCGACAATATCCGGAATATTTTCAACCAGGGAACGGAACTCCGTCTCGCGCTGTTTCAGTATCTGGCTGGAAAGTTTGCGCGAAGTAATATCATGAGCGGCAGCATATATCAAGTTACCTGAAGGGTAAGCCCGCCATTCAAGCCAGTGATAGGAGCCGTCCCTGCCAATATAGCGGTTTTCAAAATTTGACAACGGCTTCTTCTCAGATATCGATTCAAAGACTCTTCTCGTTGAATCCTGGTCGTCAGGATGAATGAATTCCAGAATATTACGTCCTTCAAGCTCTTTCAAAGAATAACCGGAAGACCGTTCCCATTCTGGATTCAGGCGGCGGAAAATGCCGATACGGTCAAAAATACACAACAGGTCCAGGCTGCAATTAAAATACTGGTCTATTTCCCTGGTTTTCGCCAGCAGTTCATCTTCGGTCTTTTTTCTGGCGGTAATGTCATAATCCGCGCCGCGATATCCGCGGTAATTCCTTTTCGCGTCAAATATTGGCAACCCGTTAGTCAGTACCCAGCGTTTTTCTCCATTTTTAGCAATAACGCAGCTCATGAAATCCCGGTATGCATCGCGCTTCCGTACGATTGCATCAGCTATCCGCCTCCTGGAATCAACGTCTTCTTCAGGCCAGAGGTCGTAATAATGCATTTTGCCAGTGATCTCTTCAGGGTGATATCCCAGTATGTTCCAGCATGCGTTGCTGACATAAGTGTATATTCCCTCCTCATTAACTTCCCAGATCATTTCATGCGCCTGCTCCGATATCTGCTCAAAACGCTCGACGCTCTTTTGCAACTCCAGACGCATCAGATGCTCGTCGGAAATATCTCTGAACACCAGGACTACACCATGCGTGTCGCCGTCAGCGCCGCGAATCGGCGCAGCACTGTCGGCGATCTGCCGTGTCACGCCATCACGGGCAATCAAGGCCGTATTGTTCGCCAGCCCCGCAACTTTACCGGTTTCCAATGCCCGGGCAACAGGGTTTAAAACAGGTTCGCCAGTGTAGCAATTCACAATTTGAAATACTTCCGCAAGCAGTTTACCGGCAGCATCAGCAGCAATCCAGCCTGTAAGCCTCTCGGCCTCCTGATTCATTCTTTTAATTTTACTATCATTGTCCACAGCAATCACGCCGTCGCCGATCGAGTACAGAGTGGTAGACAGATACTCTTCACTATCCCGCAATTCGGCGGTACGCTCTTTCACTATCCCCTCTGCCCGGCTCCGGCGGGACATGATGCCGTAAATATAAAGCGTGGCGAACAACGTCATGACAATCCCGAACCAGAACCAGAGAATATAATTTCTGTCAAAATTACTGTCAATAAATTCCTTGTTCGGCGTAATCTCCAGTTCCCATATACGATTGCCGAACGGGAAACTGATCTTGTAATTCATCCAGTGAAATTTGTCTATGCCGCCTTCGCTGATTTTAGGACTTTGCATAAAAAGCAGCACCGGATCGTTAACTGCGGTAATATCGCGCAAAAACAATGAGAAACCACGCGGCTTAAGAGTTCTTATCACATTTTTAAAGAAATCACTTGCGACAAAGCGGGACATCAGCACACCGTTCAATTCCCTGGATTTGCCGCCGTCGGCAAAAACCGGCATCAGCGCCCAGTAACCGCGCTTCTCTTTATGTTCATATGCGAAGTGGAGGCTTTCAGTCACGACAAGTTCGCCAGACTCCTGAGCCAGCTTGATCGCCTGCAGAATAACCGGATCGGAGACCATATCCACTCCAATCATTCCATCTCCGGAACGCAATGGTTCCTGATATAAAACCGGAAAATATTCGCTCTTGTTTCTGGCGCGAACACGCTTCCCGTCTTTGCCGGACTCCATAATGCCGGATGCTTTAATCCCTTCCGCTCGGAAATTGCTTTCAAATTGAGTCCGCTTTGTGCCGGTCACCCGCGGGACCCAGTACGTTACGTCAAAACCGCAATTATGGAAAAAAGGATCGACAAAAGAATTGAATTCACGTTTGTTGACATTTTCTGAACAGTAAAATAAGCGACGGATGATTTCGCAATGCTGCAAATCGTCGTCGAGATGATCTGTGATTATAACAGCCTGTTCCTGTGCCTCGCTCTGGAATTTTGATCTAAGGTCTTTCAAGCTGATTTCATGCATTTCTTTATATAAGAAATATGTCAAAACCAGTCCGGAAAGCAATACAACTATTCCAGTCCGCATCGCTGACTTATCCATGAAAACTCCCGAAATGTGTTTCAATGTGCAGTTAACTATAATCCATATAACAGATAAATATACTCTGCGCGGCTGAAAATTTAAAATAGATTGCGAAAATTTTGAGAATTGGTTCGTATTCTGAGAGGCTGCCG
>JBAWXM010000257.1:0-7699 GCA_037144075.1 Lentisphaerota bacterium | reverse complement strand
GTCCGTTTTGTCCGTTCAGTCCGTCGTTCCCTCCTAAAAATGATAGATAAAAATTAATATTTTTATATTGCATTATTGTCAACAACCTGCTATCATTTAATTGTTTGGGTAAAATTTTCTGATTCATGTTTTCCTGATTGCATAGAACTGCTAAAAGGAGGGAGAGATGAAAGATGGGAAATGCACGTGCGCGTGCAGCGAAAACGTTTCTGAAAGCGAACTTTTCGAGCGCCTGGACAAGACGCTGCTCGAATACCAGGATAAATTCGGCGGGCTGATTCCGATTCTGCAATGCGCCCAGGCGATATTCGGTTATCTTCCGGAAAATGTCTTGAAGCACATCAGTACTAAACTCAACAAATCCTACAGCGAAGTCGCAGGCATAGTCAGCTTCTACTCATTTTTTTCAACTCATCCCCGCGGCAAATACCTGATCAGAGTCTGTCTCGGCACGGCCTGCTATGTCCGCGGCGGCAAGGAGATTCTGGATGCGGTCAAAAAAGAACTGAAGATAGATGTCGGCGAAACTACCCAGGACCGGCTGTTCTCCCTGGAAGTCGGGCGCTGCTTCGGCGCCTGCGGCCTGGCTCCGGTTCTGCTGGTCAATGATAATGTGCACCGCCGGGCCAAGCCGTCAAAGATTGCTGAAATCCTTGGCGCGTATAAAGGAGGGACAGGCGATGAACAATAAAATAAAGAACGTTGAGGATATTGCCCGGATTAAAGCGCAGATGGCGTCCCGGATGGCGTTGCGCGACTGGCATGGCAAAGAGACTCATGCCGGTAATATTTTTGATATCATGCTCTGCATGGGGACCAGTTGCATTTCTTCCGGCGCCGCCGCGTTGAAGCAGGCGCTGCTGGATGAAATCGGCAGACACGGCCTCCAGGAGAAAGTCAACGTTTCTGAAGACGCCTGTTCCGGGCAGCATGAGCGCAACCGGGCGGATGTGGTCGAAACCGGCTGTAACGGTTTCTGCGCCGCCGGCCCGATCATGGTAATTTATCCCGGCGGTTATTTTTACCAGAAAGTTGCTCCCGAAGACGCTAAAGAAATTATTGAAAGCCATATTGTCAACGCCGTTCCGGTTGAACGGCTGATGTACCGCGATAAAGATGACGGCGCGCCCGTGCCGTTTTACCGCGAAATTCCGTTTTTTGCAAAGCAGAAGCTGAAAGTTTTGAAAAACAAAGGCCGGATTGCGGCGGAAAGCATTGACGAGTATATCGGCTGCGACGGTTATGCGGCGCTGGCCAAAGCGCTGACGCAGATGTCCCCGGCGGAAATTACCGCCGAAGTCAGGGCGTCCGGATTGCGCGGCAGAGGCGGCGCCGGTTTCTCCACCGGCTTGAAATGGGAATTGTGCTCAAAATCCCAAGCCGACCGCAAATTTATCGTCTGCAACGCCGACGAAGGCGATCCCGGCGCGTTTATGGACCGCAGCCTGATCGAATCCGACCCGCACGCGGTACTGGAAGGCATGATGATCGGCGCGCGGGCTATTGGCGCGGACACCGGTTATATTTACTGCCGCGCTGAGTATCCGCTGGCGTTGAAACGGCTGGAAATCGCGATCAGCCACTGCCGGGAGCGCGGGTTGCTGGGCAAAAACATTCTGGGAACCGATTTCTGTTTCGATATTTTTATCGCCCAGGGTTCCGGAGCGTTCGTGTGCGGCGAAGAAACCGCGCTGCTGCACTCGATTGAGGGCAAGCGCGGCGAACCTTCGCCGCGTCCGCCGTTTCCCGTGGTCAAAGGCCTGTGGGGCAAACCGACCGTGCTGAACAATGTTGAAACATTCGGCAATATCCCGATGATAATCCGCGACGGCGCGGCTGAATTCAGGAAAGTCGGCACGGAAAAATCGCCGGGGACAAAAATTTTTGCGCTGACCGGCAATCTCAATCATATCGGCTTGATCGAAGTGCCTATCGGCACCAGCCTGGGCGAAATTATTTATGATATCGGCGGCGGCATTCCGAACGGCAAAGAATATAAATCCGCCCAGATCGGCGGACCTTCCGGCGGCTGCATCCCGAAACAGCATTTAAGCGTGCCGGTCGACTACGAAACCCTGACCGAACTCGGCGCGATCATGGGCTCCGGCGGACTGGTGGTTATGGACGATAACGCCTGCATGGTTGACGTCGCCCGCTTTTTCCTGGAATTCACTCAGGACGAGGCCTGCGGCAAATGCGCTCCCGGCAGGATCGGCACCAAGCGCCTGCTGGAAATGCTGGAACGAATCTGCGGCGGCAAAGGCGAGGAAGGCGATATTGAAAAGCTGATTTCGCTCGGTGAAATGCTCAAGAAAACCGCGTTGTGCGGCCTGTGCAAAACCGCGGCCAATCCGGTGCTCTCCACCATCCGTTATTTCCGCAATGAATACGAAGAACATATCCGCGAAAAACGCTGTCCGACCGGGGTCTGCGCGGGACTGGTCAGAGCGCCGTGCCAGAGCGCCTGCCCCGCCGGGGTGGATGTGCCGGGATTCGTTTCGCTGGTGGCGGAAAAACGTTATGCCGAAGCGCTGCAGTTGCATCGCAACAGAAATCCGTTCGCCGCCGCCTGCGCCCGCGTCTGCTATCATACTTGTGAAAGCCGCTGCCGCCGCGCCAGCCTCGATGAACCGCTGTCCATCCGCGGCATCAAGCGTTTCATGGTTGACCAGGAAGTGACGATACAGGTTCCGGAAGTACAGGAAAATGCGGAAAACGCCAAACGGAAGATCGCCATTGTCGGCGCCGGCCCCGCCGGATTGTCCTGCGCGTTCTTCCTGGCACGTCTCGGTTACAAACCGAAAGTCTTTGAAGCCGAACCGCGTCCCGGCGGCATGCTGGTGCAGGCGATTCCCGCTTACCGGCTGCCCCGCGAAATCCTGGCCCGCGAAATCCGGATGATCGAGCGTATGGGTGCGGACATTGAAACCGGCAAAAAACTGGGCAGTGATTTCACGCTGCAACAACTTAAAAACGAAGGTTACGAGGCGATATTTGTCGCCATCGGCGCTTCCGCGTCCATTAAGCTCGGACTGCCGGGCGAAGAACTTGACGGCGTCACTCAGGCGCTTGCTTTCCTCAAGCAGTATAACGTCAAGGGTTCCGTGCCGGTCGGCGATAAAGTGGTGGTGGTCGGCGGCGGCAATGCCGCGGTTGACGCCTCCCGCACCGCGCTGCGGCTCGGCGCGAAGGAAGTTACGCTGATTTACCGCCGCACCCGCGAACAGATGCCGGCATACGAGGAAGAAGTGGAGGAAGCCGAAAACGAAGGCGTCAAAATGCTGATGTTGACGGCTCCGTTTGAAATCACCGGAAAAGACGGCAAAGTGACGGGCATCAAATGCCGGAAGATGCGGCTCGGCGAATTCGACCGCACCGGCCGCCGCCGCGCGGACGATTCCGGTGAAAATGACTTTGTCATTGAAGCCGACCAGATCATTGCCGCCGTCAGTCAGGCCTCTGAAGCCAATGAATACGTCAAAGACGTCAATCTGACGCTGAACTCCGCCAATTACATCAAGGCTGACCTGCTGACAGGACAGACCTCGGAAAAAGGGATTTTTGCCGGCGGCGATGTGGTTACCGGGCCGTGGTCGGTGATCGAGGCCACCTGTTCCGGCGAAAAAGCCGCCGCCGGAATAGACAAATATCTGACCGGCGAGGAACATGCGTTCTGGCGTCAGGACAAAGAAACCGATGTCTACTTTGACCCGGACGCCGATCCGGCGCCGTATCTGCGCGAAAAACAGCCGTTGATTGCGGTTGAACGCCGCCGGAACAACTTTGACGAGGTGGAGCAGCCGTGGAGCGAGGCCGTCGCCATTCGTCAGGCGAAACGCTGTCTGCGCTGCGACTACGGCAAGAAACCGCGCATCAAGTAAGATACGAAATATTCTTTATCAGAGGAAATAAAAATGCCTAAATTAACCATAAACAATATGCCGGTGGAAGTCGAAGATGGAACAACCATACTTCAGGCGGCGAAAAAAATAGACATCAATATTCCGACATTATGCTACATGCAGAGTTTTGACCCGATTGGAGCTTGCAGGGTATGCCTGGTCGAAGTCGAAGGCATGCGCGATCCGGTCGCATCCTGTTCGACTCCGGCCGCCGAGGGCATGAAAGTGCATACCAACAGCCGGAGCGCCCGCGACGCCCGCAAAATGGTGGTGGAACTGCTGTTGTCCGAACATCAGGGCGACTGTCAGCTCTGCGACCGGAACGAGGACTGCGAGTTGCAGCGGCTGGCGCGGGACCTCGGCATTAAGCTGATCCGCTACGAGGGGGAAAAGTCCAGGCGGGTGCTTGACGAAAGCACCCCCGCGCTGGTCAGGGATTCCGCCAAATGCATCGGCTGCCGCCGCTGCGTGACCGCCTGCAATCTGGTTCAGGGCGTTGGCTCGCTCTTCCCGCAGGGACGCGGATTTAAAACTTATATCGGCCCGGCTTTCGGCAATCCTCTGAGTTCCGTAACCTGTGTGCAGTGCGGACAATGCGCCGCGATCTGCCCGGTCGGCGCCATCTCTGAAAAAGACCAGATTGACGATGTCTGGCGGGCGCTGGATGATCCATCCAAAGTTGTCATTGTCCAGACCGCCCCGGCAATCCGCGCCGCCCTCGGCGAGTGTTTCGACTACAAGCCCGGCACTATCGTCACCGGGAAAATGGTGACCGCGCTGCGCAAAATAGGCTTTGATGCGGTTTTCGACACTAACTTTACCGCTGACCTGACGATTATCGAGGAAGGCACAGAGTTGCTGACCAGACTGAAAGAAGCGCTGGTTGACAAGGATAAAAATGTCGCGCTGCCCATGTTTACCAGTTGTTCGCCGGGATGGATTAATTACGCCGAAGTCTTCTTCCCGGATATTCTGCCCAATATTTCCACCTGCAAATCGCCGCAGCAGATGTTCGGCGCAGTAGCCAAAACCTACTATGCGGAGAAAATTGGCCGGAAGCCGGAAGACATTGTCGTGGTGTCGGTCATGCCCTGCACCGCCAAGAAGTACGAGGCGCAACGCCCGGAAATGAACAGCAGCGGTTATCGGGATGTTGATATTGTGCTGACGACCCGCGAACTTGGGCGGATGATCCGGCAGGCCGGACTGGATTTTGACCAGCTTGAAGACGGCGTAATGGATTCGCCGCTGGGCGTCTCCTCCGGCGCCGCGGATATTTTCGGCAATACCGGCGGGGTCATGGAAGCCGCGCTCCGCACGGTTTATGAAATTGTTACCGGCCAGGATTTCCCGTTCCCGAAACTTCATGTTACTCCGATTGCCGGGCTTGAAGGCGTCAAGGAGGCCTCGGTAAAAATTGAAACCACAACCCCGGAATGGGCTTTCCTGAAAGGCGTTGAAGTAAAAGTTGCCGTTGCCCACGGGCTCAGAAACGTTAAAAAACTTATCGAAAAAATCAAGGCGGGCGAGGCAAACTACCATTTTATCGAAGTCATGTGCTGCCCCGGCGGCTGCATCGGCGGCGGCGGACAGCCCCGGCAGACAAATGATGAAGTCAGAAATGCCCGGATCAGCGCTCTATATCGCGAAGATGAAGGCAAAAAACTCCGGAAATCGCATCAGAATCCGGACATAAAGAAACTGTACGAGGAATTCCTGAAAGCGCCACTCGGCGAAAAATCCCATCAGCTTCTGCATACGCATTATCATGCGAAAGACAAAATCTGACGGACAACAAGACGGCGAACGCGCAAAATCTTTGAACCACAAAGGCACAAAGACACAATTTTTGGGTATTAAATCAAAAATAATACATGTGTTCCTGTAGTTTTGTATGAACGGAATAGCTTTGGCTTTTGACAGGAAATAACTGTGCCTTTGTGTCTTTGTGGTTAATTCTTTGCGAGGCGGCTATGGCGGAAGATTCGGTCATTAAAATTAATGGCGTCGAAGCCGGATGGCTGGAAATGCATGTCGCGTCTTCAGCCGATCCCGGCGGCATTATGGCAATCCGGCTTCCGGCCGCGTCCTGCGACCCGCTCGCTGAATTATCGGCAATTTTTCTGGACATTGCAGCATTATATGATGCCGACGGCGTTCCCGCGGAACCTGACCTGCATTTTTATATTTTCTGGGAAGTGGATCCTGTCATGTATTCTTATGTCTTTTCGCCGGAAAAACAGTGGCGGGTGGGCGTGGAACTGACCTGCTGTTCCGATATTCACGCCGGAATCCATTTGCGGCATGACGTCAAATTATCCGCCGTTGTCGAATTCAAACTGCTGGCGCGCAATCTATATCTGGAAATGCGGAACGTCTTGAATAAATACGGGCTGGCAGGATATCGCGAGAGATGGCAGAAACAGGAATTTCCAGTCTCCGCCTTTCTGAAGATTTACCAGTTGGCAACCGGAACTCCGGTGATTTCCGGCGATTTCGCGTCGGAACTGAAAGCCTTGCAGGAAATCCTCGATAAAAAGGATATTTGAAACACAAATACACAGTTTTTTTGGGGAAAAGGAAGCCTTTTCAGGCAGGAGCAAAGCAGAGCAGCAGACGGAAATTCCCTGTTTTTGATTTTAAACCATAAACCTTTGTGTCTTTGTGCCTCTGTGGTTATAAAGGCTACTGAATTCTCAAGAACCTTTTTCTTTGCGGACTTTGCGGAAAAACTGCTGCATCAGGGTGCGGCATTCGGGTTCGAGAACTCCGGCCTTGACTTCCACATTCCACAACATGCCTTTGAAGCCGGTGACATCCAGCGCGCTTCCGGCCGCGCCGGAACGCGGGTCAGGCATACCGTACACCACCCGCCGGACATGCGCGTTAACCATGGCGCCCGCGCACATGGCGCACGGCTCTTTTGTCACATAAATATCCACGTTATCCAGCCGCCAGTCGCCAAGCGCGGCCTCGGCCTGGGTGATTGCGAGTATTTCGGCATGGGCGGTGGCGTCTTTCAGCAGTTCAACCTGATTGCCGGAACGGGCGATGATCTCGCCGTCTTTAACGGCAATCGCGCCGACTGGCACTTCGCCCGACTCGGCGGCGGTTTCCGCCATTGCCAGCGCCCGGCGCATAAAATATTCATCGTCAAATAAAATCATATTTCAACTTAAACCTGTCACAGTTTTTTGACGCTGGCGCCGATAATGGTTTTTCCGTCAATGGAGAATCGGAACTGAATTGATTTATTCATGTATTTATAAGTGTAGACAACAAAATCATTGCCTTCAAAAGTTCCGACTGCCGCGTCTTTCTGGCTGAAAATAGCCTCCATTGACGCAATGTCCCGCAAATAAGAAAAATCAACGTTTTCAGCAATTACGCAGGCGGCATTGTATTTATCCAGCGAACTGGTCGAAATATTCGGGTCTTTAAGCACTGCAATCTCCGGGGCAAAATTGCGCGTGATGTCCACATCGCCGGCCGGAAGTTTAGTTTTGCATCCGCCCGCCGCCAGCAGCAGTCCGCAGGCGATTGTCATAACCGTGAGCAGCATGTATTTCTTCATTATATTCCCTCCTGTTGTTAATTTTGGTCATCGTTTAAATTTATTCCGTATTTCCGCTTTCCATTCTGATGCTTCTCTTCCGGCTCCAAGTATTGCTATGCCGGAAAGTGAAACTATAATGAATGACCGTAAAATGCAAATTTTTTCCAAGCTTTAATGTAAATTTTTCGGCATGTTTCAAAAGGTAGTTGACACTTTTATGTCATAACGCTCTGATAAAATA
>JBAWXM010000256.1:0-7777 GCA_037144075.1 Lentisphaerota bacterium | reverse complement strand
AGGATATGCAGGATAAGAAAAACCGTTTCATCCCGCAGGCGCGGGAACATGAAGGCAATAAAGGTAATACATGATTAACCACGAAAGGCACGAAAAAAATAGCAGAAATGAAGAAATAAGAAATACAAGTCAGCGGATGATTGCATTCCACGCAATCATCCGCTGACTCCGTTTTTTGTTCCTATTTCGTGTCTTTTTCGTGTTTTTTGTGGTAAAAAATGGATTTCTCTGTGTCTTTGCGCCTTTGTGCGAGATAGGGTTTAAAGTCCCGGCACAGCCGGTTAAGTTCACTTAAATTAAGGGCTGTCAAAGACGTGATTAATAAAGTTGCGTAATTATTCATTTTTTTTGTTTTAAAGGTGTTGACAATCGTACTCGTTGGCATTATAATTATTGTTAACGCAACATTAAATAAATAATTTTCCGGATTAGAATATGTCAAGAAGATCACAGACAGTAAATATATATAAGATTGCGGAAGAGGCCGGCGTGTCCGCCGCTACTGTTTCAAGAGTTATCAATCGCAGGCTCGGCGTCGGCGAGAAAACGAGAAAAAGAATCAGTGACTTAGTGCGCGGATATAACTTCACGCCAGATTATCCCGCCGTGCGCACAGTTAGAATCGCAGTCATTTCACCCGCTTCTGATTTGACTGAGTATATTTGTGAAGCAATGAAGGGAGTTTATGCCTATGCAAACCCCAATGAACTGATGGTCAATATTATTATCGCGAATGCGCCTCGCAAAGAATCATTGCGGGAGACAATCAGAGACCAGCAGTGTTCCGGTGTGATTGCGATAGCTCCGGGAGGATATATGAAGGAACTATATACATTGGGCGATACCGATTTGCCGGTTGTCATTATTGATGACCAGATTGATGATCCGAAAATAGGTTTTATAGATAATGATTCGTATTCCGGTTCTGTCGAGGCGACCAGATATTTGCTGGGCCTGGGGCATCGCAGGATTGGCTATTTGCGGCATTATGATCCAAATCTCGACCAGCTGCAACGTTTCAAGGGATATGAAAACACCATGAAGGCTGCCGGAGCGGCAATAGAAAAAAACTGGGTGCTTAGTGTATTGCCCGATCCTGCAAACGAAATTTGGGCCATGCCCGGACTGTTGACGATGAGGAGATTGCTGGACCAGGCTCCGGAGCTTACGGCGGTAATCGCAGTTGACGATTCATTGGCATTGGGCGCAATGACCGCCATTCACGAACGCGGCTTGCGGATCCCGGAAGATATCTCCGTTCTCGGGTTCGATAACTACCCGGAGACGCAGGTCTGGTATCCGGCGCTGACCACAGTTGATCATGCCATTGAGAAAGCCGGGTATATGGCGATTGAAGCAATTCATGCCGGATTATTGAATCCCGGGCAATGGATTCCCCCGCGGGAAATTCTGCCGACCAGCCTGGTAATCCGTAAATCGACCGGTCCGGCAAAAAATAAAGTTTAAAATCTGGCAAAACAGACCAAAGCGCTCAGGAGGTAGATAAAAAAAGTGCATTTACAATTGAAGCGTGATATCTGTCCGCAGATTTATATTCAGACAGACATGAAATGGCAAACGATCGTTGAATATATATGTGCAGTTTGGTAGACCATTTTAAAACCTGGGAACATGTAAGGATTAATAACATGACATTCAGAGCTGAAACGTTACTGAAAAGGCACCCGCAAAACCCGCTTATCACGCCAAAGGATTTCCCCTGGGGGCCGGCAGACGTGGTGTTCAATCCGGGTCAAACCATGTATAACGGCAAAACCATACTGCTGGTTTCGGTAATGCTGCGCAATCAGTCCTACGCCCGCACCCATGTTGCCGAGAGTGCGGATGGAATAAACTTCACCATCCACGAGGAACCGGTGTTCTTCCGCGATCCGGATAAGGTGTTCGGCGAATACGACAATCATCCGATTGACTGCCGGGTAACGCAAATCGGCGACGAATACTACGTCGTCCGCCCCGGCAACTCTGAAATGGGGTGTGTCGGTTTAATGTATAAAACTAAAGATTTCATCAATTTTGAACCGGTGGACATCGTGGCGCTGCCGGACAACCGCGTTCCATGTTTGTTTCCCGAGAAAATCGGGGGGTATTACTACCGGCTGGAGCGCCCCTACAGTATGGGTTCTGCCAATGAGCGCGGGCATATCTGGACTTCCAGATCGCCGGACCTGATTCACTGGGGGCATCACCGTTTTCTGATGAAAGGGTTCACCAACTGGAACTGGGAGAAAATCGGACCGACGGTGCCGATTAAAACCGAAAAAGGCTGGCTGGAAATCATCCATGGCGTCAGCAGTTCCTGCTCCATTGTCAGTTACTCGCTCGGCGCGATACTGCTTGATCTGGAGAATCCGGAAAAGATTATCGGCAGAATGGAAAGTTATATGCTGACGGCGGAGGAAGACTATGAATTTCGCGGACGCTGTCCGGGATGCGTTTTCTCCACCGGCGCCATCGCCGACATGAAAACACGGAAGCTTCGGGTATATTACGGGATCGCCGATACCAGCATCGGGCTGGCGGAAGGCAATCTCGATGAAATCATTAACGCGTGTCTGAAAGGATTATAATGGACGATGCGATGACTTTCCTCAATCATTAAATAATAACAGTAAATGGTGTTTATGACGCTTACAGATACGATGGAATCGCAATCTTTACAGCCCAAAAACTTATGGGGTTCCAGAAAAGATTCTGGATTCCTGAGAAAAAGGTTTAAACTCAATGCCTTGCCTGCCAGCGCTTTCATGCGCATATTCGTTGATACTGGATATGAGTTATATTTCAACGGACGTTTCATCGCCGGCGTTGATGAATGGAACAACGCCAGGGATTACGATGTACTTCCATATCTTGTCGCGGGTAATAATCTCATTGCCGTAAAGTTGCTGAACCACGGAGGACATCGCGGTTTTGCCTTTGAATTAAACGTTTATGCCGAAACGATCGTGGTTTCCGATGCGAGTTGGACTGCCGCGCCTGAAGAACGCTGGGGCTGGAAAACCCTTGAATTTGACGACACCAAATGGGACAAGGCTCGTGTTCTCAACCTGGAACAATCCGGGGACCGGCAGTGGAACGGTCAACCCGGCGATGGTGAAGTTAAACTGGTTCCGAATCTTGATTGCAGCGTCTTTTTCAACAGTTCAATTCCAAAATGCAGCGATTCGCCGTTTTTTCATTCACAGAAATTTGACGAGAAAGTTCCCCCGGAAGTACTGGACATTATCGGGCAGGAATATCAGGATTCCATCAACCTTTTCCCCGCGGAAGTATTGTTCCCGGTCAAAATATATGATGCGTGTTCCGGCAATGGAATGCTGGAGAATGCGGAAGGGATTCTCGGCAAATCAGGCCATCCGCTGATAGCTGTTGCGCCGCGAAGTTTCGGAGGGCCTTCCGTAATCGTTGATTTCGGGGAGGAAACTGCTGGGTTTCTGCGGTTGAAAACGAAATCAGAAGGCAATGTTCATCTGCGATTGCTCTATGGCGAGACCCTCAATGAGTGTTATCATTTACCATCACGAGACATGCTGTTGCGTCAAATGGTCACGGAAAATGTTAACATCTGCTCCGGACATCAGGAATGGGAAAGCAATTCCCGCCAGGGTTTCCGGTTCGTCAAGGTGGAGTTCGAGGACTGCCTGCTGCCGGTGGAAGTTGAGGCAATCGCAGTTCGTGCGTCAATATATCAAACCCCTTATGCCGGGTACTTTTCCTGCTCCGACGTATTATTAAATAAGATTTGGCAGAGCGGGCGGCGTACGCTTCATCTTTGTATGCAGGAATATTATCTTGATGGTATAAAACGCGACCGTTTTCTCTGGACTGGCGACACCCGGCTTGAGGCGCTTATCAACTATTATGCTTTCGGCGATACTGCGCTTTTCAAATACTGCTGGAAAAAACTGGCTGAAGTGCAATATGCCGATGGCGCCATACCATCGGTATATGGGCTTGGGGCTCCAGTGCTCTGGGATTATGTCGCCTGGTGGCTGATTGCTTTTGATGATTATTATCTGCATACTGGCGACATCGAGTTTCCCCGCGTTATGAAAACCAGTATTATTCGTGCAATTGACTGGATGATTTCAAAATCAGGAGAAGACGGTTTGATTGATGTTCCTGTCAATAAAACCGAAGGCTGGATGTGTGTGTTGAATAAACAGTCAGGGCGAGATTTGATGCTGAACTTTCTCTTTTATCGTTCATTGCGGACTGTTGCCAATTTAATGCATGAGACTGGTGAAACAGCATTAGCGAAGTATTACGAAGGATTGGCCGGCCAAACCATGGATGCATTTAATAAGCTGCAAAACAGCCCAGGACTGAAAGTATTTGCCCCCTCATTCGGTCATCTTGCTTCCGGAGCAATTGAAGGCTTTGAGGTTATAGAATCGCATTTCAGAAATAATCGCGACATAGAAGGAATAAATTTTATCCGGGAATACTGGGGGGACATGATCAAGTCCGGCGGCGATACGCTATGGGAAGCGCCGATTAAAAGTTCTGGATTCAGAATTGATAAAATCGGAGACGGATTTGATTCTTTAAGTCGTTGCCACGGCTGGACCGCCGGTCCTACTTATGCGCTGCTGTCAGAGGTTCTTGGCATAAAACCGATCACCCCGGGATTCAAAGAATTCGAAGTAAAACCACAGTTCGGAGATTTGACATTCGCCAGGGGAGTCGTTCCAACTCCGGCTGGGTTCATCGTTGCCTGCTTCAAAAAAGAAAATCATTATTTCGGAGGAGTTCTTCATATCCCCAATGAATGCCGGGCCAAAATCGGTCTTCCATTTTCAGGGCGAAATGCGAAGATTGTGGTCGATGGACAAAACATTAATTTTGAGCTGGACAACGGTTTTGCCTGGTTTGCAATCGACAAGCCTGGTACGCATTCACTTAAAATTGAATGGGAATAAAGCATGGTACCTGATGGTTTGAACCGACGTGCGGTATACCATCGGGGCGGACGTCTAGCTGGCTATCGGCATTACAATCGTTGATTGACGAAATAGAAAGAAACAGGCAATAGTACAAATTTTTTGAAGAGGAGAAAAAGGACGGACAGGATTTTTTTGAACTATTTAGAGGAGTTACTGGAGCGGGAGACGGCGTGGAGCGACTGGCGCAGGCGTTTGTCCCGGTGGCAACGTTTTAACACTTTCTACACGCATTATCTGAAGGTTGAAAATAAACGAGCCACGTTTCTGGCATGTACGGTTCCGTGCGAATACAATTGTCCCCGTCAGGTGGTGGAGAATTCCCCGTCAGACATCACGGCAGTATGCCCGCAAGGCAAAGCTGATCCAGTTCAGCTCAAGTTCCGGGATATCCTCGTTTACTCGCTGCGTCATGAAGTTTTGCATCAGGCGCTTTGCGCTTCACTGAATATCAGGTATTCAGCAGACCGCCGAAAGGAACACGAGCATATCTGGCATCTTGGCGAAAAATCCGGAACGGAAGTTTACCTGACGTATCGAACTGCTACACTTCCTGATACTATAAGTTCGCTTTATCTTTCGCAACAGAAACCGTTTATCCTTATGGTGCCGACAGTGAAAAATATAGCCCCGGAAATTCAGCAGTTCATGGCAAAGAATAACTCCATCTTGTTGTCCATGGCAGACGAACTGCACTTGCAAACGGACGGTTCATTCAAGACTGTGTACTGAAACTGGCGAGCCAAGACGGTTTTCGCAAAAAGCCATAATGACATAAACCAAACTGACGCTTCCATTCCTGGCTAAACATCGTGTCCAGCGCAATTACCGGCTTGAAAAACTGGCGGCGGCGGGTTTATTAAGATGTAGTTGGCTTCTCTATTTTTCACTACATGAAACTGGAAACTTGAAGTTGAAGATAAAACTATAAAGACATTCATTTTACGAAAGGTAATATGACAATTCCACAGAAATCAACGGACTTGAACGCCATGGCCGTGACGCTGCCGCTCTGGCCGGCCGGCGCACCCGGTGTTTTGGGCTGCGAACCGGCCGACCTTCCGGATATAACCGTGTATCAGCCTCCTGCCGGTCATGCCACCGGAGCCGCCGTAGTTATCTGCCCCGGCGGCGGCTACGGATGCCTTTGCTCCACTTACGAAGGACATGATATCGCTGAATGGCTCAACCGCTACGGTGTCTGCGGGGTGGTCTTGAAATACCGGCTGGCTCCTTACCGGCATCCGGTGCCGCTGCTGGACGCGGCCCGCGCCATGCGTCTGGTCCGCTTTCACGCCAAAACATGGAATATTGCCACTGACATGACCGGCATCATGGGCTTTTCAGCCGGCGGCCATCTGGCCTCCACGCTTGCCACCCGGTATGACTCAGGCAATACTCAGGCTGCCGACCCGGTTGAACGCATAAATTGCCGTCCCGATTTTGCGATTCTGATTTATCCGGTTATCAGCATGGACGCGACGAAAATGCATGGCGGTTCCTGTAATAATCTGCTTGGCCAGGATTCCACTCAGGAGGCAAGAGACAGCGTTTCCTGCGAGTTGCACGTCACATCCGGTACTCCGCCTGCATTTATTGCGCATTCAATCAAAGACTCGGTGGTTCCAGTTGCTAACAGCCGCATCTTTCGCGATGCCCTGAAAAACAATGGCGTCCCGGTGGAGTATTTCGAACTGACCAGCGGCGATCACGGACTAGGCTGCGGCAAGGGCGAAGAGTGGGCTGCATGGCAGGCCGAATGCCTGAAGTGGATGAAATCGAAAAGACTGGCAAATTAGAATTCTTGTTTAGGTTTTAGGTTTTAAGTTTTAACCTAACACCTAGCACCTAACACCTGAAACTTTAGGGAAAAATTTCCCTGAGGTATAAAGCCGTGCTGATACTTGCGAATCGTGCCCGGTTAAATTATTTTCATATCGGCAATATCCAGATCCGTTTAGTGAACTCGGCCTGCCCCACCCGTTCCGCAGCCGGTCAGCCGTATTCCCCGTTACAATTTAAAAAGAAATGGTCATCGGGGTACAAGAACTTTAGCTATTGTGTTTTTGATGCTTGATAATAAGTTATTTGATGATTTTTTGATTGAGAATTTTAGTAATAGATTGAAGTCGAACGTTGTGCTGCTGATGCTTGATAAATATTGTTCTCCGACTATCTGACCCCGATGACGGAAAGAGGTTCCGAAATTTAGAGGGGGCGATTCTGCAGAAGTTATCCTGAATTTTGCCATCGACGATGATGAAATGTAACCTTTGAGGACTTTGTGAATTGTCCAACCAATCACTTGACCGCCGGTAGTGAAAGTTTTCCTGTTTTAAGCTAATATTCTTTGCATAAAGTAAAATTACTGATAAATTTTAGCTATATGTTACATTATAGTTAAAGGATTCTATGAAACGCTATCTGCTATTTGCCGGGTTTTGCCTGTTCACAACGCTGTCGCTGCTGGCTGACGGACGGCAGTATGTTGTCGCCACCTGGAATATGAAATGGCTGGGCGGCAGCATTGGTCAGTTGGATGACAGCAAGAATGCCTACCGGTATGTAGATGAGATATTGAATTCGAAAGCAACGATTTTCGCAATTCAGGAAGTGACGCCATCCCATTCGGATAACGATATCGCGAAGTGCCATTACCTTGATCTGATTGTTGCCGGACTGAAGAAACACCGCCAGCGCTGGACTTACTATGTTGATCTTAAAAACGAATCACAGCGTCTGGGTTTTCTGTATGACAGCAGTAAGTGGACTTTAACCCAGGCAAAAAGCATCGCTCCCGGCAATGCCTT
>JBAWXM010000255.1:0-7777 GCA_037144075.1 Lentisphaerota bacterium | reverse complement strand
CCAGTCTCCTTGTTTTTTAGTTTTTTGCGCCATCACGCCATAGCGATGCGCTTTTTACTAATTAGTGATTTTGTCAACTGAAAAGATGTTTTTGAGCGTAAAAGCCGCATTTTTTTCTATTTTAAAATTGAATATCCAGCGGGTGGTTGTTTTTTGCTGAAAATGTGTTATAAGTATTTAGCAGACAGTAATTAAAGCGTAAATACAGGAGTTTTGCAAAGTGAATCGGAAGAACTCTAAAAATGACATGCTGCACATCCATTGCGGAGATGTGGCGGCGGAGATTATGCGGGCGTCGCTGATTCCCGGCGATATTCTGGTCTGGCGCGAAATTTATCTGGAAGGTCCGGTTCCGGGCGACTTATCCGATTCCGAGTTCCGGAAAAGCCGGGCGTTGTTTCTAAGCAGTTTCGGCTTTTCATATTATGAGATTCTGGAAGCGGTTGAAATGATGTACCGGCAATTAAGCGAAGTCGGCCGGTACCGGGAAATAGTCTTGTGGTTTGACGCCTGCATGTTCGATCAGACAATCCTTATTCATGTGCTTGACCGCCTGGCCAGGCTTGATTTGACGACGACGAAAGTTACTCAGGTCAGCGTTGCCGGCCGGGGGCTCGGCGAATTTTCATCTTCCGAAATGTCTTTGCTGTTCGATGGCAGGCGCAAAGTTTCTGCGCAGGAATATTCTGTTGCTGCGGAAGCATGGCGGGCGTTCAGTTCCAGCAATCCCCGCGATATTGAACTGTTCCTGAAGAGTGAGTTTGCCGGACTGCCTTATCTGAAGGCCGCGCTGCGGCGGCATCTGAAACAATATCCGTCGGCGTCCAACGGCTTGAATCTGCTTCAGAAAAACGCGTTGAAATCAGTTGCTGCCGGCGTTAATAAACTGGTTCCGTTGTTCAAGCATGTTTCCGCGATGGAAAAGGAGCGTTTTATGGGAGACACCAGTTTCTGGGCATGTCTTGATGAAATGGCGGAATGTACTCATCCGGCACTGAGGATTGAAGGGCCGGAAAGAATTAAGCGGCCGATAACCGAACATCTAACCGATTTGGACCGCTGGACGCTGAATGTAACTCCTTTGGGACACGAATTACTGGAGAATAATTGCGACTGGATTAATAGAAACGGGATTGACCGCTGGCTTGGCGGGGTTCATTTGCTGGGCAGGGAGCAGCTCTGGCGGCTGGACGAAGAGTCCGAGAGCTTGAAGCAACAGTAAGGGGACAGGAGGCGGGCAGCCCGGCGAATGTCCATGCCGTCCATGCCGTCCATAGTGCGGATACCGGGAAACTGGAATATCCAATATCCCGTCCCGCAGAGCTGGATCCCGCAAGGCGGGAGAATATCCAATAACCAACTTAGCGCGGCGAGGAGATTGTCTGCCTGAACCGAAATATTATCCGACGATTTGTATAAGTCAAGAATGTCTGTTATCCAGCGGCTTATCCATCGGTCGCCGGCGACCGATATTGTGCGCTGGGAGACCGGGGAAAATTTATCTGAAGATTTGAAGATGATATAATCTGTTATGACCTTCCCCTTGTTCAGCTGGTTGTGCAGGGTGTCCGGCGGCAGTATGAACAGGGAGTCAACCCCGCCTTCCAGCCGTTCGCTGTTCGTGTCTATGACGCATTCGCCCTGTACCACCAGCACCAGCTCGATACCTTCGTGCTGATGCATGGCAACGTTCGCCGAGCCGGAAAACCGCCCGGCGGATATAAATTTTGCCGCACCTGAATTTTTTATCTGCATAAAAATCGAAATGTCCTATATAATAGTGATATTGTCTATATACATTCCTTCATAATATCATTATAATATACTATAACATTTTTAAATACCGCATTCAAATAAAGGAAAACTGAAATGACAAAAAGAATACCCGTAATTCTTGATACGGACATCGGGTGCGATATTGACGACACTTGGGCGCTGGCGATGCTGCTGCGCAGTCCTGAACTTGACACTATCATGGTCGCCACTGCCGCGCATAATACGGTTTACCGGGCAATAATATGCGCCAAGCTGCTGGAGCGCGCCGGGCGGCATGATATTCCAGTCGCTGTAGGCATTCCCGGTATCCCGGTTCTCAGGGATGAGCGGCAGTTGAACTGGGTCAGGGAATATGACCTGAAAAATTATCCCGGAACGGTTTATGAAGATGGAGTTTCCGCCGTGATTAAAACCGTGGAGCAGGCGGACGGCCCGGTCACGATTGTCGCAATCGGCCCGATGACCAATCTCGGCGCCATCGCTGAACGGGCGCCGCATCTGACCGGGAAAATCAATCTTGTCGCCATGATCGGCAGCATTGAAAAACAACTTGACGGCAAACCGGGCAGAATCGCCGAATATAACGTTATCCAGGATATTCCGGCGGCGCAGAAGGTATTTAATGCCGGATGGCGCAGCATGACGATCACTCCGCTGGACACCTGCGGGATTGTCCGGCTTAATGGGGAGTTGTATGACCGGCTGGTAAAATCGGCGGACCCGCTGGTAAAAGATTTGCTGGAAAACTACAATGTATGGTCTGATGCGGGCGGCTTCGGACCGGCTCCGGACCATAGCTCGATCCTGTTCGATACGGTGGCGGTCCATCTGGCGCTCACCACGGAATTTTTGCAGATGCGGCAGATGCGGCTGCGGATTGACGATCAGGGATTCATGCTTAATGATGAGCGCGGACAGGAAATCAACGTGGCGATTGAATGGAAAGACCTGGAAGGATATAAGAAGTTTCTGGTTGACCGCCTGCTGGGACTGCGTTAATTGCCGGAAATTTCAGGAGATACCATGAATCTTAAATATAAAGCTGACTGGAATAAATCACAGGCGCGGTTTACCGCGTTCCGGGAACAGTAGCTTGTAGCCCGGGCGGTTGCGAAAGTCGCGTGCTGGTCTAAATAAGGATTTATGAACCCGGTTACTTCTTTTTGCCATGCCGCGGAAAGAGCAGGAGACGGAACCCGATAAAGCCGGAGATGATAAAACCGACGATGCCGATAACCGGAATGTTATTGTAGTGCGGCGGTATTTTAGACAGCACGATCAGCGAAGACCCGATAATGAGCGAAGCCAGAACGATGGAGTAGGCGACATGATCGCTGACTCTTTCCAGGGTGCGCAGCAGAGGTTCCAGCCCCATGTGCTCGAACTCTATTTTCAGGTTGCCCTGCTTGGTTTTTTCGAGGATGTTCTGAATGCTCGTGGGAATATCGCCGATGGCGTGGAACATATCTTCAATCGGATCAATCATTTTCACCATCAGCCGCATCGGGTTCAAGTTCATCATGCGCAGTTTGCGGACGAATGGTTTCAGGTGGGCGACTATTTCCAGTTCGGGATCCAGGTCATGGGCGATGGTCTCAATCGTAATCAGCGCTTTCAGCATAATATAGAGGTTCGGCTTGAGCCGCAGAGAATTGGCTGTGAGCGTCTTCATCAACTGTTCCAGGATGTGCGACAACTGGATTTCACGCATCGGGCGGTAAATGTTCTGATCAATGATATCGCAGATATCGCGCTGGAGCGAATCGTAATTCGGCTCTTTCTCGTAATAGACGAATTTAAGCACGCTCTGAATAACTCTGCGGTCTTCGGCTTTCAGGATGTTGTTCAGCAGGCGGGCGAAGTCATGGCGTTCCATGGAGGAAACTCTGCCCATCATGCCGAAATCCAGGAAACATATCCTGTTTCCTGGCATGATAAAAATATTGCCGGGATGCGGATCGGCATGGAAAAACCCATGAATGAAAATCTGTTCCAGCACTGCATCGGTGCCGCGGGCGGCAATCAACTTCAAATCGTATTGTTCCGGGTCGGGCCCGCTGCTCAGTTCGGAAATCTTCACACCGTCGGCAAATTCCATCGTCAACACCTTGACGGAGGAAAGTTTCGGGAATATCCGCGGGACGCAGACATCGGGATTTGAGTCGAAATTCATCGCAAAACGGCGGGCACTGGAGGCCTCGATAGTGTAATCAATCTCTTTCTCAATGGAGCGCGCAAACTCTTCAACAATTGCGGTCGGGCGTTGAAGCGCCATTTCCTCAACGCTGTTTTCCATAAGCACGGCCAGATGGTTCATGATCTCCAGGTCAGTTTCGATGATCTCCCGGATGCCGGGGCGCTGAACTTTTACTACGACATCTTCGTCATCCAGAGTTATGGCGCGATGCACCTGCCCGATTGACGCGGCCGCAATCGGGTCGCGCTCAAAGCTTTTGAACAGTATATCCGGCTTTTTGCCGAGTTCAGCGACAATGATACTTTCAACGTCCTCATATGGAAACGACGGAACGCTGTCCTGAAGTTTATTGAGTTCCTGAATATATTCCAGCGGAATGAGGTCTGGCCGGGTGGAAAGTATCTGCCCGAGCTTGATGAAAGCCGGGCCGAGTTCTTCAAGCGCCATGCGGACGCGTTCCGGGCGGCTCCGGCTTTCAAACTTGCTGTCTTTATGGGTGAACAGATTCAGTCCGAACTCGAAAAAGTTCTCCAGTTTCATGGTACTGATCATGTCGCCGAAACCGAACTTGAAAAGTACCTGAAGTATCTGTTCGTAGCGCTTGAAATTCCGGTAAGCGCTGCCGATTTTGGTTATCTTTCTAATTGTCAGCATAGATTTACTTTCTCCTGAAAAACATCTGATATACATATTAATATGACGGACAGAGATTTACAAGCGAAAAATCCACAAAGAGATTACTCTGTCTGAAACTTGAACGGGAGATCGCTTTCAGATGCCAGACGGAAATAAAAATTCCAGTCTTCGCCGCCAGTACTGACGATTTTTACGACGATCTGGTTGAAACCCTGCTGGAGCTTGATGCCCTTTACAACGTCCTGATCCCATTTCCCTTCGCGGACAGTCTGATTATAAGTATGCACCAGCTTATGATTAATCCATATTTTCAAGAAACCGGAACTGCCTGCGTAAAGGATCAGGCCGGACATCGGTTCGGCGCATTCCAGATAAGTGACGGCATATGCCGCCGCATGGCGGACCTGATTTTTAAACAGCTTCTGCAAGTCAATTTCGCCGGGACATTTACTGGATTCAAAACGCGCCTGCTGCCAGCCGATGTTGCGGCTGGCTATTTTTTCGCCGCCGGTCAGGCTTTTCTCTTCCTCCATGAACGGCTCATGCACAATTTCAGAAATATCCTGGTTCTTCTTATTTTCCGGATCATAAATAAACGGACCGAGAATGTTCCAGCGGGTAACAAAACACTCGCTGGAAAGGAAGCGGCCCGCTTCTGTTTCAGGTACAATCAACTTATTAACGTTCAGAAATTTTGCCTTGGCGCCGGCTGGCGAAGTGCTGCGCGTTCCGGAAATAACTTCCGCCAGCGTTTCCAGCGCGGAACCGGCCGCGGCCGCTTCATGCTGCCCGCTGAATTCTTTTTCCGGCTGTTTGACCGGCGGAGGCGCAACAGTTTTATCCGCCTTAATTTCACTGCGGCAGCCGGCGAGGCTTAAAGCTCCGGCGCAGAACAGTAAGACAGCGTATTTCATCATCTTTACAGACATTATATTCCAATATTCAAAATTTAGTTCAAAACATATTATAAGATACTCCAGGAAAGAGTTTTTTTCTCTTTTCATTCTGAAAAAATCCTGATTCTTTTTGTCCACTCAGCCATCATTTTTAACGCTGCCGGAGCGGGATTATTCTTGCAAGAAACAAACTTAAAGTACTGTCCGTAAAGGACTAAGCAAATTGTCTATTGACAAATTTACTATATATAGATAACCCTAACTATAAAAGGAGGCTCTGAAATGATGGATTGTGAGTCCGTCTTTGAGCTTAAACGGCTTTTTTGCTTTTACCCATAAATTATTACTTTAAGCACAGAAATAGTATAAATAAAATTTATTCATGTCATTTATGATAGCCTGTTTTAAGCTCTGATATTACGAATTACAAGAACATTACAAGAATGTTTTCTTGAGGTAAGCCATATTTAAGACAATAAAAGCGCACATCAGAAATAATATCATTAAATCTGCGCAGAACATAATTTTAACAAGCATTTCTGTGGTTTGTTTGCCCCTTTAGCTTAAAACTTCCTCTTTTTCGGGCATAATATATGGTGACTGGCTTTAATAGCCATCGCCTCTTTATGGCCTGACCGGCCTCCAATAACCTTGGTGGCCGTTGCGGGCGCATTGCCCCTGCCTGGCCACCTATTACAAGAGAGGTGTAATATGAGTCCAGCAACAGCTTTGATACTCGAAATGCAGATCTACCCGATCATCCGGAACACCATTCACAGAAAGGCCAAACCCATCGGTTCAGAGGATTACGCAGAACTAATCCAGGACACCACCGCCACGGCAATGATCGACTCAATGGAGAAAGCCGGCAAAGAGCCGATTCCCAACAGCATTGCGTACTACTCTATCCAGCGGACCAAGTCAGGCCGGCGCTCCTACGGCGACAGTCGCACCGATGGGATGAATCCCGTCTGGCAGCGGGATATCCGGTGTCTCCGTGAACGGAACGAGATGTCATTTACACCGTGTTAACCTCAAAGCGGCAATAAAAAAATCCGGCTTGCCGGACTTTTTAGAAGTTATTGCTATCATAATATAATAACAGCGAATCCCCTTAATCTGGGTGGAAGCATACGAAAATGGACCGGATGGACGATCCGGAACAATCGAACATCAATTCTAATTTCGGCATAATACTCGATGAAAATGAGCTCCTTGAGTCGCATTGCGCACATCAGGGAGCTTTTCTATTTTAACCCAACAAAAGAAAGGATTTCAAGTTATGCATGCTCTGAATGAACAGGCAAAAAAGATCATGGAAACGTTAATCGCACAACTGGACGACGGCTATTTGAAGCTGGACAACACGAAGGGAACCTACATGCCGCTGATAGTGGAGAAAGTTACCGATGAGCCGGGGCTTTACCGCAGTTTATTCGCTGGCCCATTACGGCGAACAGAACGGCGATTTGATGGCCGATCCGGAAATGACCTTCGGCGAGAATGAACACGAATTTTATCCGTTAAGCTTCAGGAATGATTACGTTGGAGCTTATCAAAACGTGATTGACGAAAAGATGAACATAAAACTCCAGCATTCTCTCGTCGAATTTGCCGCGATATGGCTGGAAAATGTCGTTGACCAGCAAAAACTGAACATTCAACAAGGAGGTTGATATGAGCATAAGCGCCTATCGCGTACTTGAATCCACTTTCAAGAGAGAAAAAGACTGCAACCGGATCACTAAAAAACTCGCACCTGCTCCATCTTTCCGGCTGGGCGATATGTGCGATGATCTGGTTGATTACGCCAGCCTCGATGACGACTGCGGCGGGGAGTTCTCTGTGAAGGCTGGCGCCATCCTGGACTTTATCGCCAGTAATCCTGCCGGCGTGGACTGGGATTATAAGAAAGGCCATCCTGTCGCGGTTCCGCTTGATCCGGATGTTAGAGCGGCATTGCTGGAAGATGTAAAAGGGAAAGACAGTGATGATGAGGTCAGATATGAATGCCTGTAAGGATGGCTCCATCATGGATGCAACCATTGCCGATAAAAACCAGATTAACGAAGAGGTCAAGGAAAGGAACAGATTCTACCGGGCATTACTCCAGATACAAGCCATAGCCACAGATGCTGCGGAAAAGGATAATGCCGGATTGAATTTAAAACTTAAGAAAATAACCGGGATTTGTAATGAATCCTTAAAACAAAAAATAAACAGGAGGAATGAACCATGCTTTTAATCAACAAAACTGAACTTGCCCGGACAC
>JBAWXM010000254.1:0-7795 GCA_037144075.1 Lentisphaerota bacterium | reverse complement strand
ACTTTAGGACTTTAGGACTTTAGGACTTTAGGACTTTAGGACTTTAGGACTTTAGGACTTTAGAACTTTAGAACATATTATAAACCTCTGTGGTTAAAATAGTTTCAACGGATTCGAGGTTAGTTCTGAATTCCTGCAAGACATGAGTTTTGCAATTGGCTCAAAAATATGTAAATTATAATATAGTTCGGAGTTTATTTTGAAAAATCTCAGACAGAAAATTTTTGAAGGAATTGCCGCGGATGAGCCGATTTCACGTATCCGGCTGGCGGAGAAATACCACATCCGGGTGGCAACGGTAACAGAGCAGACCCGTGAACTGCTGGACGACGGCCTGATTATCGAATCCGGCACCGAAAATTCCACCGGCGGCAGAAAGCCTGTACTGCTTTGTCTGAATCATCAGCCTTTCTCTGTCGCCGGATTTCGCGTAACCCGGGAAAGCATCAAATGCGGCCTGTTCTCGATGAATCTCAAGAAAAAAGTTGAATTCAGTACTAAATTTGAAGGCAAAATTGACAATAAAGCACTTTTGCGCACATTGAAAGAATCTTTAAGCAAAGCAATAGAGGCGTCCGGCAGATTCAAGACAAAAATCAAGGCAGTGGCGGTCAGTTTCCCCGGCAAGGTTGACCCGGCAAAAGGAATTTTCTTTGAAGCCGCGGGGTTTCCCGGCCCTTCAGGAATCAAGGTTAAAGACTTTATTGCGAAAGAATTCAAAATTCCGGCGGTTGTTGACCATGATGTCGCCGGGGTAACGACTGCCGAATATTATCTGGAAAATGCCTGCGCCTGCAAGAATATGGGCGTCTTATTTATAGACGAAGGTATCGGCAGCCGTTTTGTGATTGACGGCAAGCTCTTCCGCGGGTCGCACAACGGAGCTGGTGAATTCGGGCATCTTTCACTTGACACCTGCGGCCCGGAATGTTACTGCGGCAATCGCGGCTGTTTTGAACAGCTTGCGGGAATCTCCGCGATAGAGCGGAAATTCGGGGATAATGCTGATTTCAGCGATATTCTCAAACGCGCCGCCGCGGGCGATGCGAAAGCGCTGACGCTCTTTGACCAGGTTGGCGGCTATATCGGCGAGGCAATCGTCAATATTTTCCATTTTATGGATCTGGAAAGAATTGTCATCAACGGCAGAATCGCGGAAGCCGCGCCATATATCGAAAGAAGCATGGTACGCCGCCTGAACGACCCTAGAAATCTAGGCAAATTTGCGGAAGGCATGGTGGTTTTCAGCAGGCTTGGCGCGGAGATTGACCTGGTCGGTCCGGGATTTCTGGCGGCAGTGGAAGCTTACCGGCTGAAACAGATTGACGCATTGCCTGTCGCGCAGGCGATCTTCAACAGAAAAAAGACTCCCGTAAAGGCTTGAGACTGAATTAACTGAAAGTTAGAATCCGTTATTTATTTCTTGTCCGCCGCTTCTTTTTCTTTAGCTTCTTTTTCGTCATCTTTCTTCCTGGCGGCGTCTTCCTGAAGTCTGGCTTTCAGTATTTCCGCCATGACCGGAGGCAGACTTTTAATGCAGGTGTCCGTGGCGGTGTTTTTAATATCCCGGTATGAGGCTAATCCAGTTCTGGTTTGAACATCCTGATTATTCATCATATAAGTATTGTAAATATATCTGGCCATTCTTTCACTGGCGAGAGCCGCGTCGTCATCGCCGTAGGCGATAAAATAACAGCTTCTGAAAATCAGGCCGCTGATGATGTCAGTGGCCTTTTTGGAGCCGGCGTCGCGAACTTCAGATGCCCACTGCTCCATCACAAAATTTTCCAGAGTGCTGCGATATTTGCCGGGTTCCTCTTTCTGAAGCATCTTATAATATTCGGCGGCTTTGGCAAATTTGCCGTAATTATACAGCAGAATAATTGCTTCCTGCATGAAATTCAGCTTGGCGGAGAGGAACGTTGACTGCTGTTCATTCTTATCATAAGCCTCTTCAAAAGTTCTTTTTACCGAGTCAACGACGCTCAAGTTCGGAATCATTATGATCCGTTCAAATTTGTCTTTGTCGATCATGAGAATCCGGCCGGAAATAAAAGACTCCTTCAATGCCTGGGTAATCATGCGCTCGCAGGAAAGGTCGCGATGCCCCAGCGTCATTTCCAGGCCTTTGGTCGCCCAGTATAAAGCCTGCGCTTCGGGAGTCCGCCAGTCGAGAGCGCCGTATTTATTGTTGATACTGTTAATCAGCGCCGGGTCCAGCTTGTAAGTTTCAAGCAACCACAACGCCCGGAAATAATTATCCAGGATATCAGATATTCTGGCACTGTCAATCAGCGCGACAAAATCAGGCGGCAGTTTGGACTGTTTCTTGAACTCCGCGAACAGTTTATCCAGAGTCTCATACTTTGATTTGCCGAGCAGCTCCATAAATTTTCCGGAATTTGGAATCGCTTTCAACAGTTCACTGGTGTCGCGGGGGGCTGAAGCCAGCAGCTGCCAGTCCGGCTTGGAGCCGAATACCTGCTCCATTTCCAGCGCCAGCCGGTTTTTATAGTAAAGATTAAAGTCATCCATAATGTTGCCCATCTTATGCTGGAAGATCCAGCCAAGTTCCTTGTATAGCATCGGATCGGCAGGATTGTAAACCAGAGCTTCATCGCGAATAAGTTTTATGGCTTCCTGAATCCAGCGCCAGCGGTCTTCAGGCAGAGAGCATGTCACGGAAATATTGTACGCCATATTCCAGGCCAGATACGCGGTAGCGCCGGAAAAACGCGGCTGCAGTTTGGTGATCCACGATGCAAGCTGCACCATCTCGAAGTAATTGCCTTCCTCCTGCAGCGAAGCGGCGCGCAACCACAAAACGTCGGCCAGCAAGCCGCGAAAACTGCCCAGCGCGACCGTGGTGAAAACAACGATCGGCGGGGCGTTGCGGATTTGTCCGGTATAATAAAGATTATTCTTTCTGATACTGGCGTCAAGTTTCTTTTCCGTCTGGTTGATCGCAATCAGCATTATGACTGAGATCAGCAGCAGAACTGTAAAAAACATTAATGTCTTGAATCTGCTCATTTTCTTATGACCAATCCCATTTCTCTGCGCCAGTACAGCCACATTCCAATGAGGAACAGCGGGAGGGCTCGCAGAACAAAGTATGTGAGAAACAATTTACCGATAAAAATCCATTCAACCAGTTCGCCGTTGGAAACCAGATTCGAGATTTCAAATTCCTGCATCGGAATTACAGCTATGAGGATTATTTTCCCGACATAATACCCGACGTAATCCGCGGCGCCGCCGAAGAATGAACTCCCGGCCATGAATGTCGCGAAACTGCCGAACATCAGATATGAAACCACCACAAAAACCGCTGTCGGCATTGACAGCACTGACGCGGCGGCGCAGGCCAGTCCGGTAAGAATGACCAGTTGCATGAATATAACTAATACCGCCCGGAAGTAGTTCTGGGTGAACCCGGTATATTTAATCAGCAGTTTCGGCCCGTCCGCTTTCTGAAAGCACAGCGCCGCGCCCGCCGGATCCTGATTCTCAAATCTGATCATGACTTCGCCATTCGGATCAATGATCCTGGGCGGCAGATCCTTTTCAAGAAAAGTTCCGGACATAATCTGTTCGGGATAAGGCGTCATCGCGAAAAAAGAATATTTATACTTCTTCTGTGCCTGCTTGTCTTTTTCAAATACATTCGCCGGTTTAGTTTCCTCAGTCTCCGGCTCCGCAATTCTGACGCCCCACCAACCGCGGGTCAGCCGCTGTGACTCTGAAGATACCTTGCTGACATAAACACGGTAACGGAAATAAAGCGGACGGTCAAATCCGATCGGAAGCGCTTTATAAACCCATATTCTATCGCCCCCCGGCGGAACCTCCGCCAGACGCCCAAGGACTTCCCGCTTAAAATCTTTCAGCATTTTTTCCTGTCCAACAGGCGAGGTATCAATTTGCGCACCGCCTTTAGTCGCTTCTGTTAATTTTGCCTGCAACAACTTACGGGCCCATTCATCAATATCAGGCATTTCAGGATAAAAAACGCGCCTGCCGACCATTACTTCGTTCTCAATCTGACTTTTTTCCTTGTCTGAAAACGGCTGGTTGTAAAACCTCCATAGCACGATTGAATAAACCGTGCTGGATGCAATCAGCAGTAGAATCAGATGAATCAGGATAATGCCGATCCATTTTCCAATCCAGATTGTAATGCGGGAAATCGGCTTCGAGATGACCATGTGCAGCTGGTAACTCTCCACATCCCTGGTCATCAGAAAACAACCCAGCCAGATTGAAGAAAGCGACAGCACAAACGCCATTGCGGAAAGGCTGTATAATAATGATATCTGGATATAACCGCGGGCAGTACCGTCTCCAGCGATAGTATAAGGGATCAGGATGACGCACAGCAGCAGCAGAAAAAGCAGCAGCTGGAAAATATGGGAGCGGACTGCGTTTTTAAAAGTTAGTTTTATGATTGCCCAGAATGCCGTCATTTTTTATTCCAATAATATTGAACTTTAAGAAAGCAGATCTTTAAGTTTTTCATTCGCTTTTGACAAATCTTCCGCTGCTTTTTCCGCAGTTTCCGCCGGTTTTTCCTGGACTTCCGCTGTTTTTACGGCAGCGGGGGCATCGGCAGTCAATCGCTCAATTGCCTTGTTTTCCTCGTCAATATTCTCTGCCGGTTCCTGCTTGACGGCAGGTTCCTTAACGGTAACGCTGTCTGCATTCCGGGTTAAATCGCTGAGAATTGATTCCGCAGTCTGATTTTCAGTCAGATATTCTGCGATTTTGCCGCCGCCGACTACACCGGCGGTTTCTATGCTTTCAGATTTGGCCTGATTAATCACTTCCAGGAAAAATTGTTCAAGACTCTTGCGCGGGTGGTCAAAGGTGAATTCATCGCCGGAAAGATTTTCACGCAGGATGCTGATTAATTTATCCGTAACTGCCGGACTGAGCGCCGGAGTTGTGATTCTATTGGCGTCGGTAACGGTAAGCAGTTCATGCAAAGTTCCGGTGGCGCGGATTTTGCCGCCGTAAAGAATAATGACCCGGTCGCAGATATCTTCAACATCGCTTAACAAATGACTAGTGATAAGAACAGTTTTGCCTCTTTTCTTGAGCATCAGGATCAAGTCTTTAACTTCCTTGCAGCCAAGCGGGTCAAGGCCGGAAGTAGGCTCATCGAGAATCAGCAGCGACGGATCGTTAATCATCGCCTGGGCAAGTCCGATACGCCTGGCCATCCCCTTTGAAAACTCGCCGACACGACGGCGGCGGGCATGGCTCAAGCCGACCATTTCCAGCAGCTGGTCGCTGCGGTTGCGGCGCTCTTCGGCGGAAAGGTTGAACAGCGCTCCAAAGAAATCCAGGGTTTCAATCGCGGTGAGATATTTGTACAGATATGACTCTTCCGGCAGATAACCTACCTGCCGTTTCGTTTCCACAGCACGCGGGGATTGCCCGAATACGGAAAGAGTTCCGGCGGTCGGATAAAGCAGTCCGAGTATCATTTTGACAGTGGTTGATTTTCCCGAACCGTTCGGTCCCAGCAGTCCGATGACTTCGCCTTCATAGACTTCAAAGTCAATATCATTTACCGCTTTAGCTTTGGGCCGGCTCCAGAAATCTCTGAATACCTTGCTCAGACCGACTGCACTGATTATTGGATTTTTGTTGTCAGACATAATATCTCCGCTGCAAATTAGGCTTTCACCCGGATTAAATTAATTTTCACGATGCGAAGATTCTTCAAGTGTAAGTTCCTCGCCGGTCCTGACCAGTCTAGCGCTGTTAAAAATGATCAGCAGCGTGCTCAGGGTGTGCAGTACCGCCGCCCAGATCGGAGTCATCCAGCCGAACACCGACAGAATCATTCCGCCAAATACAAACAGCATGCCGACAAACAGGTTCTGATTAATGACCCCTCTTAATTTTCTGGACAAATACACCAGCATCGGAATGCGGCGCAGATCATTGGTCATCAACGCAATTGATGCGCTGTTGATGGCAATATCGCTGCCGATGGCGCCCATGGCTATGCCAAGATCGCCGGCTGCAAGCGCGGGCGCGTCATTGACCCCGTCCCCGACTACCGCGACTCTGGAGGTATGCTTGATCTTTTCCACATATTCAACTTTGGATTCCGGCAGACATTCGCTTTCGAATTCGTCAATATTCAGCGAGGCGGCGACGGCTTCAGCCACTGATTTGCGGTCGCCGGTAACCATGGCGCAATGTTTGACACCAAGTATTTTCAGATCGGTAATAATTTTAGCAGCATCTTTTCTCAGTTTGTCCTTGAAGCCGATCCAGCCGAGGATTTTGCCGTTGCGCGCTACATAAACCACGCTCATGCCGTGATCTTCCTGTTCTGCCGCGATAGCAGTATCCAGTCCGAAGGTGCTGATCCAGGCGGCTCTGCCGACGTAACATTTCTGTCCGTCAATAACAGCCTGAACCCCTTTACCATGTGCTTCGCTGAATTCGGAAATATCATTCAGCTTGACACCGGCCTCCGCGGCCAGTTTCTGCAACGCAACCGCAGTCGGGTGATTGCTGTGCTGTTCCGCGGTGGCGGCGACTTTCAGCAGTTCGGCCGGCGCGATGTTATCAAACGGGTTCAGTCTGGCTACCGACAGGATGCCGTCAGTCAGAGTGCCGGTCTTATCAAATACGAATGCCCTGATCTTGGCGGCCAGTTCCAGATGGCTGACATTCTTGATCAGAATGCCTAAACGGGCAGCCGCCGCGACTGCGGCGACTACCGCGGTCGGAGTTGCAAGCACGATAGCGCAGGGACATGCAATCACCATCAGCGTAATAACGCGCTGCATATCATGGGTAAACCACCAGGTGACGCCGGAAATCATCAGCACCGTCGGAGTATAATATCCGGCATAGTTGTCAATAATCCTGACAATCGGAGATTTGGAACCCTCCGCGGCCAGAATCATTTCCTTGACCTTGCCCAGCGTGGTGTCTTCTCCCACTTTGGTTACTTGAATATCGACAATCCCGGTAAGATTCTGAGTACCGGCAAAAACATCATCATTCAAATCTTTGTCCACCGGCAGCGACTCCCCGGTGATGGATGCCTGATTCACAGTGCTCTCGCCGACAATAATCCGTCCGTCCACCGGAAAGTTTTCGCCCGGACGCACTCTGATTACATCGCCAAGTTTCAGTTCAAGCGCTTCAACATCGACTTCACTGCCGTTAACGATCTTTCTGGCGGTATTGGGAGTAAGTTTAATAAGTTCTTCGATTGAACGCTGGGCGCCGCTGGCGGTGCGGGACTCGATAATGATCGTCAGCAGCAGGAAAAACGAAATAATTCCGGCAGTCTGGAAATCGGCGCCGGCGAAAGCAGCCAGGATAGCCAGCGCCACCAGTTCATTCATATAAATCTTGCCGTAGTATATATCTTTCAGCGCGGTAATCATAATCGGAAATGCCAGAATCACAGAACCGATGATTGCGCTGAATTTGGCGGAGAAAGTCTGATCCGGAACCAGCCATTCCAGCACAAAGGAATTTATAATGAAGAAACCGCCGATTAAAGCGATTGACAACCTGCCCATTGTCCGGTCATGGCCGGCGCCATCGGTCATGTTATGGTCGCCGCAAGTCGGGCAGACGATTCCAGGTTTATGCGTATGCTTCGCCGGAGCGGCCTGCTTATGATCGTGATCATGATCATGATCATGACTATGATCGTGTCCGCAACCACAATGCTCGTGTTCTTTATGTGCTGTAGTGGCTTCTGCCATATTTATTTTCCTTCAGTTGCTTCTGCTTTTTTATTAACATTATCCAG
>JBAWXM010000253.1:0-7848 GCA_037144075.1 Lentisphaerota bacterium | reverse complement strand
TTGCGGGAATTCAGAAGACAGAATCCAGAATTCAGAATGAAATTCTAACTCAAATTCAGTTAGTTTTCCAATTATTCTGACTCCTGAATTCTGACTACTTTTGAAATTACCTCTCCAATATAAAAAACAAGTTGTTAACGAAGAATCATCGCAATAATCAGAATGCTGCTTTCTTATATATTTTCATGGATTTAATTGAGCCGCAGAAACTTTCCTGCCCGGTACCGCCTATCTGCAATTTATCGCCCCAGACCGGGGCGGTTTTCATATCCCCCCGGTATACAATATTATCATCCGCAAGTATAGCTATTTCTGAATTTTTCCATGAAAAACCGCATTTAAAAATTTTGCCTGCCGGATATTTTTCCTTTTTTAGATTCACCCCGTAATACTGCCACTTGTAAGGTTGCGACGAATTCATGACCGTAATGCGTATCTCCGCGGGCGACAGCGTTTTTTGAGTTTCAAAAAAAAGCCTGAACCCTGTATTGTTAATCCCGCTGCTGAAAACAGTATGCATAAATGACCATTTGCCGGTTTGTTTTAAGGCATCAATTTCAACCGCAGTATCAAACGTATAGGCAAGTTCAAACATAATAGTACCCTCGCTTACAGGGATATTGCCGGCGGAAGGAAAGGAGAGAACGCCGTCTGCCGGATACTTGAAAACAAGCGAACCGTTTTCATAGTATATGGACGAATTCTTACTGCTGAATTCGCCCTTGACGCATCCTCCGCAAACGGCAATACTCATGACCGGCGAAGCCGTGTATTCAAAAGTCTTGTCATCATTGCAGAAGACAGGTATTTCCGCTGCTCCAGCACATGCAAACAGGCAGACAATGAACGCGGTTAAAATATTCTTCCTGATAACTGTCATTGCCTGCCGTCCCTGTATACTGACTTCACCATTGTTCATTATAATACGGAGTCACGCCGAAAACTTCCATTATGCCGATATCCGGAATGTAATAAGAGGATTCAGATTTTCTCTCCGAGATGAATTCCAGTTTCAGCGGACCGGCGGTTATTCCTCCATCGCCCTGAATATCCTCGACCCTTATAGCGATAGTATTCTCTTTGCCGTATTTTATGACGTTTTCAGGAACTCTGTACACTCTTTGCAGAGTACATACCTGTCCGCCGAACTCTTTGCCCATGGAGCCGATTTTTTCTCCATTGAACCAGGTGGTGTCGTAATCGTCGATTTTTCCTGTGTGCAGGATTGCGGTGAATCCTCTGAATCTTTCCGGAATCTCCACTGAGAAACGGTACCATGCGATACCATCGTAATTGATTGCAGCGGGAACCGGATCAACCGGTCCGAAGTTTTCCAGAAACGGAGTTTTCTCCCATGCGCCAGGAACCACGATTTTTTTCCAGCCCTGCATGGAGACAACGGGAGCCATCCATTTTTCTTTAAGTCCTTTGTTTTCAGCATCTATTTTAAAATAGGCGCTGTTGCTGAGATTGATAAATCCGTCGTCCCTGCATGAGTAGAAACTTGCAGCCGCGGACCTTGCCGGAATCGCGCAATAGTTCAGCAGAGCAGACCACAGCCTGTAAGCCTTCATCTGAAAATAGTGTCCTTTAAAGTCGGCAGGATTTACCCGGCAGTATATTATTCTGCCTGAATCCCATGCTATTTCATCTATCAACGGATTGTTCCCTGCGATACCCCAACCTTTGAATGTGATTTTATCCTGCCAGAAAAGGTCTGAAATGCTGACCGGAAGTTTTCTTCCTGCCGCGTCCACCGCGTTTTTGTAAGCTGATTCTATCTTGCAGTCGATTATTTTTACTTTGACAGGCAGCAATTTCTCTGTTCCTTCAAAAGGCAGACACATCACTGTGGCGCCGCGTTTAAGCGCCTTTTCGATATCAGCCGCAGTCAATTTTTTGGCTGATTCAGGTCCAAGTATGATTCCACCGGCTGACGCGATGTCCTTCTCTGTTCCGAGCACGGCAGTGTCGCAGAGTTCCTTTGCCAGAAATTCAAGGCCTTGCGCGCTGCCGGCATAAATCCACTTCAACGCCGACGGCTCAGCAGCGGTCATGGCATATTTTAAAAGATTGCCCATGAACTGCGTCCCGGCGGGATCAACCCCAATGCGCCCCTTAAGGTCGAGCTGGGAAATAATTATAAGCCCTTTCCCTGCCCTTGCCTCCATCAATGGACTGAACTGAAGATCAAATCCAGATTCGAGCAGCGGGATAAACGGGCCGCAATGGGGCTTTTCAAGCGGCAGCGAACTGACAATTCCGGCTGTCGAGGCGACTATCGGATTGCTCCAGTGGAAGCCGGTTTCAGCGGGCGGAAACTCTTTAAGCAGAGAACTTTTTCCCGTCCAGTCCGCAAAATCCCTGTCGTCCAGTCCGGCAAAGACCGGGTGCTTGGCATTCACGATAAAAGCGTTTCTGGCTCTGCGCGGATCAGCATTGAGATTCATGAACCGCGGGGCATTCTGCTCCATCACGATTATGCGTCCGCCATTGTCTATCCAGTCCGCCAGCTTTAACTCTTTGGCCAGTTTGCTGAAGTTTATGGTCAGCGAATCGCAGCCGACAACCAGCAGTTTTACGGAATCGAGGCTTTTCAGGTCTTTTAGATTCATCCCCTTTATCCCGTAGAAACGCAGCATATTATCCAGCGAGTCAGACTCGTCGTAGAACGCGGTACTACCCGGATTTTCAATTTTCTTAATATAAGACGGAAATATTGAGATATCGAAATTCTGAACGTCCGGCTCACGGCTGCCGGCTATTTCAGCACTGACTGCCGCATGTGTTTTTTCAGTCAAATCAGGCAGTGTCGCGGAAAATGGAATCAATTTACGTGCTCCGGGCTCAAGTTCCGCATTGAGCTCCTTCCTGAATATTTCCTTATCTCCAATTTTGATTGTAACCAGAATCTTTACATCTCTTTCAAGTCCGGTCTCGTTGATGACAAGTATTGTTTTCCTGAGTTTTTCACCCGCAAAATAATTATGTTCGACCTGTGTCGGCGCATCCTTAGCGCCCATTATAAAGAAGGTGAATCCGGAGAATGAGTGTTTAAGCATCCGTCCGATATCTGTAAGCTCAAGCGCCGGATACTGGGTGTCCCATATGCTTACACTGCTTACAAAACCAGGAATGGTGTCTGAGACTTTATTTTTGACTTTATAAGGTTTTCCCGGAATGTATCCGGCATAACTGTCAGTGTGAAGCATGTGCCCCATGACTCCGTAATAGCGGTAAGACGAAGTCTCTCTCAGTATGTCTTTTTCCAGATCCTTGTACAAAGATTTGACATTCAGCTTATCGGAGAAATAGGCTTCAGTCCCGTTGGATATCGTTCCTATCTGTCTAATCATGTATGGCGCAGAAAATCCGTGCCAGGCCGGGTTTTTAAGCGATACGCCCCATTTGGGATATATTCCCGGATAACCGGGGAACATAAATCCCTCGGTGACCATATAAGGCATCTTATCAGAAGATTGGTCTTCCGCCCAGAGCTTCATAAAGTCGCATTTCTCCTGAAGCGGAACGCCGCTGCTCCAGTATCTGTTATGCGTATACACAGGACCGCGTCCCCCGGCATGGTGATAATAGTTGATTTTCGACGGGTCTATCTTTTTAGATTCCTCCAGAATCATATCGGCGAAATCCGCCTTTTCACTTGAGTTTTTCTCGCAGCGTCCGGCGAGATGCGGATTGTAAGCTTTCTCGCAGTCGCAAAGCCAGTTGAAAAAGCGCGCGTATCCTATTACGCTCGGGGAAAGCGCATAGTATTCAGTGAAATCACGGAACTGCTGTTTGAACTGTTCTATTTCCTCCGCCGGTATTTTTTTCCCTTCAAGTATTGTCAGGCCGGGAAAATGCGCGTATTTTTGAAAAATAAATTCAGCGTCAGGCCTGTAGACCGGCATGAGCATCAAACCGTATTTATCCGCGGCCTGAAGCGTAGCGGCCTGTGTCTGAAACTCAAGAATATTGGTCATGGTGAATCCCATCGCGCGCAGATTTTTTACAATGAGTTCAGGATACTCTCCAGCGCACTGATACATCAGTAAATTGATTCTGGCCGCACTGTCTCCGAACAGTGTTGCAACATGTCCGTTGAGCATGAAATCTTTGCCGGAATATGCCACTTCCCGGAACCCTGTTTCGGACGGCATTGCCGCATACAGTACTTTCCCCTGCCGGTCAAGCACTTTCAAAGTGACAGTATAAAGCTCAGGGGTTTCCGGTTCCCACAATTTGAGTCCTTTCAACGGAACTGTTATCGCGTGGACGGACTGTCCAGGCGGCAGTTTAACGCTGACTGTTCTATTCAGGATTTCTGATTTGTTCTTCAGCAGCACAAGATTAAGCTCCGCCGCAGTCTCATCTTTTTTGTAATTATAAGCGCACACAGTGAAAACTGCCTCGCCTTTTTTGATGTCGGTTCTGAGACCGGTGAAACGCAGAAAAATGTCATTCTCAAGCGTTATGAGTTTTATGTCATGAACAATCCCGCCGTGTATAGTACTGCTTGAAAAATTGTCTTCGCCGAACATATTGCGCTGTTCAAGGAACCCCTGAAGCGCGATCTTGAGCGTATTCATTCCACCCTTATTCAGCAGTTCTCCAACCGGGTAAAAGCGGTTGGTGTATATCCCCTGAGTCCCGAGCTTTGTCCCGTTGAGATATATGTCTGCTTTGTACTGGCAGCCGGCGATATTAAGCAGAACCTGGCCTGAACCGGCTGGAGTCTGAAACTCCAATTCATAAAGACCGTATGCCTTCATCTTTTTCCATGTTTTTTTATCGCTGCCGGGAAACTGCGCCAGCTCTTTGCCGCTATTGTCCACAAACTGCCCTGAACAGTTGCCCAGGAAGTCGAACCAGACTCCGGGAATTCTCGCGAATATCCCCGAATCCGAAGCGCTGTCATCCGCGCCAGCCATCCGGTCAAATGTTTTAAACTTGTACAGCCCGCTAATAATAAACTCTTTCGTCCCCTGAGACTCCCGCAGGAGAAGCGGTTTTGCGGTGACCGGTTGCCCGGCGGATACAAAAAACGGCATACAGAGCAATGCGGAGATAAAAAGAATTGATATTAGTTTTCTCATGACTGTTCCTGTTTTATATTAATGCTGATTCAAAAGTTCGTTTGCGCTAAATTGCAGGAAAGGCGGAACCGGCAGGCTGCTTTCGATATATGCTGCCATAAGAATGCCGGCCGCGCCATATTGCAGACAGAATCACGCAATCTGATTTTGGCCGATTGCGTGCATTTTCTAAATTTACCAGGGCTTGTAAATGCCGTTTTCAAGAAAGTCAGCCTGGTATTGAGAACGTTTAAGCGAATCGGCATGACCGTCAATAAAGAGTCCGTTAGCCGATCCGTTATGGTACACTGAAGTCTTCAACCACTCACCTGCTCCATGGTGAATCCACCAGTTATTCATTGATGAATCCGGCCCGCCGTCCCCCTGCTTTTCAATTGCGCTTAAATGTACGGACTGCTTTTTAATCATATTAATCCGGTATGGGCCGCCGTAATCATAGACGCCATCATTATATTTTTTGAAAAGCGCGGTGGTCAAGGCATAGCTTGTAGGCATTCCGTAGTTATAGGTCTTATAGGACGCGATATCGGAACCATCACGGTTGTCGGTTGGACAATGAACCATTCTACCGACGTAATAATATATTTTCGCCTTATAGTAAGGAGCAAGAGAACCAGGCCCGGCGGTGGCGTTGCCGCCAAAATTCCACATACTGGGGGTATTTGACGAAGGAATATAGTCATTATAGTCGCTGAGATAGAAGGCGATATTAAGCCCCATTTGCTTTAAGTTGTTTTTACACGTGGTTGACCTGCCCTTTTCCCTGGCTTTACTCAAGGCGGGAAGAAGCATGCTGGCGAGGATCGCGATGATTGCGATCACAACGAGGAGTTCTATAAGAGTAAAAACATTGCGCCGCAACGAGTTATGCCTTATTGCGCTCTGTTCGCCGGTCCGGCCGTGCATGAGGTTTGTTCCCCCTCGCATTTCTGCAAAGGCCATTTGCTTGTGTTCTGCTGGATGATTACTCATTTCTCAAAATCCTCCTTTTTTTAGTTTGTGCCTGTTTTGCCTTATTGTTTCACGCTTTTGCATTCAATTCCATCTTCGTTTCTTCTACTCCATAGTTTAAGTCCGCATAATTTCTATTCCGCCAGCGCCATTCACATAGACGAAGATCTTACTGTAATCTCCTCATTCTTCAATATTTTCGTAATATCAAATGTATGCGGCCGGGGTAGAATCTCAGAGGCAAAAGCCATATATTCATCGATTACAGTATCATCAAGACGCATTTTTCTGTTGTCCAGACGGCACTTGATAATCTCATTCAACTTAGCGGAGAGCGCTTCATCCTCCAAACAGTGCGGTTCAAGGCTGGTGAACAGCGCATCATAAAACGGTTCCATTTCCGGATTCGCCAGGAGGTGCTGGCGGGCAAGTTGCGGATCGGCTGGAATGGTGCCGAAACGCCAGGCCAGCGGTTTACACAAATCCGGACTGAAAAGCGCATTAAACAAACGCATGACTTCAGAACCAGCCTCATGCTTCCCATCCGGCAGCATCAACGAGAGCAGTTCGGTACCGCTAGAGGAAAATCTTGGGCGTCCGGCAGCCGGAACCGGAAAAGGAAGAAAACGGCAGCGCATTTCCGGACGGAAATTGCGGATATCGCGAGGATACCATGAACCGGCCTGCAGACTGAAAAGATATTTGCCGGAGACGAAAGGATCAGGCGCCTGGATTGAAACCGTATCTGTCATTCCTCCGTCAAACAGCCCTTCCAGAAAAGTAAAAAAATCCTTGAGTCCGCGCCGGAATTCCGCGTCCGGCGCAGCCCATGGCTCTCCGTCTGTCGCCATGAAGAAGAATGCACCGAGATTGACGAAAAAACGCCGGTGATAACCAAAAAACGCTGAAAGCTCAGGGCAGCCATGCGAGTCACGCCATTCCGTGAAAACACGCCCCCACTGGAGCAGTTCCGACCAGAGCCGCGGCGGGTGCGTCATGTCAAGCCCGGCCTTTTCCGCAAGTTCCGAATTTATTGCGAAACAAACGGACGTATAAAGATACGGGCAGCCAAAGTAATTCAATTCCCCATGCAAACCGTTGAAAAGCCATTTGAGGTTCTCCGGCATACGGTCAATCCGCTCAGCCATCTGCGGTAGCGACTCCATCGGGGTCAGAAGCCCGTCTCGTGCCATTTTTGCCGTCTGATTTCTCGTATTTAGCATCACAAAAGGCTTGCGATAGTGTTCCATCAAACGCCGTGCCTGCTCGGGTTCCAGGGACGCTTTGTCCAAAACCATAATTCTCAACTTAATACCGGGCAAAGCCTGCGAAAGACTCTTGCGCAATTCCGGCAGGCCGATGTTGATGCCGAAATGGCGGGGTACGATGAAAATAATGTCCGGATCAGTCTCGGCTCCGTCCGCGGCAACTTTGTCGCAGACATAATTGCCGCTGCCATGACGCTTGACTATATACCCCTGCTTGACAAGAATTGCCAGAGCCCGGCGGACACTTGTATCGCTTGCCTCATATTGCTTAATCAACTGCCTTTCAGTCGGCAATTTCTCGCCCGCGCTGAAATGCATTAGATTTATCTTAGATAAAATGTCTTCATATATTTGTTGATAGACCTGCTTAACCATAAAAATCACCTTTCAAGTATAAATGATTATACTGTAAACAAACACATCTGTCAATAGTGATTGTTAAAAAAACAATCATTTTTTATTACGAAAAACCTAAGAAGCATAAAAAGATATTAAGAAGAGGTAATTTCAAAAGTAGTCAGAATTCAGGAGGA
>JBAWXM010000252.1:0-7908 GCA_037144075.1 Lentisphaerota bacterium | reverse complement strand
CTGGTGACTGGTGACTGGTGACTGGTGACTGGTGACTGGTGACTGGTGACTGGTATTTTATAAGTAACTTTAATAGCAGGCGGGTTTTATAATGAGTTATTTGATAGCGGTAAGCGGGAAGGGCGGCGTCGGCAAGACAACCTTATCCGGGCTGATTGTTGCCAGGCTGATCGCCCGCAATTGCACGCCGGTGCTGGCGGTTGACGCCGACCCGAACATGTGTCTGGACAGCGTGCTGGGCGTGACGGTGACTTCCACTATCGGGGCCATTCGCGAAGAGGCGAAAACATTTGCCGCCAAAGGGATGTCTGCCGGCGTTTCCAAACAGGACTGGATGGAGTTTAAAATTGCCGAATGCCTGGTGGAGGCGGATAATTTTGATCTGATCGCCATGGGCCGTTCCGAAGGGGCAGGGTGCTACTGCTACGCCAATAACGTGCTGAAGAACGCGATTGAAAAAGTTTCCAAGGTTTATCCTTATATTGTACTGGACAATGAAGCCGGACTGGAAAACCTTTCGCGCCGGATCGTCCAGAACGTGGATTTGCTGGTGATGGTGGCCGATCCCTCAAGCCGGGGTTTGCAGACTATTGTGCGGCTGCATCAGATGACCGGCGAGATGAATATTAAATACGGTAAACTGGCGGTTGTCGTGAACCGTCTCCGCCGCGACGAACTGCCGGAACGGATCGAAGAGATCAGGGAGATCACGAAAGCGGATTTTGTGATCGGCATGCCTGATTGTGCCGAAATGGCGGAGATCGCGGAGAAGGGCGGCAATATCATGAATGTATCGCCGGACAATAAAATAGTCAAACTGGTTGATGACCTGCTGGAGCAGGCGGGACTGCCCGGACGGAAGCCCGCGTGAAATTGAACTTTAATAAACTTTAACATATCAACGATAATTTAAGGAGATGATCCATGGCCAAAGAACCTAAAAAGGTGGAAGAGCTGGTTTCGGATCCGGCGTCGATTGAGATTATTCTAAAGTCTCAAAAAGACTGCGTCGAAACCTGTTTTACAAGGGCGGATTCCCAGAGTGTTTCGTGTAAATTCGGAACCCAGGGTATCTGCTGCAAAATTTGTCATATGGGGCCCTGCAAAATAACCCCGAACGGACAGCGCGGGGTTTGCGGCGCTGACGCCGACACCATCGTCGCGCGTAATTTTCTGCGCGAAGTCGCCGCAGGCACCGCCGCTCACTCCGATCACGGCCGTCATCTTGTCCTGCGCTTCAAAAAAGTTGCCGAAGGCAAAGAGAAGGATTTCAAGATCACAGATGAGAAGGCGCTTTACCGCATAGCCAAAGAATACGGGCTGGAAACTGAAGGCAAGGCCGTAACCGTGCTGGCGCTGGAGCTGGCTGAACTGTTCATCTCCGAATTCACCTCTCAGGAAGAGGATTTGAAGACTCTGGAACTGGCCCCGGAAAAGACCAGGGCGGTATGGAGCAAATATAATATCGCGCCGCAGGGCGTTGACCGGATGGTGGTGGAGTCAATGCACCGCACCCACATGGGTGTTGATCACGACTACCGCAACCTGCTGGATATGGCGTTTAAAACCTCGCTGGCCGACGGCTGGGGCGGCGCCCGCATCGCGACCGAAGTTTCCGATATCATGTTCGGAACCCCGGAACCGCTGCGCAGCAACGCCAATCTCGGCGTGCTGGAAGAGAAGAAAGTAAATATTATTGTGCATGGCCATGAGCCCGCGCTGTCGGAAATGCTGGCCGCCGCCATACACGATCCGGAAATCATGGAATATGCCGCCAAGGCCGGAGCTGAAGGCGTCAATCTGGCCGGGCTCTGCTGTACTGCCAATGAAATCCTGATGCGCCGCGGCGTTCAGGTGGCCGGCAACTTCCTTCAGCAGGAACTGGCGATCATCACCGGTGCAGTCGAAATGATGGTGGTGGACGTTCAGTGCGTAATGCCGAGTCTGCCGACCGTTGCCAAATCCTATCATACCGAAGTGGTGTCCACCACGGATATCGCCAAAACTATCGGCGCCACCCACATCGCGTTTGACGAAGACCATGCTTACAATTCGGCGAAAGACTTGATCAAGCGGGCGGTTGACAACTTTAAAAACCGCGATCCGCAGAAAGTGCAGATCCCGAAATTTAAAGAGCCGCTGATTGCCGGATTCAGCGTTGAAGCGATCAAATACATGCTCGGCGGAACTTTCCGCGGTTCGTTCCGTCCGTTGAACGACGCGATCATTTCCGGCAGAATCAAGGGCGTGGTCGGGATTGTCGGCTGCAACAATATTAAAACCAAAACAGACTCCTATATCAATGCGCTGACGAAAGAACTGATCAAGCGCGATGTATTGATTCTGCAGACCGGCTGCGCCGCGCAGGCGTCCGCCAAGGCCGGCAAACTAACTCCGGAAACCGCGCTGGCGGAAGCCGGTCCGGGTTTGCGTGAAATCTGCGAAACGGTAGGTATTCCCCCCGTGCTCCACATGGGCAGTTGCGTTGACAACAGCCGCATCCTGGAAGCCGCGACTCAAATAGTTTATGAAGGCGGTCTGGGCGATTCGCTGGCGCAGGTTCCGGCGGTCGGCGTCGCGCCCGAATGGATGAGCGAAAAAGCGGTCGCCATCGGCTGCTACTTTGTCGCCTCCGGCGTGGATGTGATCCTCGGCCAGCCGTTCCATATCGGCGGTTCGGAAAACGTTACAAAATATCTGGGCGAAGAGGCCGTCAAGCGTTTCGGCGGCGGCTTCCACTATATCCCCGATCCGATGGCGGCGGTGGAGAAGATCATGGAAATCATCGATGCCGCCCGCGAAGCACTGGGCATCAACAAGAAGACCGAGCGGAAACTGCTGGATATGAAAGATAGGAGAAATCTCAATGTCTAAAATAATTTGTGCAAGCGCTATTGACGGCGCCATTGAATGGGTTGCCAAGGCGGAAGCAAAACTTGCGGAAGCGATCAAGGCTAAAGGTGCGGATACCCGTGTGGGATTCCCCGATACCGCTTATTATCTGCCGATAATCTATTCCTTTACCGGCAGAAAAATGGAAAAGCTTTCCGATCTGCATGACATGCTTCAGTATACCAAAGGACTGCTGCCGGACAGGCCGAGCGACAAGATGTGGCTGCCATATCTGGGCAAAGCCATGGACGCCGGGGTGGCCGCACTGTTTGCCACTGAAATCATCGAAGCCTGCAATTACCTGATCGGGCCTGCTCCGGTCAACGGCATTTGGCTGGGCGCCGCTTCGGACGTTATCATGCGGGAACGCGGCATTGAATTTGTGGACTGTTCCGCTCCTGGTTTCGCCGCAATCGTCGGCGCCGCTCCGACCAACGAAATCGCCGTGAAGATCGCCAAGGAACTCCAGGAAAAGAATATTTACGTCTTTATGGCCGGCGAAACCGACGGCAGGCAGTTTTCCGAGCAGCTCGCCGAAGAAGGCGTGCAGCTGGGCTGGGAAACCCGTCTGGTGCCGTTCGGCAAAGATGTATCTTCAATCGCGTTCGTGCTCGGTTTCCCGAGCCGCGCGGCGCTTTCATTCGGCGGGGTCAAACCCGGCGATTACGCCGCCAACCTGAGATATAATAAAAACCGCATTTTCGCGTTTGTGCTGGCCTTCGGTGAAGTCACCGCGGCGAAATATGCGATGGCTGCGGGCGCGATCAACTACGGCTTCCCCGTAATCGCGGACACTGATATTCCGCAGATTCTGCCGACCGGGATCTGTACTTACGAGCACGTTATTTCCAATGTCAAGCCGGCTGAGATGGTCGAGCGCGCGCTGGAAATCCGCGGCTGCAAAATTAAAATCACGAAAGTGCCGGTTCCGGTTGCTTACGGCCCCGCGTTTGAAGGTGAACGCATCCGCAAAGGCGATGTTCACTGCGAATTCGGCGGCAACCGCACCACGGCGTTTGAATTTGTCACGTCAGTCGGGCTTGACCAGATCAACGACGGCGATATTGAAGTCATCGGCCCCGACATTGATCAGGTTCCGGAAGGCACCGCGATGCCGCTGGCAATCTGGGTGGAAGTGGCCGGACGCAAGATGCAGTCGGACTTTGAACCGATTCTTGAACGCCAGATTCACCATCTGGTCAACGGCGCGGAAGGTATCTGGCACATGGGACAGCGCGACATCGTCTGGACCCGTGTTTCCAAGGCCGGCTTTAAAAACGGTCTGCGCCTGCGGCACTACGGCGAAATCCTGCATGCTAAATTCCTTTCAGAATATCCCGCGATCGTGGATAAAGTCAAAGTCACCATGGTGACTGATGAGAAGGAAGTAGAGCGGCGCGTGGCGATTGCCCGCGAAATTTACAAGGAACGCAATAAGCGCCTTGAATCCATGACCGACGATTCGGTCGAAACGTTCTATTCCTGCCTGCTCTGCCAGTCGTTCGCGCCGGATCATGTCTGTATCATCACTCCGGAACGTCTCGGCCTCTGCGGCGCTTACAACTGGCTTGACGGCAAAGCCGCTTATGAAATTGACGAAACCGGGCCGAATCAGCCGATTCTCAAAGGCGAATGCGTTGACCCGGTGAAAGGCGTATGGAAAGGCATTAACGATTACGTTTATTCCAACAGTCATAAGTCCGTGGACAGTTTCTGCGCCTATTCCATCATGGACCGTCCGATGACCAGCTGCGGCTGCTTTGAAGTGATCTGCGCCTATGTGCCGGAATGCAACGGCGTAATGGCGGTCAACCGCGAATTCCTGGGCGAGACCCCGAGCGGAATGACTTTCTCCTCGCTGGCCGGCAATGTCGGCGGCGGTTTGCAGACTCCCGGTTACATGGGCTGCGGCAAAGTATTCCTGACCTCTAAAAAGTTCCTCTTTGCCGAAGGCGGCCTGAGGCGCATGGTCTGGATGCCGAAGGAACTGAAAGCGCTGCTGAAGGAAGACCTGGACAAACGTTTTGAAGAACAGGGTATTCCCGGCTTCATGGACAGCATCGCCGATGAAACCGTGGCGACCGACCCCAATGACATCAAAGCGTTTATGGAAAAGATCAAACACCCCGCGCTGCAGATGCAGGATATGACTGAGTATGCGGTGGCGGATGAAGCCGCGGAACAGGCGGCTGCCGCTCCCGCGCAAGTCGAAATAAAAGCAAAGATTGACGCGGAAGTAAAAACTGAACCGGCCGGAACCGCAACAGCTCTGACTCCGGAGTTGATTGAACAGATAAAACAGCAGGTGAAGTCGGAAGTTTCCGGTTCACTGAAGACCGCGATCACTCAGGACATTGTCCGGGATATCATCAATACCCTGAGCAGTAAATTCCTGGGTGAAACTATCGCGGTTGCCGAAGCTGCCGAGCCGGTCAAAGCTCCTGCCGCCCCCGCTAAACCGAAAGTGACCGCGGCTGAACGCCTGTCCAAAGTTACGGCGTTCAAGCTGCCGTTGGACAAGGCCGAAGTTCCGGTCTGCACCGTAAAACTCGGGGCGACCAAAGCGGAAGGCGGTTCACGCGGCCGCACTTATCAGATCGGCGGCGCGTCATGCATGCCGTTCCATTTCTGGGAAGGTGAAATGCCGAACCGTCCGCTGGTCGCCATGGAAGTATTCGATGTGGTCAATCCTAAATATCCGGAAGCGCTGCGTAAGATTTACGGAAGCGTGCTGGAAAATCCGGCGGAGATGGCAAAAGTATGCGTCAGCAAATACGGCGCTGACCTGATCAGCGTCAGACTTGACGGCACCCATCCGGAAAAAGGCAACCGCACCCCTGAACAGGCGGTTGAACTGGTCAAGGCGGTTTTGAGCGCGGTTGACGTTCCGCTGATTATCACCGGACACAGCAATTTTGAGCGCAACAACGAGGTCATGAAAGCCGTGGCCCAGGCCTGCGCCGGGGAAAACCTGCTGCTCAACTGGGTTGAACAGGATAACTACCGCACCATCGCCGGGGCGGCGATGGCTTACGGCCATACGATTGTGGCGCAAAGCCCGATTGACGTCAATATCGGCAAGCAGTTGAATATTCTGCTGGGCAACATGGACATCAAATGCGAACAGATCGTCATGGACCCGATGACCGGCGCCACCGGCTACGGGATTGAATATACCTATTCCGTAATGGAGCGCATCCGCCAGTCCGGACTGGGCGGCGACAAGATGCTGGCCCTGCCGATGATCGTATCGCCGGGCTATGAATGCGCCAAGGTCAAAGAGTTCAAGGCTGCCGAGAGCGACTTCCCGGAATGGGGCGATCTGGGCAAACGCGCGGCGGTCTGGGAACTGACCACCGCGGTCAGCCTGGTCTATGCCGGCGCCGACATCCTGATAATGTACCATCCGGAAGCCGCCGTACAGACTAAGAAAATGATTTTCGAGCTGATGGATGGCAGGGTTACAAAGTAACTATTAAAGGAAAAGGATTGAAAAATGGCCAAATTAACTGGTATTCAAATACAGAAACTGCTGCCCAGGACTAATTGCAAGGAATGCGGTTCAAACACCTGTCTGGCATTCGCCATGAAACTGGCGGCCGGCAAAGCTGAACTTTCAGAATGCCCCTACGCTTCAGAAGAAGCTAAAGCGGTGCTGGGCGCTGCCAGCGAACCGCCGGTCAAAGGCGTCTATTTCGGCGCGGACAAACAAGTCAAAGTCGGAGAGGAAACCTGCCTCTACCGCCATGAAAAGACCTTTGTCAACCAGACGGTGTTCGCCATCAATATCAACGATGCGGATTCAGCGGAAGCCATAGAGCAGACGCTTGACAGCGTTGCGAAGTACGAGCTTACCCGCGTCGGTGAAGTGCTGCGCGTGGAAATGCTCGCGGTCACCCATAACGCTTCCGCGCCGGAAGCGCTGGCCGCCGCCGCTGAAAATGCGTGGAAGAAAACCGGACGTCCGCTTATCCTGTACAGCAGTGATGTTAAAGCGCTTGCCGCCGCCGCTGCCGCGGTTAAAGGTTCCAACAGCCTCATCGGCCCGGCTACTCCGGAAAATGCCGCTGAACTGGTCGAAATCGCCAAAGCCAATGCCCATGCACTGCTGGTAACCGCTCCGGACTTGAACGCGCTGGTCGCGCTTACTGGCAAGTTGAAAGAAGACGGGTTCAATGATCTGGTGCTCCAGTTCCAGACCAGTTCACTGGCGGAGCAGTTCCAGGTTAATTCGATTGCCCGGAAAGCCGCGCTGAAGACTGCTTATAAACCGCTGGGCTACGCCAGCATTAATTTCATAAAATCCGGCGACGTCATGGATTCTTCAGTGGCCGCGATCACCGATATCACCAAATTCGGCGGTATCTGCGTGCTGCCTGAATTCAACAAGGCGCAGCTGGCCGGCTTGATGGCGTTGCGCCAGAATATCTATACCGACCCGCAGAAACCGATTCAGGTCGAACCGAAGCTCTATGCGATCGGCGAACCGACCAAAGATTCTCCGGTATTCGTCACCACCAACTTTTCGCTCACTTACTTTATTGTATCCGGCGAAATCGAGAACAGCGGCCTGAGCGCATGGCTGGTGATCCCTGAATGCGAAGGCATGAGCGTGCTGACCGCCTGGGCCGCCGGTAAATTCTCCGGCGCCACTATCGGCAAATTCTGCAAGGAAATCGGACTGGACAATCAGGTTAACACCCGCGAGATCGTCATTCCCGGATATGTCGCCCAGATCAGCGGCGAACTTGAAGAAAACCTGCCGGGCTGGAAGGTCATTGTCGGTACTCAGGAGGCAGGCGATATAGAAAGTTTTGTCAAAGCCAGATTCGCTCAGCATTTGAAGTAAATCCGCTCCGGCTGTAAATTGATCATGCAGGAATTTGAATTTTATCAGGGATAGACAGGATATACAGGATAAGAAAACCCGTTTCACCATGAAGAACATGAAGTGGGGAACAAAGGAAAACATGTTTAACCACAGAGGGCACAGAGGGCACGGAGGAAAAACCTGAG
>JBAWXM010000251.1:0-7917 GCA_037144075.1 Lentisphaerota bacterium | reverse complement strand
TAGGAAATGTATGGATTGAGAACATGCCGTTACTTGATCCATGGCGGCAGGAAAAGGGAGTAACAAATCCCGGCCTGTCTCCTTTTCTCAATGGAGTAAAAAGTGTTAATATGAATAGTCCGTACGCACAAAACCCTGATGGGCAGAGCATGATGTACGATTATTCCAAATCGTATCTGGAGGATAATTAGATGAACAGACCTTTACATAACAGTCAGCACGGCCAAGTGATGATTATGGCAATCATTATCATGGTAGCCGTGCTGCTGGCGATTTTCTTCATTTTTGATGTGCAGACATTTATCCGGGCCAAGGTAAAGCTGGAGACCGCAAGTCAATCCGCAGCGCTGACCGCCGCCAACTGGCAGAAGAACTGTCTTAATCTGATTGGTGAAATTAATTTGATCAAGGCCAGCACCCTGCTGACTTCAACTATTTCTACCCCCGTGGCACCTGCCGGTTTATCTGCGGACGAAGCCCTGCAGCTGCAAATCCAGGCGGCTTGCGATTCCCTGACGGAAATGCAGTCCAGAATCTCTTTTATCGGTCCGCTTATCGGCTATGGCGCGGCCTCGCAGGCAATGAAAAACAACGGGGTTACGAAGGTTCCGGAATATGATAAGATGATGGATAATTATCTGGTTTTGCTTAAGAGTGACGACAGGTATAAAGTCGGGGTCAACGAATATATTAATAATTATAAGTGGCGCGATGCCTATATTGGAATGATTGAAAAACTTATAGACGAGGGGGCGGTAATCCGACCCAGCGGTCAATTCCAGGGGCTTGAAGGAATCAATCCGCCCTGTATGGCGGATACACAATTATGGAAGGCAATCCGGGATAAAAACTGGTGTCAGCCCACACTTAAAACAATTATTCAATACGACGATTCATACTGGCGCCCTCCCCGCCAGTGGTGGAAATTGACATATCATAAATCCCAGTTCCCGGATGAAAGCGAAATTTACACATTGGGAATAGATTTCAGTTCTGATGACAGGAAAACCTTTGACATGATCGCGACCCAAGCCGCAGGAGCAGGATTGACTAAGTTGGATATTACGGACGGTAAATTACCTGCAATCCAGTGGTGCAAGTACGGTTCCAAATGGTTTCCCACCAATCCGGACGGCAGTTGGAATTACGACTACGACGGTCCCGATGTCAGCCCTGATTCCTATTGGCACGCCGGAATCTGGCTTCGCGCGGAGTTGAAGAAGAATGTAATACATGGGGGTGCATGTGCCGTTGCCGCCTGTTCCCAGCAATTCACGCCCATGAGCAAATACAAAGTCGAAAGGACCATCACACCCGGCTATGACAAATCCAAAGCTTCTGAATCTGGATTTCTAATGAGGGATTATAAGAGAGACGAAACCGGGAAAATAATAGAAACGACAGGGTATAAATTAAAAGAAAAAGTAGATAATGGAGCAGTTCAGATGGGTGGCGATGCGGTGGCCCAACCGATAGGAAAACTGGACGGCGAGGCTCCGTTTAAATCGATTGTAATTCTTCCCGTATTCAATGATGCAATTCTGATTCCAACCACTATCCGGACAGTGCGCCGGATGCCGATGACGGATGACGAAACCATCAATTATGAACTGTTCCTGACCTGGCTGTCAAAAGTTGAAAACATTGACGATGACCCTCCATCCCCCCCATTCCCGCTAGGGTACGATTTTACAAATTACCTTCAGGCATTTCAAACACTGAACAAGGCATCTTTCCGGAAAGAAGGCTTCAACAATGCGAATAAAGGTGTTGTTTACACCATAAACACATTAGATAATCCGGGGAATTACTTTGATGACGGATACAAGTACCCGAACAAGCCGTACGGCCCCGGCTGGCTGCAGCAGGTTTGTGTCAAAACAGTGTCTATGCCCGCTTATGTCGGACCAGGAACTGCTCCTGTTGTTCCTAAAACAATATTTTCTGATGTTACCGATGCAAACGGGAATACTAAATTATGGTCGCTTAATCAGTATATTATTCTTAAACCGGATGGTACTTTGTACACCAATGACAGTTATGTCTGTATTGGAGTGCGCGGCAGCGGCGGCACGAGCTATCCGCTAGGCACGCATTCAGCACCCTCAAGATTGTAGGTAAGAATATGATTTTCAATAAAATCAATAATTCATCAAAACCGGCCGGTTGCGCCAAAGCGCGTCAAAGCGGCCAGGCCATAGTGGAAATGTGCGCCGGCATAATTGGAATCATGGCAGTATTCCTTGGACTGATCTTCATCTGCGGCTTAAGCATTTCCAATGTCCAGACTCTTTTTGCCGCTAAAATTAATGCAGAAACATCTTCCCGCAATGCGACGAAGCCACTGGGCGGCTCCGGCTGGCAAGACATCGATTCCTGGAATTATGGCAATGATGCAATCCCGTTTACAGCAGATGACAGGGCTGTTCTTCTGGACACATCTACTGACAATGTCTATTATTTAGATCTGCTTAACAATCCCAATTATTCTGAAAGCAACGCTCCTTACGGCGACCACAAATCTAATAAGTATATTTTTTCTAGTGTCAATTATCAACGGATTCCGCCCGTCGTAAAATCAAATTTTACCGATCCAAAGAATCCTCTAAATCTTTATGCCGGTGCGGCTAACCTGACTGAAGGTCTAGGCAATCAGAACGATAAAATATACACGCTCAAGTCAAATAAGAATAATTCGGAAAACCAGGTCGGAGGGCTTTCTGCCACATTCAACGATTTATTCGGCACTCATATTCAGGATATCAATCTTAATGATATGAACAAAGTTTATATGCCGAGAATCAATTCCGACGAGTAATAAAAATATAATTTATGCGGTTTTATGAAAAATATATTTTGTTCCGCATGGAGCTCCTTGTATCTGCCGGGTCCGAAGTTTGTAGAGACGCACTCAGCAGCGGTGACAACAACACGGACAACACAAAAATTATTCAGCAGGGTTCAATACCTCGCCCCTTGGGGCGACTTGTTCTTTGTCTTGGCTTTGGTCTTCGAATCTCCTGTCCGCCCGCAGGGCGTGGAAGTCAGTCCGTAATACCCCGATGCTTGCCTCGGGGATAGGATGGACGGGGGGAGATTCTTTATTAGGCACGGAAGCACCTACTTACTCCCTATCTTGCTAAGTTCAGTTTTTGCATATTCAAATCCCTGGTCGGCGGCTTTGCGGTACCATTTTACTCCCTCCGCTTTATTTTGAACCACACCAAAACCATTGGCATAACAACGGCCGAGATTATACTGCGCCTTTGCGAACCCCTGGTCGGCGGACTTGCGGTACCATTCAACCGCTTTAGCGGGATCTTTGTTAACCCCTTCACCAATGGCATAGCAAACTCCAAGAGCATTCTGCGCCTTTGCGAACCCCTGCTCGGCGGACTTGCGGTACCATTCAACGGCTTTTTGGGTATCCTTTTCCACGCCTAGTCCACTACAATAGCACACGCCAAGAGCATTCTGTGCATTTGCGAACCCCTGCTCGGCGGACTTGCGGTACCATTCAAATGCGTTGACTAGATCTTTGTTAACCCCTTCACCATTGGCATAACACAATCCTAGATTAAACTGCGCATTTGCAAACCCCTGCTCGGCGGACTTGCGGTACCATTTAAATGCGTTGACTACATCTTTGTTAACCCCTTCACCGTTGTAATAGCACCCCCCAAGATTAAACTGCGCCTTTGCGAACCCTTGCTCGGCAGACTTGCGATACCAGCCAAATGCGTTGACTACATCTTTGTTAACGCCTTCACCATTGGCATAGCACACACCAAGAGCATTCTGCGCATTTGCAAGCCCCTGCTCGGCGGACTTGCGGTACCATTCAAATGCGTTGACTAGATCTTTGTTAACCCCTTCACCGTTGTAATAGCACAATCCTAGAATATACTGCGCATTTGCATCGCCTTGCTCGGCGGCTTTGCGATAGTCCTCAGCACCTGCGCCATAAGTATAGTACGGACACAGACAAACGGCCAACACTACACAAATCAACAGACCCTTTCTCATTTCACCCCTCCTTGAAAACATTGTGGTTATAATCTAAAATCTGATAGGTTTTACAGTCAACATCCAGATTGTCCGCCTGTTGCGTCCATAGCATCGGGATTGGGCCACTATAATCATCAGAGTTACCTCTTGCCGGGGATCCGCGTACAGGAGCTGTTCCTTGTGCGTACTCCCCCCTGGAGTCTCCTCCCCAAGGGAATAGGCCAGTTTGGTAAGCACTGTTATTTTAAAGGTAACGTCAAACATGGCTGTTGCATTAAGTTCAACATCAGCAATAAGCAGGAATGTAATAACCAATATTAATAATTTTATTGCTTTCATTTTTATTCCTTGATATATTGGTAGCAAATCCACTGGTTGTTATAGATGTACTGTTGTTCATGGTAACGTTATCATTACTGCTCGTACTTTTAACCGTAACCTTACCGGAACGCCAGTGTTCTATTTTACCTTTGCATTCTTGCTTTGATGAGATTAACGACCCGGGCTTCTGTCCAGCCATGACTCTTGGCATATGCTTTTATTCCTTCCTTGTCATCCAGATCCGGAGGTTATGATTTGAAATCTGACATGGCGTACGCAGCACCGGGGATAAAATTCATAATCTCCTATTTCTAACATCCTTAGATACAACATCTGCGTTCTTTAACCTGCGGGCTTCGTTTATCTGACCAATACCCACAATCAGGAATGTCATTGAAACCGGGGCCAGCGCACTTACAAAAAGCACGATGAAATACGAGCTGAATTGCAAACCAGCCAGCGCCAATAGCGCCTCGCCGTACCCGATGCCCACGATAAATCCAAAGGCCGCATTAAACACCCCTCGGTGCATCAAAGGCATTCTATTTTTCACCGCCGGAAGTTCTGCAGTTTCAGTCTTTTTGTTAAAGACTTTATCGACATCCTCCAGAATCTTATTCATTTGTACATGGTCCATAATGTTACCCTCCGTCAATATGCAGTTTCACTTATATTATATGAGACAGTTTGAACATTAATATCGTTTTCATAGGAACTCCTTATTCTATGGTTTTTATCATTGTAGCTTTACATTAAGTACTATGTTAATCTAATCCTGGAAATGATGCTTTAGGTGATGGAGGCGGAGGCTCTTCTCCTGGCATTAGCGGGCCGTAATTTACCACATATTCCTTCTTTTTAGCTCTCAACGCTTTGCCAACGATTTTTTCAGTCTTATCCTGAATAACCGCACTGTCTTTTTCAACCGGCACCTCTTCTTTAACAGGCGCAATTATTCCTGATGGCATTACTCCTGTTTGCGGCAAATCTTCTTTTTCTCTAAATTCTTTAGCATCATCCCCAGTCAATGCTCCTTTATCAACTTCTTTAGTTTGGGAAACTGACTGCTTCGGCTTGCTCACTGCAGAAGATTTATCAGAAAAAGATTTAGGCGTACGGGTTAACGCATCATTATCAAACTGGGCATCTTTAGGAGCTTCATCATAATTCTTTTTAGGTAACTGCTTAACCACAGATTTTGAAGATTTATAAGAAGACGATGATTTGGGCACAAGATTTGAAGTTTCTTTGAACAAACCGAGTTCAGAAACATTGACAATATCACGTCTTAGAACTTCTATCGCCATAAAATATGATGATACTTTTGCTTTTAACGTTTTATCATCTTTATAAGCAAAATGCTCAATATTAAAATTGATGGAAGAACTCAGCCATTCAAGATATGAATCTTTGTCTTCACTGTCATATTTCTTAAAATCTCTACGTGACGTGTATTTTATTGTTGGCCTGTATATACCGCGGCCAGAACCGGAAAATCTATGCCATGCATAGGATAAACTTATTGCTCCACTTGGGACATTGATTCCCGAAAACTTTTCTTCGTGAATTAATGTCCCCTGAATAGTCCTCGCAAGGCTGGTGAGCGTGAATATTTTCTTATCAAAATCCATAACGAAAGGATCAGTTCTTGATAAGGATGCAGCTTTCCAGAACGACCTTTCAATTTCATTAAGCAGCTTCTCAAATTTAACGAGAACTTCAGGATCATACATAAAATCCCGTGCCTTAAGGTCTGCAAACTTTTCCGCCAATGCAGTATTGTTTTCTAGGGCAGAAACTTCTTCGCCAGTCTGTTTAGGTGTTATTTTAGACGTTGAAGTTTCTCCATATCCGAATGAAACTTGAGCACTCAACAAGAAAGACATGATAGCCATAATTATCGATTTCACTATACTCATCCTCTTCAATTATGTTAAAGACAAACTTACTTTCTCTTTTTCAGATCCATTCGCGCCTCTGCGCCTTCCTGCGACGTCACCTTAAGATACTGCTGGGCTTCTTTCGCAAAAAACACAGCATCAAAGTCAAGCACTCAAAATTCGGCTATTCCTCGTGCTCGTTTACTGCATGGTATAATACTCGAAAAAACATAACAACAGAAAAAAAATGGGCGCTCAGACACACCCACCTACAGGTACCACCAAGCACCCTACCGAGAATGTGAAAGAACGCCCAAAATGGAGCGTACTTTCAACATCGCTTCTCGGTGAAAAATTGGTGGTTTTTGTAGATGAAACGAGTCGAAAGTCAATAAATGACTTCTAAAAAATTGTAATTGTAATTTTCAGTTATTCCGGGTTATTTTCTCTCCTCATAAATAGTTTAGCAATTATTATAAAACTGGAAAAGCTATTTACAAATAAATAACTACATCTCTTTGTGTTTATCTTCTGAAAACTGGATCACATGAGGTTTTAATAGCTAAAAAAAGCATGTGTAATGCGTCCTGACAAGATATAAGCCGGGCAGATACTTGCGTATCATGCCCGGTTAAATAGTTTTGCTTTATCCCGGCAGCCGGAGCCAGCCGTCAGATGCAAGCAGTTCATGAACCGCCAGTATGACGCAGGCCGCAAACATCAATAGCTTGATTCTGGACAATGCCAGGCGGCGCGGCTCTGTGACGGGCTGGAACAGTGCCGGCAGATAGTCGCGGAAGAATACTGCGGTCGATCCTGCCATCAGCAGTAATACCGGTAGCGCCCATGCAGCCCCGCAACGTCCCATGCTCCATAGCGCCAATACCGCACAGAGAAATAAATAACTCAATGTCAGCAGTATTGCCTGTTTGACCGGCCCCATGCTTAGCGTCGTTACCAATTTCTCCCTTACTCTTTCTACGATTACGTCGCCGAAGAACGTCACCAGCAATACGATAATTGCGCCGATCAGCAGTGTCGGCTGTATCTGCTGCATGAGTTTCTTCTTACCCTGCTCCACCTGTATCTGCACTCCCCGGATGGCATCAGCCGCTCCCTGACTGTACGCCTTATTGACAGCCTGCTGTACCGCCTGCTGTACCGCCTGCTGCTCCGCCTGCCTTGCCGCCTTGCCGTCGCCGCATGACAACAACAGCAGCATCAGGAGCGCGGTCAACACCAGCATGATAGCCGTCTTCATGATCTTCTCCTCCGGAAGAGCCACCAGCCGCAGAGTCCGATAACCGCAATTACTAGCAGCCAGACAAACAGCGAACAGCCGTCAACGGAAGTTGCCGGGGTTATGGTTGCCGGACCGGTGGTAATGACGGTTGTGCCATGGACGGCTGACATTCCTGAGACTACGATTGCCGCGACCGCCACGATCGCCATTAAGATGAATAACATGATATAATTCCTTCTTTATAATGTTCTTTGGTTATGGGATGAGATAGCGCGGTCATCGCTTTGATTGAACTCTCATAAATCGCAGTCATCCGCGACCTCCAGTTTTCCGGCCTCGCAGAAGCTGTAAAAGCCGTTGCCGATAATAATGTGGTCGAGTATCTCAATCCCGATGATTTTACCGGCTTTCACCATGGCATTCGTTACTTTGATGTCCTCTGACGAGGGCTCGGTTGAGCCTGAA
>JBAWXM010000250.1:0-7919 GCA_037144075.1 Lentisphaerota bacterium | reverse complement strand
CCTGCCGGAAATACTTTCAGTATAATCACAGGAGTTTCATAGAGTATGTCAGATTTAAGGCCTCAGGTTGGATGCTACTACTTTCCAAACTATCATCTTGACCGGCGCAATCAGGAACTGCACGGGCAGGGGTGGAGTGAATGGGAACTGGTCAAACGCGCCACCCCGCGATTCCCCGGGCATCGTCAGCCGCTGGTTCCAGCCTGGGGTTACACGGATGAAGCCGATCCCGCGGTGATGGCGCAAAAAATTGATGCAGCGGCTGATCATGGCATCGACTTTTTTATTTTTGACTGGTATTATTACGACGACGGACCGTTTCTGGAGCGTGGACTCGACGAAGGCTTTCTCAAGTCACCAAATAATGACCGGATGAAATTCTGCTGCATGTGGGCCAATCACGACTGGCTGGATATTCATCCGTGCGGACGTGGAAACAGGGAGAAACTGCTTTATCACGGCAGGGTGACGCCGGAGACTTTCAAGAAAATCTGCCGTATGTTTGTTGATCGCTATTTTTCGCAATCAGCTTATTTTACCATCGGCGGAGCGCCGTATTTTTCAATTTATGACCTTACCCGTTTCATGGAAAATTTCGGTTCTGTGGATGCCGCGCGGAAGGCTATGGATGATTTCCGCGCTATGGCAAAAGCCTCCGGTTTTCCTGACATTCATTTGAATGCGGTCGTCTGGGGACAGCCGGTGCTGCCAGGCGAGGAAGTGCCGGACAATCTGCCGAAACTGATCCGTGAACTGGGGTTCGATTCAATTACCAGCTATGTGTGGGTACACCATGTTCATCTTTCGAAATTACCATATAGCCCGTACCCCGACGCAATGGAGGAATACTTCAGGCACTGGGACAGGATGTGCCGGGAATATGACATTCCATATTTTCCGAACGTCACCATGGGATGGGATTCCAGTCCGCGAACTATACAAAGCGAGAAATGGGAACCTGTCGGCTACCCTTATTCAAATATGATCAGTGATAATACTCCTGAAAATTTCAGACTAGCCCTGGATGGAACCCGTCAGCGCCTGGCCATGCTGGATATTCCGCAGATACTCAATATCAACTGCTGGAACGAATGGACAGAAGGCAGCTATCTTGAACCGGACAATGTTCATGGAGACGCCTATCTGGATGCCGTGAAATCGATATTCAGCCGCAGTAAAAACAGTCCGGATGCCTGACGGCGACCTGTTTTATGGATGCGCCTGTGTAATGAAGCGGTGTAATCAATCCTGGGATGCCGGTATTTTCCGCCATTTATCCGGCGTTGTGCCTGTTTTTTTCTTGAACCAGCTGATGAAATATTTTTCGTCGCGAAAACCTGCATTTCCGGCAATAACTGTCAATGGCAGCGCTGTATTGCGAAGAATTTCCCTGACTTTCATCAGCCGGAAGGAATCTATAAATGCATGAGGCGTTTTTTCTGTGCGTTTTTTGAATGCCCGGCCGAGCGTAGTCCGGTCAACCCCCAGCCGCTGAGCAATCACATTGACGTTGAGATTGCCCGCCGGTTCCGTCTCAATCAGCAGCATCGCCTGTGCCACCAGCCTGCTGTTTGAACGAAGCGGGCAGTCAGTCTGCGGCATAACCGGTTTGCCGCAAACTTGAGTCAAGCGGAATAACCAGTACATTAATGTGACGGCGTCGCGTTCCTGACTGCCCATTATCCGGTGCAGCAATTTAAAAATCCGGATGGCGGCGGCGGGACGCAAAGGGGAGCTTACCGGATGATGTTCGTTCAAGTTGAACTCGCAGACAAACCGGCTGGCGGCGCTGCCGTTGAGTTGCAGTTCGTGCCACTCCCAGGGCTGTTCCGCATCGCGGTGACAGAATTCTACCGGGATGCCCGGCAAGGCTAGAAACATATCGCCGCGCCCGGCGCTGAGAGTATGTCCGGACATTTTTATCGTCCATTGTCCGGCAGTGATAATCCGCAGTGTAATGCCGGATGGATTTTTCTGGTTGGAAACGAACCAGCCCGCGCCTCTGACCAGGCTGGTCTTAAAAAGCCATACCCGGCTGTAATAAGGCGGCTCGTCAAGCAGCCAGAATTTGGGCGCAAATTCTATCCGGTTGTTATGCATCAATTTTAAACCTTATTTGCATCATTTTTTAAATTGCCTGTTTACTATTTATGCAATATAGTTTATGTATTCATCAAAAACAATATTTAATTTAAAGGATACAGGCAATATGATTGACATCGTGAACTGGAGCTTTCCGTTATTACGTCCGCATACCGGTATGATGTTCGGCAATGGCGCCACCGGCCTGCTGGTATGGGGCGAAGGCAACTGCCTGAAAATTACAGTTGGACGCGCCGATTTCTGGGATCATCGCGGCGGTATGTCGTGGACTGCGAAACAGAGTTATGCGGCTATCCGCAAATGCCTTGAGAACAATGATGCGGAAGGAATAAAAAACATCTTCGCCACTGATACGGAGGAAATTGCCGGTCAGCCGCCGCGTCCGTCAGTTATTCCGGCCGGACGGCTGGAATTTATGCTTCCGGCCGGGGCGATATTGCAGCGGGGAACATTAAATCTGCAAACCGGCACTGGAACCATCAGCTATTTGATTAGCGGCGTCGAGCGCCGGATTACAATCCTGATGTCCATGAACCGGCAGGAGTTCTGTGTAAAACTGCCATGTGATGAGCAGGCGGATATTCGTGAAGTTCCGTCGGAACAGTATCTGGCGGAATATTTCCGCACTATCAGCATAAACCCGCCGGTTAAGCTGGAAAACGCAAAGGTGCGCGGTTGGATTCAAGCGCTTCCAGCTGATCACGCCTTGTGCATCGGCTACCGGCGTAGCGATAACGCGATATGGGGCGTGACCGTTCGCGGCAATGTTCCGGCGCTGGAGAAGAACGCCGCCGCGCAGCTGGACGATGCCGCTGTCCGCGGCTTTGATGCGCTGGAGCAGGAGAACTGGATATGGTGGAAAAATTACTGGAGCGATATTCCGCGGATCGATATTCCCAATGAAAAACTTGACTTCATTTATTCCTACGGCTTATATAAGTTTGCCTGCTTTACCAATCCCTCCGGGATACCCGCCACATTGCAGGGGCCGTGGATCGAAGAACACCGCATGCCGCCGTGGTCAAGCGATTACCATTTCAACATCAATGTCCAGATGTGTTACTGGCCGGCATACAAAGCCAACCGTACCGGACATCTGCTGCCGCTGTTTGAACTGATTCTCTCCTGGCGCGAGCAACTCCGCCGGAATGCGAAGTTTTTTGTCGGGATTGATGACGGTTATATTCTGCCTCACGCGGTTGACGACCGCTCCACCTGCATGGGCAGTTTCTGGACCGGCACAATCGATCATGCCTGCAGCGCCTGGGTGGCGCAGATGATGTATCAATATTACCAGTATTCCGGAGATATCAGTTTCCTGCGGGACAAAGCGTTTGATTTTATGAATGGAACGATGCGGGTTTATGAGCAGCTGCTTGAAAAGCAGAACGGACGCTATGTGCTGCCGGTCAGTGTTTCTCCTGAATATCGCGGCGCGGCAATGAATGCCTGGGGCGCGAATGCCAGTTTTCAACTCGCGGCAATCCGGCGTCTCTGCGAGGATCTGATCAGCGCCGCTGACATTCTTGGCGAAACGCCTTCGCCGGCATGGGCTGACATTCTCAAAAATCTTCCGTCCGCATCGTTATACGGCAACCCCGGCGAAGAACGGATCGGCTTGTGGGATGGAACTGATTTGGAGGAAAGCCACCGTCATCACTCTCATCTTGGAGCCATCTGTCCTTTTGATGCGATTGATCCTCACAGCGCCGAATGGCGTGATATTGTCAACCGCAGCGTCGGGCACTGGATAACGCAGGGCATGGGATTGTGGTCCGGCTGGTGCATGCCCTGGGCATCCATGCTGCATTCCAGGCTGAATAACGGCAGAATGGCCGAACTGATACTGGAAATCTGGAGCAGGGTGTTCACAAATGAAGGCTACGGCACATTGCATGATGTTAATTTCCCGGGGTTCTCCATGATGGGGGCCTCGCAGCCATGTTCAGCCAATGAGCGAAAATTCATCGCTCCCGGACAGCCTTACGAAATCATGCAGATGGATGCCGGAATGGGCGCGGTCACGGCAGTTCAGGACATGCTTATGCATTCCCGGCGGGGAATAGTTTACGTGTTTCCAGGAGCTCCGCCGGACTGGTCTCATGCCTGCTTTACGGACATGCCCTGCGAAGGCGGGGCATTGATAAGCGCAACTTTGGAGCAGGGGCGCACAACAAAAATCGTGATCAAGGCGGCGAGGGCGCTGAAACTCCGGCTGGCCAATCCTGCGCCGGCGCAGGGGGTAAAACTGGCCGGCGCTTCCGGAACAGAACGAATCAGCCGGGAGCCGGTTATCGAGATCGGACTTTCAGCCGGAGACAGTTGCGTGATAGCGCCTGTTGTATGCTGCCAGTAGACGGCGTATGGTTTTCTTCTCCCGGCAGGGGCTTATATTTTAAATACCAGCTTGTTGAGGCCGTCACTGTATGAGTGAACTGGATTTTTTGCGATGTTCCGGATTATCCGCAGGGAAGTGTTATCATCTTCAGAGGAGAGCGGATTGAAGTCGCTGCCGCGGTAGGACATGCTGATTTCCACCCCGCCGGATTCCTCGGAATAGCCGATGCTTATAACAATATCAGGAGTTTCAGCGGCTTGCGGCAATTTGTTTGTAACCAGCTCTTCGATGACCAGCTGAATCAAGTTTAACGTCTTGGATGACATAAGCTGCTTTTTGCAGAAATCTTCGAGCATCACGCTGAGTTCGATATAGTCAAAGTCTCTGGATTTAATTTCGAAACTGAAAGAGCGTATTTTGTGAATGAAGCTGCGGGTTTTTTCGCGTTTAGGATGGCTGAATATCTCCGCCGGCTTGCCTTCCTCGTAGATCACGCCTTCATCCATGTAAAGCACCCTGGTCGATACATTGCGGGCAAAATTCATTTCATGGGTGATGATCATCATGGTCATGCCTTCATCGGCCAGCTTGCGGATGACGGATAACACTTCACTGGTCATGGTCGGGTCAAGTGCCGAAGTAGGTTCGTCAAAAAGCACTATCTCCGGTTTCATGGCAAGCGTCCTGGCGATAGCCGCCCGCTGCTTCTGTCCGCCGGAAAGTTCATCCGGATATGCATAGCCTTTATCCGCCAGCCCAACCATTTTCAGCAGCTCCAGCGCTTCATCATAAGCCTGCTGCCGGGGTATTTTTAAAAGGCTGACCGGTCCGATCATGATGTTTTCCAGGATCATCAGATGCGAGAATAAGTTGAATGACTGGAAGACCATGCCCATTCTCTGCCGCATTTTACGGATATTCGTTTTCGGGTGCAGCAGATTGATATTGTCAATCGTAATTTCGCCGGAAGTCGGCTTCTCCAGCAGATTCAGGCAGCGCAGCAAGGTGCTCTTGCCGGTGCCGGACGGGCCGATGATTGTAATTATTTCGCCTTTGCTGATCTCCAGGTTGACGTCAGCCAGAACCATGTTTTTACCGAAAGATTTAGATAAATGTTTTACGCTGATCATTTTGTCACCACGCCTTTAATGATCCGCCTGCGCCGCTTCGGATCAATTTTTACTTCTATAAAACCAAGGGCAGCGGTCATAACGTATGCCAGGAAAAAGTAGATCAAAGCGGTAGACAGTAACGGAAAAAACGCCTCATAGGTGCGGCTCCGGATGATATCGCTCATCTTGGTAAGATCCTGAATGGCGATATAACCGACCACCGAAGTCATTTTCAGCATGGAGATAAATTCCCCCTTGTAAACCGGGATCACGTATCTCGCAGCATGGGGGAAGGTGATTTTCCAGAAGATCTGGAACCGGCTGAATCCCAGGGAGGATGCGGCTTCCAGCTGGCCTTTGTCCACCGAATCAATCCCGGAGCGCATCATTTCCGAAACATACGCGGCAAAGTTCAGCGAAAAACCGAGTACCGCGATCATTATAGGATTAACATTGACACTGGCAAAAACAATATAATACAGAATCATCAGAATAACCAGGAGCGGCGTTCCCCGCAATGTGCCGATAAACGCTTTTGCCGGAAGCACCGCCCATAGCGTGGTTGCCCGGCGCGCCATGCAGACAACAAAGCCCAGCAGGGTTCCCAGCAACGCCGCCAGCACCGAGATCAGGATGGTCACCCAGAGGCCGTCCAGAATCAATTTGTAACGGTCTTCGGTGACAAATGTCCGCTCAAAACTGAGTTTAAACCCATCCCAGCGCGACAGCTTTTTCCCCGCGGCCGCCGCCTTCCCTTTCGCCATGGTGATGATGACTACGCCGCCATCGTAATGCGGATCGCTGAAAAGCATGCTCTTTTTGCGTTCTTCGGTTACGGAGATGCAGCATGCCGCAAAATCGACTTTGCCTGAGTTTACCGCGTCGATAATGGTTGATAGATCCGGGGTTGTAACTATGAGTTTGTAGCCGAGCCGGGCGGCAATATACTGAGCGGCATCAACTTCCAGCCCCAGCATTTTGCCTTTATGCAAATAAGTGAACGGGTCACTGGAAGTATCGGCGGCCATAGTCAGAACGCCGCGCGTTCCGCCAGCCGGATAATCCGGCATAATGCGGGTGGAATCATCGGTGCTGAACCACTTTTTATCCATTGCCTTGAGCATGCCGGAACTGCGCATTTCCGCCAGTATCCGGTTGAAGTCGTTTCTCAACGCCTCTTTGGATTTCGGAAAGAGAAAGGCATATTGATCATTGCACAGCGCGTCAGGCAGCATCCGCAAATCGCCATGTATTGCCGTCATTCGCCTGGCTACCGGTTCGTCCACGACAAACCCGGCGATTTTGCCTGAACGCATCGCCCAGAGCTGATCCGGATAGTTGTTGAAGTATTGAGGAATTGCGCCGGGAACCTTGTCCTTTAACAGCGTGTCAAATTTTGTGCCGGCAGTAGTGCCTACCGGCTTGCCCGACAGATCACTGCATTTGCTGATTGATGCAGCGGGGGCGGTAACGACGGTCTCCTTCCGGACAAGCAGCGCTATCCCGCTCTGATAATATGATCCGGCAAAATCAACGCTTTTCGCGCGTTCTTCGGTAACCGACAAACAGCCGCCGACCATATCGGCCTTACCGGACTGCAATGCCGCCAGCAGACCGCCGAAGCTCATCGGAATCAATTCGACTTTGCGGTTCAATGCAACGCCGATGCGAATTGCCAGCTCCACATCGTACCCCAGCGACTTGCCGCCGGCGCCGCTGTACCCCATGGGCATCGAAACGTTGTCATGGGCAAACCGGAGCGTCCCCCTAGTTGATGCCTCATTTTTCTTTTCAAGTTCCGGCGGAATCACCATCATCTCATCCCTGCCGGACAACCAGCGTTTTGCCATTTCATCCATGGTTCCATTGCGCCGCATTTCCTCGATCGCATTGGCGGCATCCACTGCCAGATGATCCCCTTTGCGGCAGGCGAACCCCAGCTTGTCATTCAATACCAGGAGCGGAAAAACCATCAGGTCCGGGCATTTGCCTTCAAGCATTTTGCCGACCGGCTGATCGACTCCGACCGCATCCACCTTGCCGAGCCGCAAGGCTTCTGTCATTGAAGTGTAATCATTAAAATACAGGTGGGTGACATCAGGAATAACCGAGTTGATAAGTTTGTCAAATACGGTTCCCGTGATCGATGCGATTTTTTTCCCTTTGAATGTTTGCAGCGAGTAAACCGGTTGCGTCTCTGAAGACTTAACGGATGCTGTTTTTGATTGTTCGCCCGAAGATGCCGGAAAACAGAGAATCATCATCATTGCCAGTAATGGCAAAAACATATATTTCTTAATCCTGAAAAAAGCAGTCGAGCCAGTGCGCCGTGGATGTGCTGTGATTTTGAGCGCCGCTGTGGTGAC
>JBAWXM010000249.1:0-7943 GCA_037144075.1 Lentisphaerota bacterium | reverse complement strand
GATAAAAATATTATCGGGATGCAGGCCGATCTGCTCGGCTGCGCATGCAAGAAAATCAATAATATATTGTTTATTACCGGCGATCCGCCGAAGCTGGGCGATTATCCGTTTGCCTCTGCGGTATTCGACGTGGATTCCATCGGCATTCTTAAAATCCAGTCGCGGCTTAACCGCGGCATTGATATCGGCGGCAAGACAACTGGAATGCCGACCTCGATTTTTGCCGGCGCCGGCGCAGATCCGAATGCCATAGACATGAACCGGGAAATCAGGAGACTGCGCGAAAAGGTTGAAGCAGGCGCTGAATATATCATCACTCAGCCGGTTTTTTCGGTCGACCCTTTACTGAAATTCATTGACAGCATTAAAGATTTGAAGATACCGGTAATTGCCGGGATCTGGCCACTGGCCAGCTATCGCAATGCAGAGTTTATGAAAAATGAAGTTCCGGGAGTGGTTGTTCCGGACGAGGTTATGGAACGCATGGCAAAAGCCGAGACCAGGGATGCCCAGCGCCTGGAAGGCATTGAGATCGCCAGGGAATGTGTTGCCGCAATTCGTTCCGTAGTGCAGGGTATTCAAGTCAGCGCGCCATTCGGCAATGTTAACAGCGCGATTGCAGTCATTACAGACTGATTATTAAAAAACGGAGTCTATTGTGGAATTATCAGCAGCGGTTCATGGTAGAAGAACAGTCCGGCGTTTTAAGCAGATTCAGGTCAAGGAATGCGAAATAAGGACAATGCTTGACGCCGCCAGATTGTCATCCAGCGGCGGTAATATGCAGCCGTTGCGCTATATTGTTGTTCAGACACCGGAACTGGTCTCCAGAATCTTTGAAAACACCGCATGGGGCGGACTGGTCAGACCGCGCCGCAACCCGGAACCCGGCAATACCGCGCCTTTGACCTTTATTGCTGTCCTAAGTTCCAGAGACGGCAGTAATATTCTGCACGCTGATGCGGGGGCCGCGATGCAAAGCATGACGCTTGCCGCTTATTCATTGGGCATCGGCTGCTGCTGGCTTGGCGCTTTTAAACGCGAAAATGTGGATATGATACTTGAGTTGCCGGAAGATACAACCGTGATTTATCTGCTTGCTGCCGGATATCCTGATGAAGCACCCGTTCTGGAGGATATTGCCGCCGGAATGCCGGTCAACTATTATCTGGATGACAATGATGTCCTGCATGTGCCGAAATTTACGGTTGACGCAATAACCCGATGGCGCTGAAGGCCGCCATAGTCAGACCACCTGTCTGACCTTCAGAATCAGGCGGCCCTTTGGGCTATCGCGATTATTTTGCCGGAAGATTTGATATAGTCATAGAGAATATTTATTGATTCATCAATCAGGAAATCAGTTTCTTCCGGCTTGTCTTTCTTTGAATCGCTTCTGTCTTCTCTGGGAAGCAGCTTCTCCTGTTCATCGAAAACCTTCTTTTCCTTCAAGTATTCCGTCCAGCGTTTATCTTCATTGAGCGATACTGTGGTGCGGTCCTTATATTTATTAAACAGCTCAATGTTCTCTTTTAGCAACTTGTATTTGACGTCGTTTTTAATTCTGGCTGCCGAATTTTTCTTCAAATCCGGTAATTCTTTTTCCAGATTTTTATCATAGATATCATGGGGCAGCGCCGGAATGGCATCCCACGGCAGATGGTTGTCGCTAAAAAGCTCACCGACTTTCATGTTTTCCGTGATTGACGGGAAAATAATGTCGGGAGTGACGCCGAGCTGCTGGGTGGATGAACCGTTTACCCGGTAGAATACTGCGCTTTCATACTTTATTGATCCTGCCGGAAAATCCTGATTAACATAATTTAACAGCCGTTTAAGCGCGACGACATCCAGCACAGTTCCTTTGCCGTAGGTTCTGGAGTCGCCAATGATGATAGCGCGTTTATAATCTTTCATCGCTCCGGCAAAGATTTCAGCCGCGGACGATGTAAGTTTATTTACCAGAACAATCATCGGTCCTTTGTAGTGAATTTCCTGATCGGGGTCATATTTTACCGATACCTCGCGGTTGCTCTGGCGTACCTGGACAACCGGGCCTTTTTCGATGAACAAACCTGAAAGCGAGATTGCTTCGGCCAGGCTGCCGCCGCCGTTTGACCGCAAATCAATAATCAGTCCGTCAATATTTTCTTTATTAAATCCGTCCAGGATTTTATTGATGTCACGAGTTGAACTCTTGTAATCTGTGTCGCCGTTTTGAGCTCCCTCAAAGTCCATGTAAAAATTGGGCAGTGTGATGACTCCTACTTTTCCTGATGTGCCGTCTCCATGTTTTACTGCTTTGATGAAGCCGCTGGCTTCACCGCTTTTCACTTCAACCTTATCCCGCATCAGAGTAATATTCTGCGGGATGGCGCTGCCGCCTTTTTTGCCGGACAGCACTGTCAATGTGACTTTACTGCCCTGTGCGCCGCGGATAATTTTAACTACATTGCTCAATGACATGTCAATAATATCCACCGGATCGTTGTTTTCCTGAGCAACGGCAATAATCTTGTCTTCTTCATTAAGTCTGCCGTCTTTGGCTGCCGGGCCGCCAGGAATGATTTTGACGATTTTGGTATACCCGTCGTCGCTGGTCAATACCGCGCCGATGCCGGAAAGCGAAAGTTTCATATGGATATTGAAATCTTCTTCATCCCTGGGGGAAAAATAACTTGAATGCGGACCGTAAGTCTGTGCCATGCAGGTCAGGAAAATGGCCAGAATATCGTTTTTATCTTTCTGCTCCACTTCATTGGCTATATCGCGCAGGCGGCGTTTAATCTTTTCTTCCGGACTGCGGGTGTCCAGTGCGGCGGCATTGCTTTTCTTGGCGTCTCTGGCATCTTTTCTGACATCTTTGCCGGATTTGCTTTCTTCGTCCATTGAACGCTTCATCAGGCGGAAATAAAGCAGGTCGTTTTTAAGTTTTTTGTTCCAAACATCATGAAGATCCTGGATACTGGCCGGACGCGGAACTTTTGCCCGGTCAATCATAAAACTGTCATCCTGGGCAAAATCAAAACCTTCAGCAAGTTTCTTTTCGCAGTATTGGCGGTACATGGCAAGACGCTTTACATACAAATCATATACCACGAACGCAAATTCATTATTGCCCGCCAGAACTAGATCATCAAGATAAAAACGGTACTTTTCAAAATTTTTGATGTCTTCCTGGGTGAAATACATTTTGGCCGGATCCAGAAATTTGAAGTATTCTTCAAAAATCTGTGATGAAATCTGGTTGTTGAGCGGATGCTGCCGGTAATGGTTGCTGGATATTATTTTCGCGGTCAGCCGCGTGATTAACGACAACTTTTCATCTTCGGTGAGATCTTTAGCCTGGCTTATTGCCGGCAGAGCGGCAACCGTCAGGGCAAAAAGCAAAATCAATAAATTCATCAATCTATTTTTCTTCATCGGCATTTTGTTCCATTTGCAAAAGTTATTGGTGATTCTGTAAAAGCCTTATAATATTGCATGAATTTGTTTTAAATCCAAGCATTATTCTTTTATCGTAGACCCAATTTTTAATAATTTGTTCCAGTCGATTCACCGGTATCATCATTATATTAAATGCTTTTCTGACGATTTTATCATTTGTGCGGAAATCATCATGAACTTCTAAAAACCGGCGGATAGCGCAAGTATTTTAAAAAAATGGTAAAATTATTACAAATTCAGTTTGAAATATCGGAAAAGAAAAGTATTTTTAAAGCTCACCATTTAAATCTGGTGGGTTGATAGCTCAGTCGGTAGAGCATCGCCCTTTTAAGGCGGTGGTCCGGGGTTCGAATCCCCGTCAACCCACCACTATTTTTTAAATAGTAGTTTAAACTTTTAACATATGCAGCCGGACCGAAGCTCAAACGATGGCCGGCAGTTGGAGACCGAGAAAATGAGTAATGTATGTCAAATGTGCGGAAAGAAGAAAGTCAGCGGCGGAAACATCACCCGTAAGGGACTTGCAATTAAAGCCGGCGGTATCGGTATGCACGTTGTTAAAAACAACAAACGTACTTTCCATCCGAACATTCAGGAAATCCGCGTTAAGACTGAGCAGGGCAACAAGCGGATGAAAGTTTGCACCGCCTGCATCAGGACTGGAAATTTCGAAAAAGCCTGATGGCTGTTTCAGCAGTTTATTCAAGCCGGACCATTAAGGTTCGGCTTTTTTTATTTTCAGCCTATTGATTTTATCACAGAATAAGTTATCATTATTAACTTATCATACAGGTATAAGTTACTTATGGCTTACATTCAATACAAAGACGGTTCATCCAGGAAATTCTATCAGCTTCCTGACCGGATGGTTATTTTCGGACGGGGCGAACATTGCGACTTCCAGCTTCTGGACAAAGAGATCAGCCGGGAGCATTTCGCGATTCAGCGCGAAGACAACGGGGATTATGCGATTATTGATCTGGGCGCCAGAAACGGCACATTCCATAACAGCCGCAAACTGCTTAATGAACTGGACATTCTAAAAGATGGCGATAGTATCCATGCCGCCGGCCACCGTTTCATATTTCTGGCAAAACTGCCGGTAAAAACTACTCAGGACATTGTTAACGAGGTGCTGGATACAGTGCAGGATGAAGGCAAGGGGTTCCGCACCGCTATGCTGGAAATCATTTCTCAGGCTTCCGGCAATAAACCATCCTGAGTTTCTATTCTATAATTTCTGGCTGTTGGCGGCGCCGAATTCCAGCCATATCGTGCGGCTCTGGTAATATTCGTCTTCGAGCGTGGTCTGATTGTCGTACTTTACAATTTTGAAGATATTATTTTTGTAACACTTCAAAGTAGCTGCCAGCAGATTTCTGATTGAGGGGAAAAATACATAGGTATTGGTTTCAGCAAAACAATAGAATACCGCGCCGCGTGCTTCATTTTTCGCGACATCATAAAAATACCCGTCTCCGGAAATATCCTCAAATATCGGCAGCCACGTCTTCCGGTGTTTAATAAATGAATTGAGCAAAACCCGCCGCGCCCGGTTTTCTTCATGATTTTTCCGCCATTGATTATTTTTTTCCGCCGCTGCTTCCTGCAGCGGGATGAATCTATGGCCGGGGATTGGCCCGGCGATGCCTTTGCTGCGCTGACCGTTGTGCCACTTGTAAAGTTTGCGCATATCAGGCGGAAGTTTTATTCCTGCCTCCTGCTCTATCCGGTCAATTTCGAAATCATGCAATCCGGGCAGAAAACTTTTCAATACTTCCGGGGTTTTCGTCCGCATTTCAATCTCAAGCTCTTTCAATAGTTGTTCCATCGGCGTTGTTACCGCCGCCGGCATCGGCGGCGCCTTGGGATAAAGATACTTCTTCATGCCGTAAGGAAACGTCAATATTACTATAAATGCTGAAATAGCTATAATACAGGAAACTAATATCCAGGTAATCCGCTTCTGCATAAATAATGCTCCGTTGTCAATCTCTTAATAGAGCCCTGCGAACCGGAAAATCAAGCGGCAAGACTGCTGCGAACTAACCTTGTCCGCCCCGCTTTATAATGATATTTACCGCGACGGACTTGTTTTGAATGAAAAAATCAGTAGATTATGCCCCTTGAGTTGTTTCATTTAAAAGATAAAGGATTTAAGCTGATGGCGGCAGATAATGACAGGGTGATTTTTTCCGGCGAAGGTCTGAAGTTGTCCATCGGCAGGCAGTGCCTGCTGGATGATACCGCATTGTCGGTTCATGAGGGCGAACGGGTGGGGCTGGTCGGGCGTAATGGCTGCGGCAAGTCCACGCTGCTGCGGATACTGGCTGGAACTGAGCAGCCAGGCGACGGTTCGCTGGCGTTTGCGCGCGACCTGCGGGTGGCGTTTCTGCCGCAGGAATTTTCCATTGACGAAAAAATATCGGTTTATGATAATATCAAAGCCGGTCTTGTTTATTTTGAAGAACTCCTTGCCCGTTATGAAAGCCTGCCTGCGCATTCTGTCGGACATGAAGAAATGGAGGCGATCATCAACCGTTATAATGCCTGGAACCTGGATCATAAGGTGCGGACGGTCATGGAGCGGTTGAATCTCCCCGACGGGAAACGTATCTGCACCTCGCTTTCCGGCGGCGAAAAACGGCGGGTCGCGCTGGGTCGCGCTGTCGTCGGGGAACCGGATCTGCTGCTGCTGGACGAACCTACCAATCATCTGGACACTGACACCGTGATCTGGATTGAAAACTTTCTGGCGGCTTATCGCGGCACCTGTGTTTTTGTCACGCATGACCGTTATTTCCTGGATCGCGTCGCCACCCGTATCATCGAACTTAGCAACGGCAAACTTTATTCATATGAAGGCAGTTACGGCGATTTTATCGAGGCTAAAGCCGAACGCGAATACGCCGAGGATGAGCAGGAATCCAAACGCCAGGCATTTCTGCGTTCGGAGGTCGAATGGGTCAGGCGTTCGCCTAAAGCCAGATTGAAACGCAACATGGGCAGGGTTAAACGGTATGACGAAATCGCCTCCGCTTCGGGCCCGGCGAAAGAAAAGGATATTGATTTGCTGATTCCGACCGCCAGCCGACTGGGTAACAAGACCGTGATCTTGAAAGACGTGACACTGGCTTACGGTGATTCGGCATCGTTATTCTCGAATTTCAGTTATGAGTTTGAACAAGGCATGCGGGTCGGGATTGTCGGGCGCAACGGTACAGGCAAGACCAGCTTGCTGAAACTGATCACTGGCGAAATCCAGCCGACTTCCGGTGAAGTGGAGATTGCGGAGACGGTCGAATTCAACTATGTTGATCAGGGCCGGATGAGCCTGAATCCGATGAATACGGTGTTTGAAGAGATCGGGGAGGGGAACCAGACCACCTTTGTCGGCAGCGACAAGGTCAGCGTGTGGACTTATCTCCGCCGCTTCCTGTTTTCGGACGAGCGGATCAACACCCGGATTGACCGTTTGTCCGGCGGCGAACGCGCCCGGCTGATGCTGGCTAAAATCCTGAAGCAAGGCGGCAATTTCCTGATCCTTGACGAGCCTACCAATGACCTGGATCTGGCCACCCTGCGGCTGCTGGAGGAGGCGCTGGTCTCGTATGCCGGCTGTCTGCTGGTGGTCAGTCATGACCGCTATTTCCTCAACCGCGTCTGTTCGCACATCATCGCGCTGGAGGACGGCGGCGGCATCTCTTCGAACGTCGGTGACTATGACTATTATCTAAGCCGCCGGACTGCTTCCGCCGCACAGAAGAAAGACACTGAAAAAAGTGCGAACTCAAAATCAGGAATGGCAGTTGCGGCGAATAAGTCGCGCAAATTGAAGTTCAGTGAAAAACTGGAACTGGAAACGATTGAAGAGAAAATACTGGAAGCCGAAGAAGCAGTAAGCCGCATTGAAAATCTTTTCGCCTCGCCGGATTTCTTCGAAAAACACGGTTCGCGCAGCGCTGAACTGCATAACGAACTGAATTCCGCCAAAACGTCTCTGGAAAAATTATACGCCCGCTGGGAAGAACTGGAAAAAATCAAAAATGCCGCAGAAGCCAATTAACCCAGCTTCCGCAGGCTAAAAAAGGCATGTTGGTAATCAACGACTTATCCCCAAAGCAGGCACAACGTCGCTTTCACATCTTTTTAAAAATTGTATTCCTGACCGGCATTTTTTTCAAATCTATCTCCAGCAGCGAGTAAATGCTGCGCTGCAGTTCGTCCGGCCTGTCCGGTTTGCGCAGATGCCGGATTTTCCCGTCGTCTGCGGGAATGATTATACTGCTATAGCAATGTGTAGCCAGCGTCTTCCGCAGCGTCTACCATGAGAGTTTGCATCCTGCGACTTGCAAGGAATATTCAACCCAGCGCAGCAGGTGATATGCCAGAACAGTAATCCAGATGTGTCCGTCGCAACGGTCTTCAGTATAATTGAAAAACGGACGCAGTCCAAGGTTTATTATTCCAATTAAAAATCAAATAGACGCTATAAT
>JBAWXM010000248.1:0-7946 GCA_037144075.1 Lentisphaerota bacterium | reverse complement strand
AAGGGACGGGAATTTACCCGATGAAGATTGAATTTGTCTTGATGATATAATATACTATGAAAAGCTATATAGCAGGGTATGCGTTATTTGTCCCGATGATTTAAGCAAGAAAACATTTTTTTACAATAAAGACTTAAAATAATGAAGAAAGAAGATTATAGCGGAGAAATATTTTTAACATTTGTTGAATTTATTTTTGCGGCATTTTTATTGATTTCCTGCGGCTGCCTGATTTACTTTAATGCGCATGAAACTTCTCCTGATGAGCTGTTTCTCCTGCGTCGGGAATTTATGCCAAGCGTCAGAGGCGCGCTGTTCCCGGAACTCAGGGAACGCACAACTTTTATTTATTTAACGCTGCTGAGCATCCCGATTGGCTTTGCGGTTATTTATATTTGCGAGGCATTCCAGAATACAAAGCAGCAGATTGACGCTCGTTCCATGCTTGTGAAAACAGTTATTATGAATATTTTCATATTAACCATCATGGCTGTCTGCTTTTTATGGCCACAATTCCCGCCGGCATTTCCTAAATTCATCTATCTGCTTTTCGGTCCGGCATTGGATAATTATGCTATGCTGCTCCTGGCTCCGGTTTTATCCTTTATTGCAATTTATGGATTGTTAAAATTTAATCTGAATTTGTGGTTCGGCAAATTTCTTTTCCCGTTGCTGATGCTCATTCCTCTTTTACAGATTTTATATTGCCGGATATACACTTTGGATCTTGTCAGCGCAGAAGTTCCGGATCATCCGAATATTATTGCCTATGCCATATCCCAGGCAACAGCCGGGGGGACAGATTATCATCAATACGGGTTTTACCAGAGAATGCTGGCGCCGGTTTTCAAAATGATTTCTCCCTCTATGCTTAATATTTCGGCAGTAATGGCGATTTTATTCTGGGCTGGCTGCTTGTCTGTTTACTGGGTATTGTTTAAATGCATGAAAAATAAGGCTTTGATTCCGGCTTTTGCGCTTGTTTTGTTTTTGACAACAGGCGGAACATGGTTTTTTAGTAACGATGGAAGAATGCAAATCAGCATAGAGCCTTATTTCGCATATTATCCCATACGGTTTCTTTTTCCGGCATTGTCTGTATTGCTTTTTTCCTGCCTGATTTTTTTCAGGGAAAAATACATTGCTGTTTTATGTGGAATACTGGCAGGGTTGGGATTATGGTGGAATATTGATTCCGGGATTGCAGTTTTCGGCGCTTTTTTAGCTGTTATGTGTTTAGAACTTATTTTTTCAAAAACACGATTGCCAGCGTTAATGCAGTTATCATTATTCTGCTTTTCATTTTTATTTGCGTTTTTTACGCTGCTGATCATCTTCAGCGCCCAGCAGGGCTGTATGATTTCTTCCGCGGAGTCGCTAAAATATATCAGACTTTTTTCTTCATCCGGCTTCATGATGATCCCCTTGCCGAAGCTGCCCGCCCCATGGTGCGTATTTGCCGGAATTTATCTGTTAGGCATTATCCTCGGATTGCGCTCTTTTATTTCAGGCAGGTTTAATATTTTAGCCAAACTCTCTATCTTCCTTTCCGTCTTGGGGATTGGATTATTTACTTATTATCAGGGACGTTCGCATACTTCGAATCTTTCGTCAGTGATCTGGCCGGCATTGATGCTGATGTTTATTTATGCCGACCGGATCATCAGGCTTGTTAAAGCCAGACTTATTAGCGGAGACTTTAAGATGCTGATATTGCCGGCTGTTTTTTTTGCGGTCTGCGCAATGCTGACTATCGCTTGCGGCTCCAAAATGATTGCGACAGACATTGAACGTACATGTCGAGGGATTTTAGCACCGAACGATACCTGTCAACTGGAACAGGATATCCGCTTTATTCTGGCGAATGCCGGAAAAAATAAGGTTGTTAATATCGTAAGCGATATGAGTGGAGTATATTACGCTGAAACAGGGCTGCGGGCCGGAATTAACAATCTCTGCTTATTTGAATTAGTCTTCATCAAAGACTGGAGCAGAATTGGAGAAGAGCTTAAAAAGGCTGAAGTTCCACTGATTATCTCCAAAACGCGGTTTGCTGACATTATATATAAATACTATAAGCTGGAAGCGGTAAGCAAGAACGGGGAGCTTATGTATCTTATTCCAATTACAGCATCCGTCGGTCAAAATAAATGATTTCAGGATTACAATGAGTATCCTGAAGATTTTAAAGGATGCTGACGGTTCAATTCAGCCCGTAATTATGTCGGCTGTCAAGCCGAAATTGACAAGCCGACTGGCGACAATATCAAAATCTTATTTCTCTTTTCGCTTGCCGCCATCGCCAAGCGCCGGATATTTGCGGCAATATTCCCGGAGATGAATCAATTCGTCAATTTTCCTGGTATTGACAAAAGCCTGATTCAAATATGCCACCGCCAGGCGTTGCCCGTAAACATTAAAAATCATGAATCTGCTGAATGCAGATTCAGGATCATGTTCAAAACTCATACAAAGCAGGTTTGCCGCAAAAGTATTGCGAATATTATATTCCACCGTCAGAGGATGGGTGTTCTCCCGTTCATAGCAATTACACCATGGATTATAAGTTCCTGCATAGCTGGTGACGACACCCCATAAGATCAGAATAACCAGTACGCCATATTGCCACGAATGAATTTTCGGCGCATACTCTCTGGCGATGAAAAACCAGATGACCGGAATGACAGGAATCAGATAGCGAAATCCATAGGCCCAGCCGCCATACTCGCTGGTGAATATTCCGTAAAACAGGATCACCGCGGCTACCGCCATCAAAATGATTGATTCAGCGCAATTTTTAAATATTTTGCGGTTAATCAGCAAAACCGGGATGATAAACAACATTGCCGGCATATACGAAAAAAAACCCCGGCCGCCAAAAAGAATATCCGCAAAATAACCGATATTATTTTGCCATACGACGCCGGGACTATATGTTCCGCCAGTTCCTAAATACTGCGGAGTAATACGTCCGAATGCAATATAATTTATACCCCCCATAGCCATAATCGGAAGCAATCCGCCTATGGAGTAAACTGCGGTCCTCGCGAATTTCCGTTCCGTTGATGCCAGCGCCATAATAGCAAACGCGGCAATGCCAAACAGGCCGCCAATAGCCATCTCCAGGTCAAACAGGCAGCCGGCGGTAAGCCCGGCCAGGAAGGCCGCAGCCATTGTGCCTTTGCCGGGATAATCCATCAACTGCATGCACAGCATCCAAAGCAGCAGCGCAGCCGGAGTATGATTATTCATTGAAACTCCGTATGACAACAGCAAAGTTGACGCCAGGAGACTGACGCCAAGAAAAATCTTACTGACAAACGGCGCTTCCACATCACGGTCAAGCCGGTTGAAAAACAATATGAATAAAATAATGTTCAGCAGGCCAACGCCCAGTAAATTGGTCAGGAATATTGAGAGGTAATAATGCGTATTAAAGCTGATGCCGGACACTCCGGCAATCAGCTTGTACATCATCCCGTGCGCCACCATCATAGGCAGCGGTTTATCTGAATAAATCCTGCCGTCAATATTAAAAGTATCATTATTAACAACTCTAAATGCGGTGTTGTTTGTAACAAACGTATTCTGTTCCGCCAGCGCCTGAACCGTTCCAAGCCGGCTCGCTTCGTTGCCTGCCATCGTAACTTCACTTTTCGTCAACATTGCTATCAACAGAAAAAGGAACGCTGCGCACAAATAAAAAATAATCTTTTCCCGTTTATTCTTCAACATCGTCACGGCCTCATATGTTCCGGTTTTAATATATTCTTTAAAGTATAAAATGAGTGTGTTGGCGCAAATCTGCAAGCCGGTTATATAAAAACTTGCGTCTATTTGCAAACTGCTGTTAAAAATGTATTTTAAAGTTTGCTGTAATTGACTCTGTTTTTGAATGATTTAAAAGATTTAAGGCAATGCATGATATGGCTGATTCTGTACAAAATGTAAAATTTAGTGGATTATTATCCGATGAAATAATTGAGAGCCGCAAAAAATATGGCGCTAACATTATGCCGCCGCCGTTACGGGAACCATGGTGGAAGCAGTTACTGTCTAAATTTCACGATCCTGTTATCAGAATATTGATAATTGCCGCACTGATTGCAATTTGCACCGGCGAACTGATTGAAGGCACAGGGATTGTTGTTGCCGTTATGCTGGCAACCCTGCTGGCGTTTTTTAATGAATTCCGGGCGGAAAAAGAATTCGATATCTTGAATCAAGTCAACGATGATATTCCGATCAAGGCCATCCGCAACCGGCAGTTTTCCACTGTCCCACGCAAAGACCTGGTAGTGGGGGATGTGATTTTTATTGAGCTTGGCGAAGAGTTTCCCGCTGACGGTGAAGTGCTTGAATCGGTAAATATGCAGGTTGACCAGTCCAAACTCACCGGCGAATCCGAGCCGGTGATGAAAGTTGCCGCGGACAGTCAGGAATTTGCCGGAATTGAAGAATCAACCTATCCGGCGGATAAAGTTCTCCGCGGCACTCTGGCGGTGGACGGACATGCATATATCAGAGTCACCGCAGTCGGCGTTAAGACCGAGATCGGCTGTGCGGCACAAGCCGCTTCCGAGCAGGTCAAGGACGAAACGCCGTTGAACCGGCAACTTGAGAAGCTCGGAAAAGTCATCAGCGTGCTGGGATTCGGAGTTTCGGCGATTACATTTTCCGCGCTGACAGTCAGAAGCATTTTCAAAGGGGACATTACCCAGACGGCCGGACAATGGACCGTGGCCTGCCTGCTTCTGGCGGGTGTGCTTGTCGCAATGATCAAAGTATGGCTGCCGGTTGTGTACAACGGAATTGAACTGCTGAAGGGCAGAGGTGAACATCCAGACTGGTTGCAGAAAGAAGGCATCAGCAACTGGCTCGCAATGATCGTGATCGGCCTGCTGCTGACTTCCGGCGGACTGACGGCGCTTTTTTTTACCGGTCAACTGCCGGCGGATATCAATAACTGGCTGTCTCCGTCCGCAGTGCCGAAATTCATCAGCTTTTTTATGATTGCTGTAACTCTGATCGTGGTAGCGGTGCCGGAAGGTCTGGCAATGAGCGTTACGCTCAGCCTGGCCTACAGCATGCGCCGCATGACTGCCGCCAATAACCTGGTGCGCAAAATGCACGCATGTGAAACCATCGGCGCCGCAACTGTTATTTGCACTGACAAGACCGGTACCCTGACTATGAATCAGATGCGTGTTCATGAAACCATTTTCCCGGCGCTTAACGGCAAAACGCTGGAAGAATCACAGAACGAACCATCCGGCAGAATTATTGCCGAAGCGATTGCCGCCAACTCCACCGCGAACCTTTCCAGAGTTAAGCCCGGCGAGCCGGAACCAATCGGGAACCCGACCGAAGGCGCACTGCTGTTGTGGCTGAACGCCGGCAAACAGAACTATGAGCTTATCCGCGAAAACTTCAAAGTTTCATTTCAGTGGACATTTTCTACTGAAAGAAAATTTATGGGAACGAGAGGTGTTTCCGCTGTAACCGGCGGAACTGTTCTGTATGTCAAAGGCGCGCCGGAAATAATCCTGGAGCGCTGTACTTTAATTAAGGAACTTGACGGCAACAGGGATTTGACTGCCGATTACCGTCAACAGTTACTGCGGCATCTTAAAGAATATCAGGCTAAAGGGATGCGGACGCTGGGGATTGCCTGTCTGGAATCAGCAGTGGAACATGATGACCTTGAACATGTTGCCAATAACATGGCATGGATGGGATTTGTCGTGATCGCCGATCCTGTCCGGGCTGATGTTCCCCCCGCAATTATAGCCTGCCGCAAAGCGGGAATAGCGGTTAAAATGGTTACCGGCGACAATCCGGAAACTGCCAAAGAAATCGGACGGCAGATCGGGTTATGGAATGACCAGGACGCCGAAGGCAGAATCATCACCGGCAAAGAATTCATGGCGATGACAGAGGAGGAGGCAATTGCTGCCGCGCCGCGCCTCACAATCATGGCACGGGCGAGGCCCGCGGACAAATTAAAACTGGTCAAGTCACTGAAAGCCGCCGGACAGGTCGTGGCAGTTACCGGAGACGGCACTAATGACGCCCCTGCCCTCAACTATGCCGACGTCGGCATCGCCATGGGCAAAACCGGAACCGCCGTGGCCAAGGAGGCCAGTGCGATTATTCTGCTGGATGATTCTTTCAACAGCATTGTCAATGCGGTCATGTGGGGGCGTTCGCTATATCAGAACATCCAGCGGTTCATCCTTTTCCAGCTTACTATCAATGTGGCGGCGCTGGTTATCGCCATGCTCGGACCGTTCATCGGGGTGGAACTGCCGCTGACCGTGATTCAGATGCTGTGGGTTAATCTGATTATGGATACTTTCGCCGCGCTGGCGCTTTCCACCGAACCGCCGCATCCGGAAGTAATGGAACGGAAACCCAGAAGAAGCAGCGACTTCATTGTCACTCCAGTCATGGCCGGCTTGATCCTGAAAACGGCGGCTGCGTTTCTGGTTGTCTTTATCGGTATGCTGTTCTTTATGAAACATAATACCACCGCCGGCGAAGCGCTGCTCAGTCCGCGTGAACTTTCGATCTTCTTCTGCGTCTTTGTAATGCTGCAATTCTGGAACCTGTTCAATGCCCGCTGCCTGGGTTCAAGCCGTTCAGCGTTCAGCGGTTTGATGAAAAATAAGATATTTCTCCTGATCGCCGCAGTAATATTTATCGGCCAGGTTCTGGTGGTTCAGTTCGGCGGCAAAGTATTCCGGGCAATACCGCTTACTTTTTCCGACTGGGCATTGATTACGCTTGCCACATCCATTGTTTTATTGGCGGGAGAATTTTTCCGTTTCCTCAAGCGTCGCAAACGTTGAAGTATCGCCGTTATTCAAACATCTTTTTTACGTCATACATGGCGCGATAACTTATATCAAGATTTATCAATCCTTTTCTTGGATTGTCCAGGTCAAGCGTAATATAAATGACTAAAGCCACCAGTAAACAAAAACCAATAACAATCGTTTTATTCAAATAATTTTCTTCGGTAGATAAATACCCGATATAAAAAACGCTGATTAAAGAGATTGCCAATAGAAAGAAAACAATTGAATTCGGGACACTTTCCATCCCGCTGATATTTCTGGAAGTGGCAATGTCAAACATTGAATTAAGCGCAGGCACCATTTGCATGGATTGAAGGGACATATCTTTGTTTGCAGAAAACCCGATTACTTTTTTCCACAGCAGTTTTGCATAAACATCTGCTTTGTTCAATGATAATTCTATCAGTACATTGTTATGCCCGGCTTCATAGAATTCCAGCCTGGCGGCTAGATAATTTTTTAAATAACCCCTTAATTCAGTTCTGACCGGATCTGGGTACAAGTCTGCCCGGAGAATTGCTGTTCCGATGCAATTAGCCTCGTCCACGACAAGTTTCCGCCGGTCATCAAATCTGTTGCCGCTCAATCCGAAAGTAAAAGCCAGCAGGAAGCCGAACAGCGCCAGTATTGACGCGATTACAGTTGACTTGAGCGGATTTTTACCTTTGGCAATATTGCTGTCGAATTTTTTTGATAAATATCTGCCCATATATAACGCGGCAACCATCCCGATAAACAGCAATGACGCAATAACCGCCGGATCTGTCCTGAATATAATTGATTCGTTCATAGTAAATTAACTCCAGTTGTTAATCATAGTTTAATTCAGCATTACCCGGTGTGCAAGTTTTTTGAATAAAAATATAATATTACAAAAATTTTAAAAGTAATATTTGACAAGCCGGCAAAGGTTAATTATGTTAATATTACGTTTTTTGTAAAAGTAATATTTTAAAGAGTGGTGAATTGTCTTATGGAAAAATACAAAAAGAAGGTGAATGAAGTGAGCAGGAAGAAGAATTTTACTCTGGTTGAATGTGTGTCCAGGTAAGGTATCACTAAACTAGACGAATGAAATGTTTCGTC
>JBAWXM010000247.1:0-7973 GCA_037144075.1 Lentisphaerota bacterium | reverse complement strand
CGAGGCGTTGGTCGCCGGAACGGCGAAATCAATAAAGCCGGTCAGGCGACCGGCGTTCCCGGGGGGTTACTTCATACCTTCATGGTGAAGTGTATTTGTCTTTCCTCAGTGTGCTCTGCGTCCTCTGTGGTAAATATGTATTGTTTTTTTCTTTCGTGCGTTTGGTTCTTCATAGTGAAGCGGTTTTTCTTATCCTGCATATCCTGTCTATCCACGCCTCCGGCGGGCAAGCCCTGTTAAAATACAAATTCCTATACGATAAATGTAGGGGTGCTGTAATCAATAAATATTGCCAGCCAGTTTCAGAAGTGAAACAGGCTGCCGGGATGATTGACGGATGTCGGATTAATTGCTCAAAAACTTGGTAGCTGCTTTACCGGGATATGAGCGAAGTAGTCTGGTTTGGCGTGGGATGATCCGTTACCGAATAGTTGCGCTTTGATGAGCGCTTTTCCTTCGTTGAACAGATTGAAAGTCAAGGCCAGCAGAAAGCTATCAGGAACGGAATCCATATCGAGACACCACGGCAGTGGAATTTCCACCTCCGAGTCGTAGCCTGTTGCGGTGCGTCGGCTGCTGTAAGTCAACCCTTGCGCTCTGGACTGTTTCTGTGCGTCGGCGCAGAACGCGACAGCCTTTTCCCTGCCGTCGTCCGGCAGCAGGAATAATTGCCGGACTTTCGCACCCGGTTCCCGGGCCATGAAGAGCTCGATGCTGCTGCCTGCCCATGGTGTGCTTGAGCGCTCAATGCGGGTATCATTTACAGAAAATTCCATTTTCAAAATGTCGCCGGCAAATGAAAGTTTCACTGTGGCGCAATGCTCCTGTTTATACCAGACGTCGAAACAGGAGACCGCACCGGAGAAGAGGAACTCCATCGGCAGTTTGACGGGCAGCGCTGGTTGTCCGGGTATAGTCTGGAGCAGCAGTTTGACGCTCTGTCCGAACTTCGCCTGCTCCGACAACCCTGCTTTCAGGCGGAAGACTTCAGTCTGGCCCGGTGCGAGATTGTAAGGGAGCGCATCGGCTTGAAGAATGAGCGTGTCCGGCGGTTCCGACTGCAACTTTACGGAACCTTCCACCTTGCAATCCCACTTGTTTGAAAGGGTGATTTCCACTTCACTCCCGGACGAGGAGCCATCGCTGTACTGTTTGCAGTTTCCCAGAGGTTTAGCCGCGACAGAGGCGGTTTTTGGAACCGGCGGCAAAGCGTGCAGCGCTTTCTCCAAACCTTTCAAAACCGCGTAACAGTCTTCGTGAATCAGTCCTTTTTCGTCAACGGGCAGATCCCAGGTCACAGCTCCGCCATAGGCATTGACCTCCTTCACGAAGAGCGCAGCCTCTTCAGAAGTGAAGCGGACCGGCCCCCGGCACCAGAACTGGCCCAGGAACGTCAGTACCTGATAGGTTTCGCGCCCCTGCCAGGTTCCGGCATGATCTAACAGGAAAGGGGCGTTAATTTCGCCCGCGGTGTAATCCTCTTCACTGTCCATTTCGACCGGAGGATAGAGCACGCCCGGATTCCAGGCGACGCAACTGTCCGGATTGCCGGCGCGGGCCGCCGCCGCAAAACTCCTGAAATTTGGTTCGTCGTCGCGACGATACATTTTGTCAGCGCAATAAACGCCGTCAAACCACCAGCCTTCGACTCTGGAGCCCCAGCGCAATGACCATTCGCGAATGACAGCTTCCCAGTTCCGCTGCCCCTGGCTGACGCGTTCATCCACGCCCTCGAAATCCTTTGCAGAGTAGGAGCCGCTGATCGGTGACCACTGGGAAAAATCCCACGGCGGAGTAAATTTCAGTTTGCGCACGGCCTCCACGTCATGCATCGGCGCATGGGAGGGCAGATAGGCAAGCAGCCGGATTCCGCGTCTGGAAAGTGAACCGTGCAAATCCATCATCAAATCTCTGCGCGAACATTTGCAGGGTTGAACTCCGGTCAGACGTTCGTAAGTGGCATTGGGCGAACAGAAGTGACCGGAATTCTGTCCGAGCGTGAGGAAGCAGTAGCTTGCTCCGGCCGACTCAAGCTGGCTTGCCAGTCCTTCGCAGTCGAAGCCGTCCACGCGTCTGTTCCAGTCCGTCGCGGACATCCCGGCGCTGGCCATCGAGCTTGGCGGGTCGGCCAGGAAGTGCACAAACGCGCCCCATCGGGCATTTTTGAGCCATGCGGCTCTTGAATTTCTCATCTTAAAAACCTTCCGTGAAATTTATTGTCCTCCGTGAAATTCTATTTCACGAGATAAAGCTTTGCAAAACGTTCAGGGTCTTTACCGTCGACTATGCCGTTACCCAGAAGCAGGGCATGGCGGTCGCCGCCCTTGTCCGTATCATTGACGGCCAGAGAAAAACCCAAAAATGAACCGGCAGCAGGACTATCTTCCAGTCCAAGGGAGCGCCAGGGGAAGAAAACTTCATAGAGAATGTTAGCGCCGTTACGGATGACAGAGACCTTGACTGACGGATCAGTACAATTAGCTTTCATGTCCGGAGCATCCGCGCGCCATCTCCACACGACCGGTTCACCGCCTTTCGAGGAATGCGCCACGCCGTATTCAAAAATTCTATGACCGTTGAAACGGCCATCGCCGATGTTGTTGTAAAGCCAGGGGGATGAAGCATCCATGTCAAAGGCAATCTGGAGTGAGTCATCCATCCACATCGAAACCGGATCGGCGATCTGGTAATGGAAGTCGTCGCTTACGTCCACCAGTAAATGAAAGCCGGATTTCCCGACGGCAGTCTTGATGACGGCGGAACAGTCGGTTGGCTTGATTGGCCCGGGCCATGGCCCCCATTTGCTGATGTCCACCGCCGGCACTTCGCTCCAGTCAATAGCGCCTTTAACGTCTTCATTCATGATACGGCAGACAAGCATGGTCTGATCAAAGTTTTTTTCCACTTTGAATGGTATTGAGCCCATGCCTTGAACTGTTACAGTACCTTCCATGCGTCTGCCTGCGGAGAACCCCGGGATGTCCAGAGACAAGGTCAGCGGTTCATCCTTGACAGCAGCAGCCTCAATGGAGCTTGTGCCGCCGCCGCGGACAGCGAGACTTGCCTTTATCCTGCCATTGATTCCGGGAAGCAGTTGCGCTGCGGCTTTCATGCTTTTTCCATCGCTGCTGATAAGACAGTCCAGTTTTTTAAAGACCATCGGAGGCAGTACCTTTAGCGGCTGCGCAAGCCAGGCACCGTCGTCACTGCTGCCGACCAGAAGATAAGCCCCCGGTTCGGCATGAGGACTGATTTCCAGCTTATCATTTTGGTGAGTAACTCCCGGCAGAGCGGCGGTTTTCTTCAATTTTAACGGAAGGATGTCTCCCGGCACGCCGGTGAGAAGCGGCAGCTCTTTCATAGAGAGCATTTGCACACCTTCAGGCAGTTCAAAATAACATGGGCTGGGCGAAAGTTCCACGGCCCGTGAATCCTTTGCAAGTTTTAGCGGACGTCCCATCATGTCGGTTCCCCTGACCGGGATGCCGGGCAGGCCGATGGTCTCCACGCCTTTCAATGTCCAGGCGGCGCAGACGGTTTTAGAGCCTGCCCTGCCCAGTACCAGATTGGTATTAGGCGAGAGGCGGAACCAGCGGGCGTCGCCTTTCTTCACTTCCGAAAACCATTTTATCGTGTTTTCAAAAGCAACATAGGTGGAAGTCGGTGTGCCGTTGTTGAAAAGCAGGGAATAGGACGGCTCCCCGCCGCCGACATACTGGAAACAGAAATAGGTGATGTTGTCGAGAGGGTATGCGGTCAGGAGCGTAAGCGAGCGGGCGCAATACCGGCTGCGTTCAAGTTCCGGAACCGGCTTCTGCCAGTCGCCTTCTCCAGAACACCAGCCATACTCCGTGATATGGACCGGCAGATCAGACTTTCCGGCTTTTTTCAGGGAGGCAAACATCTGGTCAAAGCGGTCAATAAATTCACCTTCGGGGGCGGTGCTTGGAACGTAGGCATGCATGACTACGCCATCCTGAACATCGAAGATGCCGCCTTTCACCAGATAGTCGAATTCATCCATAAGAATGCTGTACAGGCAGGGGCCGAATACTTTCACATCCGGATTGCCGCGTCTGGCTCCGAAGGCCATGCTTTTGTTAAACTTGACGAATTCGTCTTTAGTTCCGCGCCAGCTGGCGTTCGGTTCGTTGTAGGTGGCAAAATACTTGACTGCCGGGTTGGCTTTGGCAAACGCTTCAAAAAGCTTCTCAAACAGCGCCCAGTCTTTCGGCGGATAAAGACCATCACCTTTTGCGTTTGACTTGTAAAGCCATTTCGGGAATGAGCCGACTGTCATCATGAGCGAGTAATCGGCAGGTACCTTGACCGGCACATAGCCCGGCGGCGGGCTGACACTGCCATCGGAGTTGAGTACAAAGTCTTTGAGCTGGATACCGCCAATACCCCATTCCCAGTTGCAGCCGGACTGCTTCCAGATATCCAGGCTGCCGTGAACACGGCAGGAGCCGAAGCGTGATTTGAGTCTGACAGATTCAGATATTGGTTCGCCCACAACTGCGGCAGTTACCGAGTTTTCAAGTTTTGAGCCGTCCTCGTAGACGCCCGAAGCCACTATGCGATAGAAGCCCATGCCGGGTAAAGTTATCGTCTGTTCCCCTGTTTTGCCTCTGCCCTCTTTGGTCAGAAGAATATTATCGAGCTCGTCAAACGCCTTTGCAGACCATGAAACCAGTCTGGCGGAGTCCGCGAACTCAACCGTCATCAGGCCGTCGGCCTTGAAGAAAATGTTGTTAGTCGTGGAACTGTAAATCAGATTGGCCTTTGTGAAGCTCTCTTTCAACTTCAGATTACGCAGTGAAACGGTGTATGGCGCGTCCTTCGGAACCGCCAGCCAAATCTCGAAGTTAAGTTTGTCGCACGAACTGCCAATAGTGGCCGCGCCCTTGATCTCTGACCAGTTCTGCAGCTTTTCCGCTTTGGTGATTTCAAGCGAAGTTTCCCATAAGTAATGAGGTGCCTTGTTCCAGGCGTAGCGCCCGCCGCTTTGCCTGGCCCGCAATTGGAGAACATATGAGGGAACGGCTCCCGCCGTCTTCGCCTCTCCTGTTATCTGGATACTGCGCCCCTGACAAAACTTTTCCCGTTTTACAATGGTCTGTGACGGTCCTTCCAGGACAAGCCACTCCCTGGTGCCGCCGGGTTTTACAGTGAGTTGAACAGAACCGTCGGCCTCTTTCGTCAACGCCACCTGTCCGGGGTTCGGATTGTTCCAGCTTTCAGGAGTCAGGGGAATTGCAAACTCAAAAAAGTTTTCTCCGGCTGAAACGCCGAGGCAGAGAACGGCAATGCAGATAATCGTTGCAAGCAGTTTAAAATTACTCATAGTCATGATTTCTTATTGTTATTTTGCATCAGGTTTGCGGATGGAGAAAATGCCCCATATTTCAGCACGGAACTTGCCGTTTGCCGGAGCGGGCAGCGCTTCGACGGTTACTGCGGAGCCGTCAGCCGGCATCAACTTATCCGGAAACGCCCAGTTCGCCGGCATGGGCATTTCACTGTCATGGCCTTTAATTTCCTGGCTTTTCTCTGCGCCATTGACCACCCATGAGACTTTCAACCGTCCTTCGAATACAAGCTGGATTTTTCCGCCTTTTACTTTGAAGGTCAGCGGCTTGCCTGGAGCGGCGGCTTTGTAGAGTTCCACACCATTCCAGTTCCATTGATTTTTAACCACCGTCCAGCCTTCGGCGGAGCCTTCCGGAATGATTGGAGCGAGCCTGGCGTACTCATATTTCGCGTCGCCGGCCGGCGTCGGCATCGGTTGTACAGTTGCAGGCGCACTCCGTTCAAGGCCGGACTGAATCGCCTGAGTCAGTACTTTCGCATAGAACGCATGTCCAAGGTCTTTGGGATGGACTCCGTCGGCAAAGAAGTCCTTATTCGTGAAAGTGCCGTCCTTCAGCCCTTTAGCGACCAGCGAACCGGCGTCAACTTCCAGCAGTCCGTAGCGCTGAGCCACCATGTGATGGATTTTTGTCGCAGGCGGCACCAGTCCTTTCGAATAATACTTCGCAATCAGGTCGGCGGTGGTCGTGTAGAAAAATACTATGGTCATCTTCGGATTGCAGGCTAGAGCCTGACGGACCATGCCTTCCATGCCGTCGAGCACTTCCGTGCCGTAAGGTACTATGGAATTGTCATTCACCGCATACTCCATGATGAGCAGGTCTGGGTTGCGACTGAGCAGTTGGGCACCGATTCTGTAGGCTCCGTACACCGAGTTGGTGCCGCCGATTGCCGCCGTGTCCGCATCGAAACCGGCACCCTGTCCGGTTATCCTGTCTTTAAGCCAAAGACGCGTCAACCAGTAGTAGTTGTTGCCAAAAGCTGAAGCCCCTGATCCGCAGGTGATGGAACCGCCGATAAAACCCGCGAATACTTTGTCATGGTTCTTAATTTTCTCGGACAGGAAGCCGAAACTGGCCCCCTGTTCATTGCCGGTGTCGGCTGCCGGGGCGTCTTCGGCCATAAGACCATGGACAAGCCCGGCAGATACTAAAAGAGCGGCAGCAAGTGTTCTTATCATTTTCATATTATGTCTCATTCTGGTTGTGTTTGCCGTTTATTGATTAACGCTGGATTTGGTTGCATTCCAAAGTGTGTCTTTCAGATCGACTGCCGATCCTCTTTCAAGTCCGCATCCGGGGTCGCTCAGATGGCTGAAGCTTTGGAGAACGTTAATTCCGGACACATGTCCGTCGCAGAACAATATATTGACTACTTGCTTACCGTTTCTGGCGTGCGGAAGCCGGTCATTCGTCAGCAGATAAGCCGGACTGTTACAGTTCATGACACCCAGTATATTGGTCGCGGTGGAATATTCATAAATGGCGGCATACTTTGCCGCGGAACCTTTGATCTGAGTGGTTCTGATGGAGAATCCTTTAGTCCAGCCGGCTCCGGTATATCCGGCAATGCCCAGATATCCGGCATTATTGTAATTATAGTACATGGTTTCCGTATAGCTGTTTTTAACCGGCTTGCCGAAGGCGTCCGTGCGCTCAAGCGCGTCAGATGGACAGGAATAAAGTTTTGTCTGAGAACCTTGTTGTCCGGCATAGAGCGCCGGAGTCGGATAGGTAAGGTCAACTTTCCGTCCGTCATATCCCTGACCAAGGTGGTCATCCCATGAGGTAAGCGAATTGGCGACAGGACCATTCTCATTATTTGGGAAATAGTCTTTGTTGTCATTCTGATAGGCGATTACAGCTAAGCCTATCTGCTTCAAATTGCTGGTGCAGCCTGATCGTCTGGCTGTCTCCCGCGCTTTGTTCAGCGCCGGCAACAGCATCGCCGCCAAAATTGCGATGATAGCGATCACCACGAGGAGTTCAATGAGCGTAAAATTTTGCTTGCGGTTTTTCATGATTTTCCTTCTCCTTATGTTGTTTTTGTTTATCTTGAAACTTAATTCCGCGTTTACCATAGCGTAAAAATATGCAATTCAATCATTTTACAAAAGGTTAATTTCTCTGTAAATCAGAAGTGACGTTCTTCTCATATTTCTAATTTCTCCCTGGTATTCAGTTTTGAAAACAGTTTTATTTCTTTAGGCGCTTCATTGCGTTCAGCGGCCATGGCCAGATTAACGAGGGTTCTGGCGGTTTCCACTATCGAGGAGTCGAGCCGGATGAAATCCTTGAGCCACGGGAAATTAAACTCTTTATTTCCCAGGACTACCACGTGGATGTCTTTTCCGGGAGTGAGTCCCATTTCTCTGATAGCTCTGCCCACGCCTTCCGCCAGGCAGTCGGTGTAAACCACCAGTCCGTCGGGCTTGTGCGTTTTAAACAATATTTTGCAGAGATTATAGCCGACTTCTTCGTCGGGCATGCTGTGCTCGTAGCGCCACAGTTCTTTGGGAATCATCGCAGGCGAAAGCCAGCACTCCGGCGCGGGCAGACCAAGCGGGCGCAATGCGTTGGCCATGCCGGCGCGCAAGGGAC
>JBAWXM010000246.1:0-8053 GCA_037144075.1 Lentisphaerota bacterium | reverse complement strand
TGTCCAAAATGTTAAGCAGGCCAGTTTCGGCAAAACCGCCATACTTTGATGACACCTCTGCAAGCGGTGTCCAGAATAAGGGTATCAGATGTCCAAAATGTCTTATTGTAGCCCCGTCCGTGCCGGACGGGGGATCGAAACATCCCTCTCGGAAAGAGGACGCTACACCGGAACAGGGTGTCCAAAATGAGGCTAGAGGGTGTCCAAAATGGTGAAATAGAGTTCTAAAATTCTAAAAATCTAAAGTTGGGAAAGACGGGAAGTGCAGAGATCAGGTGATTGCCCGGATCGACAGTCCGTGCTGTCCGTATAGTCCGTTACTGTCCGTGGTCTGGCTGCCGGAGAAGAGGGGATAGGACGGATGGGTGCAGGTGTCTCCGCGAATGCGGGAAGGGTAACAGGTGTCCAAAATGAGGCTAGAGGGTGTCCAAAATGCGGACGGCTGGCCGGACAGTTATGCTGGCCGCATGGGCAAAAGCATAGGACAAATAGGACGGATAGGACTGATGGGGAGACCCAAAAGACCCATAATATCTATGAAAGCAGTATGCACATGGGGTGTCCAAAATGTCCAGAATGCGGGAAGTCGGCAGACTGTAGACAGAAGGCTCCGGTTTTAAAACGGAAATCATGTTTTCTCTGTGTCTCTGTGTCTTTGTGGTTAAACGGTTCCGGACAGGCTGTTCAAAACAGTAGCACGGGGGAGTTATAAAGTACGATAAGTATTGAAAAGCTGAAAAGATATGTGAAAGTAATTTTAAATCATATTTGAGGATTGGAACATTTATTTTTTGATTATTCCGTTGTTATTTATATAAGCGAGTTGACATTTTGCAATGCATCTGGTATTATATAGATACCAGAATAAAAACTATTGCAGGGGACCATGAATCATATCGTTGACAAATCAGGCAGTATGAGCCGTGCTTTAGCCAATGAGATAAGCAGCGGAGTTTATCGTGAAAACGAAAAACTGCCCGGCGAGCGGAAACTTTGCGAATTATTCAAGGTCAGCAGGACTACGGTAAGAGCTGTTTTGAATGATTTTTCCCGGAACGGGATACTTATCATAAAACCCCGGAGCGGCGCCTGCGTTTCAGAAAAGGCCATTGAAATAATTCAACAGGAGTTAAATAAACCACTGCTCCGCGTCTTTTTCATTATGCCGCCGAGACAGCAGATAAATCCACTTATACGGAAAGTTTTTTCGACTTTTCTTAAATACATTGATACTAAAATCCAGGCATCTATACTTTTTCAAAATGAACTTACTGAAAATATTCCATATCTAAAAATCGATGATGTGGCAGTGGTCTTCGGAATAAACGATAAAAAGCAGTATGAAATATTAGATGCTCAAGTATCTAAATTGATTATTTTAAATAAGAAAGATGATAAATACGACTATATTTCACCGGATAATTATTCCGGGGGGAAACTGATGGCGGAATATCTGCTTGAAGCGGGACACCGGAAGATCTGGTGTCCGTTCTTTAAAGAGAAAAATCGGGATTCCGATTTCAACAACCGTTATCAAGGTTTAAAAGACACGCTGGAAAAATCCGGCGCGGTACTGGATACATTTTTTATTCCGCCGGATCATGAATTTGTTCCGGAAATATACGCTGAAGCCCTGGGGCAATTGCTGAATAAACGCAATGATATAAGTGCGATCGCATGTATGTCGGATAAAATGGCAATGAATATTTATGCCCAGATGAATTCTCATGAAATAAAAGTTGCTGATGACATCAGCGTCGTCAGTTTTGATGACCAGTATTATGCTCAATACACCTGCCCCCCGTTAAGCACTGTTAAGTATCCGGCTGAAGCAATGGGAATACATCTGGCTACTTTCTTGAATGAATATCTTGTGGGTGATGCAAAAAAAATCAAAAAAATTATTGAACCGATTTTAATAAAAAGACAAAGTGTGATCAAACCCCAAAGGAAGGAAAAAGAATGAAAAATAAACAGGATCAATGGTTTATAATTTTTTTAAAACGGGATGAAGGGAAAAAATGATGAAAAAACAAAAAATCTTTACACTCATCGAGCTCCTGGTTGTGATCGCTATCATCGCAATTTTAGCCTCAATGCTGCTGCCGGCATTAAATAAAGCCAGAGCAAAAGCACGTTCAATTAATTGTGTCAATAATCTAAAGCAGATCGGCATAGGAATGGGACAGTATGTAAATGATTATGATGGCTTTCTACCCAGCTATGACCCTGCTGCCGTAAGCAGGAACAGCTGGCAATACGGTATATGGGGTTATGTCAGGAACTTCAATATTTATCGTTGCCCGGAAGATAAATTACAAAGAGACGCAGCCCATGCCATCTATCATCCCTGCAGTTACGCTTTTAATACCGTAGACTGGAGCGGGAAAGACCCGGTAAGTTATCCCTGCGGTAAAAAAATAAGCCGGTTGAAACGCTTAACCGAGCTGTTTTTGATTGTTGAAGGGTATAATGCAGCCTCTTGTGTCGATGCCGCCTGGCCTAATACTCAGTGGTGGACATATGTGCCGGATAATAATACCATCATGGCGCATAAGGATGGAGCCAATTATCTTTTTGCTGACGGGCACGCTTCATTTTTCAAAGACGCTGTAGCCAGATATTACGCGCCATCAGGTCCGCTCAGAAAAAACTGGACCGTAACATATTAACTCCACAACCCCCGCGACGTAAAAAGTAATATCATGTTAAAAAATACTGCCGGACTTGAGGCTGCCGAATGGATTCGCGACCAGCGTTTTTCCAGAGAGCAAAATGTTAAAAACGTCCATACTTTTTTCAGAAAAAATCTGGAAATCAATGGCGGCGAAATGGTCAGCGCTAAACTGACTTTTACCGCAGACGATTATTGCAAAATATATATTAACGGAGCTCTGGCGGCAATTGGACCGGCTCCCGGTCACATAGATAATTATTATTTTATGTCCATGGATGTAAAAGAGATGATCCAAAACGGCGACAATTATATTGCTGTCCATTGCTACTATCAAGGACTTATGAATCGTGTATGGAACAGCGGGGACGGATTGTCCGGCTTGAAACTGCTGCTGAGCATAAAATACCATGACGGGCATGAACAGGAAATTGCAACTGATCACTCATGGCGCTGTTTTGACTGCCAGGCTTATCAATCTGATATTACCATGGGTTACGAAACCCAATATGCGGAAAATATTGATATGCGCTTAATGCCTGCGGATTGGAAGGAAATCAAATTTGATGATTCCGGCTGGAATGCCCCTGAGGCATTGAACAACTATCCTCACCAGTTAAAAGCACAAACAACTTTACCTTTGTGCTTGAAAAAAATATATCCGGCAAGAACGCTGAATTTAAAGGAAAATTGCTGCTTAATCGATTTCGGACGGGAAGTTGCGGGATATACAGTCGTAAATGCCTCGGGAGCCAGTGGCCATGTTATGGAAATACGCCACGCTGAAGAGCTGAACAGCGATGGTTCAGCGCGTTATAAATTGCGCGCAAATTGTGAATATCAGGAGTTTCTTACCTTATCCGGCCGCGGCAAAGATAAAATCGATTTTTTTGATTACAAGGCTTTCAGGTATATTGAATTGATAAATTATCCGGGATTTCCGGCGTGTGATGATATATTTGTTATAGAAAGGCATTATCCGTTTGACAATGCCGCGGAATTGAAGACTTCGGATAATACTCTGGACAGGATATGGGATATTTGCAGTTTAGCGGTAAAACTGGGAACTCAGGATTCGTATCTTGACTGTATGACTCGAGAAAAAGGAGCATATCTCGGGGATGCTTATGTTACAGGATTATCACATTTATACCTGACAGGTAAAAGTGAAATGTTGAAAAAAGTATTGAGAGATTTTGCCGAATCGGCAAAATACAGTCCCGGCCTGCGGGCGGTGTGGCCCGGCGCTTTTGAACAGGATATTGCCGATTATTCGCTGCTGTGGATTCCGCTGCTGCATGAATACTATATGTGGACTGGAGATGCTGATTTCATCCGGGAATTACTTCCAGTGACAGATGGAGTAATGGAATACTTCCGCGCTTATGAAAACAGTGAAGGATTACTGGAGAATTTCACCGGAAAACCGGTTATGGTTGACTGGCCAAAAAATTTGCGGGATGATTATGATGATCCGGGCCTCATGGGGGATAATCAAGCACAAAAAGGCATTAACACGCTTATAAATATTTATTATTACGGGACCATTGCCGCTGCTCAAAAAATCTACACTGCTGCCGGGAACAACGAACAGGCTGCTGAAAACTTGAAAAAAGCAGACGCCATCAGCCTGATGCTTAAAAAAAGGTTTCTGGTGGTTAATGGTTTTACCGATTCGGATTCTTCAAAGCACATCTCGCTTCACACTAATGCTCTTGCTCTTATGTTTAACATGGTTACGCCGGATGAAGCAAAGCTAATTATCCCGGTATTAAAGCAAAAGCGCATTAAATGCGGCGTCTATTTTTCTTTTTTCCTGTTGAAGGGATTGTGCAATTATGGCGAAGCTGAGTTCGCTTATGAATTGATGACGTGTGATGATGTTCATTCATGGCAGACCATGTTAAAAGACGGCGCCACTACCTGCATGGAGGCCTGGGGGCTTGAACAGAAATGGAATACCAGTTTATGTCATCCCTGGGCATCTGCTCCCATATATATGACTGCCGCCGAAGTATTCGGATTAAAGCCAAAGACTCCCGGCTGGAGTGAAATCAATTTTAATCCTGAAGTGCCGGAATCAGTGAAATACGGTTCAATCAGTATAAACATTCCTCAGGGGAAAGTCACGGTTTCATTCAGCAGACCGGATGGAGAAATCAAATTTGATGTCAAGGTTCCGGCAAAATGCAGAATTATAGTTAATAAAGCCATAGCCATGAACGAGCAGCCTTGTAACAAAAGTAATTAACAAACCGGAGTAAGGAGAACGTATGTTTAGACGATTTTTAAAAATGCTGGCAATGACAGGATTGTGCATGGCAGGATTGCCGTCAATAGCGGAAAATATTGAGGCCGGCAGTGAGCCGGCGATGCAGCAACTGATCTGGTCAGGTCTGCGGACGGAACGTTACGGCAGTCTTTACTCTGCCGGCGAAACGGTGAAATTCATTGCGCCAAATCAGCTTCCGGAAACGCTGCAAAGCTTCACCGGCATCGTCTATTCCTCGGATGGTGACCGGATTGATGAAAGAACAATTGCCGGCGCGGATTTCAAGGTGAACGGCTGGCAATGGCGTCCCTTAACCACCGGATTATATGAGGTCGAATTCCGCGGACTTACTGCTGCTGGAAAAAACGTTCGTTTTCTGGAACGGTACAGCATAAAAATTGACAGGGACGAAGAAACGTTTATTCGCGGCAGATATGCGTTCGGTGTAGTTCCGCAGCCGTTTCCCATGAAAGAACGTCCCGCGCTGTTCGGGTTCAGCAATCAGCTTGAAGATCTCTATATTTATCCGCTGGCGGATATGATGGGACTGAGTTTTGCGCGGATACATTCCATCGGCTGGGGCAGCCAGTTTTCCAATACTGCACAGGCGCTGGAGCCGGAACAGGGCAAGTACAACTGGAGTACGCTGGACAAGCATGTCAATGAAATGAGCAAGTATGGTTTCACCATGATCGGCAACATTCTCTATACACCCCAGTGGGCTTCGCCGCATCCGGAAAAAACGAATGTCAATATCTGTGTCCGTGAGTTCAGCAGCTATGCTCCCGTAAAAATGGTTTATCTGGAAGATTTTCTGAAAGCATTGATTGTCCGCTACGGCAAAGATATTAAAATCTGGGAAATCTGGAATGAACCCAGTCTCAAAGGAGGAAGCTGTTTCTGGTCGGATACCCCGGAAAACTATTTCCAATTATTGAAGACCGCCAGTGAAACACTCCGGCGGGAGCAGCCTGGAACTGAAATCTGGCTGGGCTCTCCGGATTGCCGTCTTTACCGGATTATTACCAGGCTTGGAGCAGCTCAATATTACGACAAGCTGGCGCTGCACGGCTCCGCCTCTGATCCGTTGAATTTTATAAATATTGACCTGGAGCTTGGACAGAAGACTAAACCCCGGGTTTGTTCGGAAGGTCATGACATTCTGCAACGCGAAGGTCCGGTTGAAAAAAACGAAGCGGAAATTGCCGCGATGCTCGTGCAGAACATACTGTTTAAGATCAAAGGCGGACATGAACGTATCGCCATCTTTGAATTCCGTAATCAGGTGGAAATGGAAAGTCTGCCATTTTACGGCAGGCACAATCATTTCACTCATGCCTCGGGGCTTTTTCGAAGCCGTCCGCTTACCGAGCCGCGGCTCGCCGCCATTGTCTACGCCAATCTGATCAACCAGTTCAAACCCGGAGCCAAAATAACCGCTGAATACCGGCTGGAAAAAGAGTCGCTAAATCTGGTTCAGATTGTTATTCCGGATCAGCCCCCGATGCTGCTGATCTGGAATAACGGGAAGCAGATGGCGGGCATGCCTGAGCAGCTCCGCCCGGCCATGACCGCCGCCTCTATCATCACCGACTGGGAAGGTAAAGTCACAGAAAAAGACAAGATTGTATTTATACCCGGCAAAGTCTATTACATCTCTGGCTTGAATCCTCAAAACCTGAAAACATTGCCGCGCCAGGAGGTCATTGGCTCGAAAGCAGGCAGTGCTGCTCAAACCGAAGTTCCGTCAGCCTTAGGCGGCAAAGGATGCCTTTTCGATCATGTCACCGGAAAGTTAGATGACACGAAGATAAACTGGATCAATTCGGACTGGAATTTTATCGGCATAAACGGCGCTGCCCGTCCGGATGATTTCCAGGCAAAATATGCCATCGCCGACTCGGAGCAAGGTCTTGATCTCGTGGTCAGCGTGAAAGACATTCAGGCACAGTTTGCCAGACCGGGCGATGCATCATTATGGAATTACGACTCTGTTCAGTTTGCCATTGACACCAGGGGGAAACGTTACTTTCTGGATATGGTGGAAATTGCCGTATCTTCAGTAAGCGGCGAACCAGTGATCATTAAAACCTCTACCCCGGAATTGGACGGTTTTCTGCCGACTGGTTTTACTCCGGCGGGAATGCCGGTAAAAAATGCCGTCGCGAAAATCATTCACGCCAACGGCGAGACACTCTACCTGATTCATCTGGAATGGAGCGAACTCTTCCCGTACGCATACAATCCGGATAAACCGCTGGCGTTTTCACTGCTGGTGAACAACAATAACGGCTCCGGAAGGCTTGGGTGGCTGGAATGGGGCAGCGGTATCGGCAAAAATAAAAATATCGGCGCTTACGGGAATATTTACTTTGTTAATCCGTCGGCCAATCTCCTGGAGCCGCCGCTGTCCACCGGCAAAAACTGGACCGGCTGGATTGCTGACGGATTGAAAGGAAAATCATCCGTTGCGCTGGTTGACGGAAAAGCGATTGTTACCGTCGCAGGCACGGCTACGAATGGTTCGGCTAATCTTAACCATATTCAACTGATACGGGATATTACTTTGAAAAACGAACATACTTATCTTCTGCGCTTTAAGGCAAACGCGGTAAATTCCGGGAAGATTTCTATTGAATGCCTGATGTCAAAGCCGCCATGGACTCGTTTCGCTGTGTCAAAATGTAATCTCAGCGCCGGAGAACGGGATTATATGGTGACGATAAGGCCGCGCAATGTTCAGTCGCTCAACGCCGATGATCTGATGTCGTTACGGCTGTTTTTCGGCGAAATGCCCGCCGGAACTGTCACTCTTAGCAATGCCGGATTATATCAACTTAACGATTAATTGCTTAAGGAGCTGGAACAAAATAAACTATGTTTTACACCGCTCTCTTGAATGCTTTTCGCGCCGCTTGCTCGTTACATACCTGCCGGTATGCGCCTCATAAGCAACTCGAAAATCAAATCAGGATATTCGGTGAAAATTCAATAGTTTATTCTGTTCCAGTTCCTAACAGAAAAATGACCATTTGATATAGGAACTTTAAATATGAATCTTGGAGTACAATACTACCGTGCGCCGTTTCCCGAATCAAAATATTGGG
>JBAWXM010000245.1:0-8063 GCA_037144075.1 Lentisphaerota bacterium | reverse complement strand
TATGCATTTTGACCAGCCTATTGTGCATCCGTACCCGCCGAGATAAACGTGCATTCCGATCTTTTTTGCCGCGATTAACATTGGTTCAATGACCGGATATGTTTTATAAATATTCTTGAAATAATCAGAGTTGTAATATGCTTCTCCAAGTTCATGCCAGATTGACGCCTGAAAAATTACAGTATCGAGTCCGGCCTGTTTCATCTCTATAAAAAGCTCCGCCCATGTCCCGCTATTCCAGTTAAGCGTGGGGCATCCTGCATAATCCGGGGGATGCGCATATATGAAAGAGCCACTGACAGGCATCGGGTTTTTCAGAGGAACTATGAAGGTTTTCAGGAATTCATGATTTTTTACAATTGATAGATTCAATAACGGCCTGTTTTTTTCAGATGCCTGCAGCGATGGTTCAAAGATATTGAAATCATCTATTTTTGTAATTTTAAACACTATGCAACCTCTTAATAATTTTCACCACTTCAGGGCGTACCATTTTTGATCACGGACGCGTTCTTTAAGAGGATCGACAAACAATTTATTGTTCCTTCCAAGCCATATTTCCTCAACATCGCTTTCAAGCTTGATCAAAGCGCTGAGGGCATAAGATGTCGTGCGATTGTTGACGCATGTTTCGCCGCCGCCGGGAAAGTCTTTCGGTCCTTCGTATCTGCCTTTGAAGGCCCCGTCAAGCATGCAATCTCCAGTGTTGCGATACTGCATGGCAAGCAGTTTTTTCAAAGCCTTCTCCCCGGCTTTTAGTAGATTTTCGTCATCGTAGTATCTGCCTAAATCATGAAAATACATTAAAGCAGTCGGCACCGCCGACGGATGGGCACCATCGCAGAATCCACCATCTTCATCCTGATGGTTTGCCAGCCATTGAGCGTATTTACACGCAGCATTCCGGTATTTCTCGTCTTTGAAAAGATCGGAAGCGGTCTGCAGCATAGCCGCCCCGAAATCGTCATTGAACAGGTGCATGCTGGGAGTGACATCTTTCTGCCCGCTTTCCGCCGTCACATTCCAGGTGAATATTTCCCGTTCCAGAATTATTTCTCCATTGTCTCTGAAAAAATACTTCAGGTAGTTATCAGCAATGGGGCGCAAACCGAACTCAATATACCGGCAATCCTCGGAAGCCATGAAAAGGTCGTAATAAAACAGTCCGGTTCCGGATTGGAACGAGCCGCGGGCATAGAAGTCGGGAAATTCTCTTTCCATATAACAGGCATAGCGTGGCCAGCCGTCACACATGCAGTACTTCAAATGGAAGTCGCCAAACAACACTGCACGCCGCAAGTATTCTTCGTTACCGGTAAATTTATATAGCCAGACCAAAGCCCAGGCTGCGGTAGCCGCGTCACGCGGGGCAAATTCCATCGACTGCGGGGTCAATTCCCGGATTGCCCCGTAATAGCGCGGCTCATGCGAATCCAATACTTGAAGTGACATCAGATAGTGCCCTGCATATTCCGCGGCCTCCAAATATTTCGCATCTTTGGTTCGGCGATAGACCGAAAGGAGGGACATAAGCGCCGCCCCCGTCTGCCAGTTCCCCGTGTAAATCAAACTGCCGCTGGCCTTGTCATAGGTTCGGATGAACCGCCCGCGGTTGGCATCTTGCCGATCTGTTACTTGATTCCGTATCTGCCATTCTGCGCATTTTAGCAGGCTCTCATAAACCGTTTGACTTTCTGTCATTTTCACTTAACCTCACCTTTGTCACTTATCTCCCGGATTCTCACGTCGTCGAACCATACTTTCCCTGAAGCGAACTGAAGGCGAAGATTAAGGAAAGCCGTAGCTTTCTCGACATCGTTGGCCGGGGCTGGCGGCGTTTTGAATTCAATAGCCTGTTTTGTCCATTCAAAGGTGCCGGAATATCCTCCGACGGGCCAGAATTCGTTATATTTCCGGCCCGGCCATATGATGTTTACCAGAGCACCTGAAGATTTCTCTGTCAGTTTTTTAATGTCTTCTCCCTTTATCCAAAAGGTCAACAGATATTTGGTATCTGGTTTGAGGGATGGCAATCCTTGTCCTATGCCGGGCCGGTCATCCGGCTTGGCATCCGGATTGGTGATGCAAATACTTTGGCAGCCATCCTGATAAGTAGTGCTGTCAATGCTGATGCATGGCTTTTCTTCTGCTTTCGTCGGCAGATACCACGGGCCCAGCATCCGCCCCGAGATTTTACCCTCGAAACTTCCGTCCAAAGGCATCCAGTCGCTTCTGTCTTCTGCTTTATCAGCAGTAGGATCCTTTGGTGATATGGCCGACTGCTCCACTGCCATGAGTGGCAAGTGTACTAACGAGACGGTGATGATCAATCCGATAATACATTTCATAGTAAACTCCTTGTCCCGACGTTGCGGGTGTTCCGTATTATTGTGATTCATTTTTAAACCAGAAATCCTGATAAAGATTGCAGGAAGAACGACTTCATGAAATCATTTACCCAGGGATTATTCCACTACTTCGTTAAGTTCCCTGATCCGCACGTTATCGAACCATACTTTCCCTGAAGCGAACTGAAGACGCAGATTAAGGAAAGCCGTAGCTTTCTCGCCATCCTTGTTCGGGACTGGCGGAGTTTTGAATTCAATCGCCTGTTTTGTCCATTCAAAGGTGCCGGAATATCCTCCGACTGGCCAGAATTCGTTGTATTTCCGGCCCGGCCATATTATGTTTACCAGAGCCCCGGAAGATTTTTCGGTCAGTTTTTTGATGTTTTCCCCCTTTACCCAAAAGGTCAACAGATATTTGGTGTCTGGTTTGAGGGATGGCAATCCTTGTCCTATGCCGGGCCGGTCATCCGTCTTGGCATCCGGATTGGTGATGCAAATACTTTGGCAGCCATCCCGGTAAGTCGTGCTGTCAATGCTGATGCACGGCTTTTCTTCTGCTTTCGTCGGCAGATACCACGGGCCCAGCATCCGCCCCGAAATTTTACCCTCGAAACTTCCGTCTAAAGGCATCCAGTCGCTTCTGTTTTCTGCTTTGTCCGAGAAACGTATGCGTCCAAATTTGGCTAGGTCATGGAATCCACTTTTAAGGAACGGGCTCCATGAAAAATATTGATTCTCGCCCTTGTCCGCATTGAGTATATTGCGTGAACGGTTGAAATTGGCCACCCATGTTTCTCCTGGCTTTACCCCATCCGGACTTAGCGCCTTAATCGGGATGGCGATCTCTGCCGTCCAGCGTTCTTTCTCCAATGACGTCTTCACCTGCAAGTCGCAATTCCAGTTCAATTTGACATTTTCGCGCTTAAAGCCTCCTTTGCTATTGACGGCTGCGTCAGATACAGCACCACGGGCGTTCACCGTAAACTGGTAGTAGTTCTCACGGTCATTGGAAGGATTAAGGAAAACTTCCACCGATGCATCCTGCCAGACATCCTTGTCATCACGCTGGCGTTCAGCCAGTTTTAGAGCAGCCATTTTGGGTTCTTCACAGTCGAATGCAACGTATAAAGCTTCGGGGCTCCACAAGACGCGCACCGCGGTCTTCACCCGGAAAACCGCGCTATCGAGAGGCACCAGATACACCGGCGGACATGCTTTCCATGCTTCGTCATCAAGTTTGCCATCAACAACTATCGTGGCGTTGACCGGAGCGACATCAAGCACGAGATCATCAATTTCCCGTTTAAGACCATAGTATGCGCTTCTTACACGTTTCATTTCGCCCAAATACTTGTCATGGAAAAACGACACCCTCATTTTTGCGTCAGCATCATCTACGGCTAGCTTTTCGGCTTCGCCAAACAGCGCGTCGAATTCCTCGAAAACCGCCGGCGTATAGATCGTATCCCAAACCTCACGGTCTGAACGAACCGCCAAAGATGGTCCCAGCGGTGTTTCAACTATATTGCCGGCAAACGACTTTGTCCATATCTCTTCAAGCCTTTCGAAAAACTTGCTCATGGGCTTGGCGGCGGGACCAAACAATTTTGACATTGAATCGACCTGTAACTCATTGAAATCAAGTTTTGAGTTCCACAGATATTTATAAATAAAATAGCCATTGGGAAATTGGTTGTGCAGTGCATAGGAGATGTTGGTCTGCACATATGCGCCGTTAATGAATGGCACTGTTTTTTCATAATACTCAGCGATTAAGTGAGAACTGACGGGCGGTACACCTTTGGGAATCCCCCCGCCATATTCATTCATGTAATTTCTCAATTCAAGATGCCGGTTGCACTTGCTGCTCCATTCGACAATAAGTTGATGATCGTCTTGTCCCATTTTAGTTCCCAGGCCCCAGGGGCCAGTCGGACAAAGTGACACATAGATATTATCAGGCAGTTTCACGTTGGGAACAGCCCCGTAATCGGCATAGGCGGAACAAGTAACGAATCCTGAAATATTTTCCTTTTTTAACCGGTTCGCAATATCGGCAACCATGCCCCAGATCAAGTCGGTCTGCCGATTATTTTTCCAATAAGGCCAACATTTGTCACAATGACACCAGTTCCCTTCGCCCAGAGCGTCCTGAGGCCCAAGATCAAAATATCCTTGGAAATGAGCGGATAAATCCCATCCGAATTTATCACTTTTCCCAATATACACGCCCCTGACTTTTGCGTCTTGACCAGTCAGATATGATTTTGCGTCCTCGAATATTTCCTTGCGCAACTCCTCATTGCTGAAGCAGAGATGACCGCAATGCGTCTCTGAACTATCGGTGGAGCGCGTTCCATCAGCACGCAACGCGAAATATTCCGGGTGAGTTTTTCCCCATCGCTTAATAAACCCACGGCGCGATAGTCCGTGAGAATTCGGCACATATTGCGTTTGTATGCGGTTTCGCAGACTCATGAGTGTGAGCGTCGAAGTAATATCTTTCGGTGACTGCTCTTCATACCAAAACAACTTTCCTTCCCGGTCACTGAACAGTGATATACGGCGGGTCAGGCAGTCCGGCTGTTCATAAATGTTTATCTGTGGCACGTTTAAAGTCTTTGTTTTTGGTACGACTGTGCCATATTTGCCGGGAAAGAAAAAACGAGCTCCGGCAAATCGTTCGAGAAAATCATATACGCCGAAAAGCGTTCCCCGTTCGTAAAGCATGCCCCATAAAAAACTACCTGTTTTAGGGTCTGTCGATTTGTCGTCACGGCCGGCGATGACAATATCCTGTCCGGAAGATTTGATCACAAACGCATCTCTGGGCAAACTCGCGACATCAATATTCATTTCTTTTGTCAACTCGCTGTCTCCTAGGAAGATCGCCGGAATTTTTCCACTTCGCTGATTGACAATTTTAAAATCCGCACCAGTGGCTTGATCAAGAAATGTTTTAAGTTCAAGGGCAGCGAATGTGACAACCGGACAGGGCTTCACTCCGAGAACAATCTCCGCACCGGCCTCGCCGTTCTCAGCCAGTTTAATCATTTTTGATGAATCAAGCGAACAGCGATGCCTGTCAACTAACGGAATAGCCTCCGCTGCGAATACGGCGGCAAACAAGTTAAAAATAACTGAGACAGCGAGAATAAGAGATAATTGTTTTTTCATTTATTTTCCTTTATATTAATTCCATATGCCGTTAAAAAATGTAATGATCAATATTTATTCAGCTAGGTTCAATGCCTCACCACTTGAGGCGACTTTGTTCTTTGTCTTGGCTTAGGTCTTCGAATCTACTGTCCGCCCGCAGGGTGTGGAAGTCCGTGCGTAATACACCGAGGCTTGCCTCGGGGATAGGATGGACGGGAGGATATTCTTTATTGCTCGAATAGATATGTTGCGCCAGAACCGTAAAGAATATTGAATTTTGCTGGTGATACATGAAAATCTGCCCATAAAGCATTGGCTTCATTCCGATGACGAAAATCTATGGACTGTGTAACAACTGCCGATGTTTTAAAAGGGTAGGTGTTCACGCTAAACATGCTTGGCCATCCCTCTTTCCCCGCCAAAGTACTAAGTGCATCAGCCATGTAAAGTATTTGTGATGGTTTTTTCATTCTCCCTTTGCTCATCAACCAGCCTGACCCCCGGTATAAATAAGAACTTTGTCCATAACTGGCATGCAGATACCATGTTGCTGAATCAGTCCCATCGAACCGGCTAATCCGGTAAGTATCTGCCGGACAAGTAAAAACAGTCTTTTTCTTCTTCAAATCTGCAAACGGTATTTTAGTGTACGTCTGCAAGTCGGAATAAAAAGTGCCGTTACTTGCAAAAGAGGGGAAGTAGCCATTCCAGTCAACTTGATAGAAAGCAACATACTGCCCGACTTGCTTAAGATTATTAGTGCAGAAACTACTTCTGGCTTTATCCCGGGCTTTATTCAGCGCCGGCAGCAGCATTGCGGCCAGGATTGCTATGATTGCTATCACGACCAGGAGTTCAATGAGTGTAAAAAACTGCCTGCGATAATACCCGTTATGTCTTGTTCGTTCCATTTTTTCCCTCTTAAATATTAGTTGGGTTTTATATTAGTGATTCTGTTATTCTGAATATGTTCCGCAAATTCCGGATTGATGAGTAAAATGCGCCGCGATAAATCTCCGGACAGCAAAGTTTCTATTGCCTTCTCTCCAACTTTCATTAATGGATAATCAACGCTGCTGAAAGGCTCCTCAAGATATTGTATAAACTCTCGATTATCAAAACCTACCACTTCAATTTTCACGTTCGCTTCTTTGAAAATTCTTTTTGCTGCAACGGCGCTTTTGTCGTTCCAGCAAAAAACTGCATCCGGCAATTCACTGCCGCATAAAAGACTTTTTGCCCCGGTGAATTGATTATGTTCATTATCTTCTGTAACCAAATTTTCATTATATGGAATATTAAATGTATCCAGCGCTCTTTTATATCCTTTGAAGTGTTCAATTCCTACGATGCCGTGAAACGAATTGGCAAGGTGAGCAATCTTCCTGTATCCTTTTTTTATCAAATATTCAGTGGCAATGAAACCGCCTTGTTCATGATCCACTATAATGGACGGACAGTTCAGCAGATTATCATCTCTCCTGTTCAATACAGTAACAATATTTGTTCCTTGATTAATCAATTCCTGCAAACGTTCAAGATAAACCGGATCGTTACGGTTAGTTGCAATAATACCATCAACCCTGGCGGTCAAGCACTGGTCCAGGGCCGCCAGCGCAGATGCGGTATCGTCTATGTCAAAAAACATCAGTACTTGGGACTTTTTTCTTGCCGCCTGAGCAATACCCTTGAAAAGACGGTATATCAAATCGCTGTTGTTAGGTTCTGGAAGGCACAATATAACGCCGATGGTATTTGTCTTTCCCAATCGAAGACTTTGCGCCTGTTTGTGCGGATGATAACCGATTTTTCTCGCAAACACCAGCGTTGACGCGATTGTATGGTCATTAAGTCCGATATCTTTGCCCTTGCCGTTAATGATGCGCGATATAGCGCCAACGGAAAGATTCATTTCTTCGGCTATTGTTTTTAAAGTCGGGCGTATCATTTTATCCTCGTAAGAATCTGTAAAATAACCAATCTCAATCGTTTGAGTTAAATTATACATTCCCTTTTTCATTATGTCAATACAGGGAAATTGTAAAACCGCAAAAAATAATGAAAATAAATTTGAAAGGTTGACGAATATTGATGGTCTCCGACCGCCCATGACTCGACGAACAATCTCCGGCGCGAGGAGCAGGAGTCAGAAGTCAGCGTTTGACTGCGGTGCCCGCAGTTTTATCAAATAAGAAACGAAAGATAAAAGACAAAAGTAAAAAGATAAAAGTTTAAATCAAAAAAAAGATTTCTCTGTGTCTTTGTGGTTAAGTTTCAAAAGAGCGTTTGACTGCGGTATCCGCAGTTTTATCAAATAAGAAACTGCCAGATTTGAAAAGAGTTTCAAAGGAGAACAATACAGAAGAGAGCGCGCCAGCGGCGCGACATATTGTTACCGATATTCAAGCAACGAAAACACAAAAACTAAAGTTTCTGTATCCCGATAGTCCTCTGCGCCGTTTGCGAACAACCATTATTGCATAGCATTCATACATTCCGGGATACCGCGCACCGGCTTGAATGAACCGTCCGGTTGTAAGTGCAGTTCGTCTGCCA
>JBAWXM010000244.1:0-8094 GCA_037144075.1 Lentisphaerota bacterium | reverse complement strand
GGAGCTCCGGTCGTCGGACCGGCCTTAGGCTGTTGTTAATAAATCGCATAGACGAGTTAGATTGCGGATTGTTTTTTCGTTCTGACTGACGGGCGATATGAATATCGTCCGAATGATGAACGGGAAAATACAAACGAAAGAAACTCGCCGCATAGCGGTAGCGAGCTTTTGAATTTGGATTCGTACCCTTTCGAATGCTTTTGATACCGCAGTATCGGCGGTTTCTCAGAATACGGATCAATCTTTGAAATCTGCACGATTTATACGCAATTTTTAGTTTTACGGAATACAAGGTGTGCCTATGGTAAAAATTATACAAGGAGAATGAAAAATGGGAAAACTCAACATCGAATTATGTCCGGAAACAGGTATTTGCTCCATCATCAAAGCCGACGGGGCAAAAATTGATCTTATGCCGGATGAAGTTGACAATCTCCGCCAGGCTGGAAATATTACAGACGGCATCAAAAAAGCCATTGCCGAAGTTGATTCACAATTTGCGGAAAAACTTGATCTAGAAGAATTGAAGCAGTTATCTTCAGAATTAAAGTAACCGTGTTAATCGGAATTTGTGCCGCAGGTTGTAGCTCAAATTCCATCAGATATACGCAATTCATATAGACATTTCCTCTGGTATAAGCGCATCAATAAGGTTTATCCATTTTGAGATTCTTTTTCCCTGTGACAAAGTTGTCCAAAATGTTTTTATGTGCTACGAGTCCTTCCGGATGTGATAGGATTTAATGATTGCTCCGGATTGAAAAATGCGGATAAGTGAAATAGTGTATATTCCAGGCTCGATAACAACTGCACAAGGAATAAAGATATGCTTGAGAAATCAACTGCAAAATTACCGGATTTATTCCGTTTAAATAATGGTGGCGAAGTATGCACTGTCGACGACTGGCGTCTGCGACGGCAGGAATTGCGGGATACAATAGTTGAATTATTATATGGCGGAATGCCACCCGTTCCGGAACAGACGCGGGTGGAACTGCTTCACCCGCATTTGGCCGCGTCATTGGGAGTCAGGACACACAATACTTACCGGATACTGACAGGGCCTGAGAAGAAACTGACATTTGTCATTAAAGTGCTGGCTCCGGAAGGCGACGGCCCGTTTCCAGTAATTATCAACGGCGACGGGTGCTGGGAATTTGTCACGGAGCAAATTATTGCGGAAGTGATGTCCAGAAAATGCGCACTGGTGCTGTTTAACCGGGTGGAAATCGCCGCGGATATCTACCAGCCTGCCCGCGATTCCGGCATTTACCAGTTATATCCGGATGCCAAATTCGGAGCATTGGCGGCGTGGGCATGGGGTTATCACCGCTGTGTTGATGCGCTGCTGCAACTGAACGCTGAACATCGAATCCCGATTGATACCGCAAAAATTGCTATTGCCGGGCATTCGCGCGGCGGCAAAGCCACACTGCTCGCCGGGGCGACTGACGAGCGTATTGCGTTAGTGTGCGCCAATAATTCCGGTTCAGGCGGCGCCGGCAGTTTCATGTACCAGGCGGAAGGCTCGGAAACACTCAAGGACGGCCTGCATGCGGTGCCATACTGGTTTAACAGCGCGTATCTGAGTAAATATATCGACCGGCAGACGGAACTTCCATTTGACCAGCATTTTCTTAAAGCTCTAGTTGCGCCGCGGGCGCTATTGACTACCGAAGCACTGGGAGACTACTGGGCCAATCCTGCTGGAACGTGGCACACTCACCATGCCGCCCGTGATGCCTATCGTTTTCTTGGGCAGGAGGAGCGCATCGGCATCTGGTACCGCAAAGGCGGACACAAACACGGACTGGAGGACTGGCGGGTGTTACTGGACTTTTTAGACTGGCAGCTTCGCGGAATCAGGCCGGCTTACCGGTTCGACTTTGATCCATTCGTGATGTAATACCACAAGCGCTATACTCACTGTAACTGGTTTCAGCTTTTCTGCATTTCATTCAGCATTGCAACCAAACGGGCAGCGGCCTTTTCAAGCTGCGGCATAAGCCTGACGGCTTCTTCGTGATCGCGTTTTTTAGCAGCGGTTTCGATCTTCAGGGCCAGGGGATAAAGTTCATTGGCGCCTATCGCCATTGCAGAGTCCTTGACAATGTGAGCCAGAATTGGCGTATCAATCGAGGCTTTCAAGTCTTCAATCTGTTGAGGCAGATGTTGCAGAAAATCGCTTATGACATCATACAGCATCTCTTCATCATTCAGCAGTCGTTCAGCCAGTTCCTGCCGGTCAAATATGGCAGTTCCGGAGTTTGCCGCCGCATTGCTGCCGTTGCTGCCGGGGTGCAGTGTCACCAGTTTAGTCACTGTTGCGGCAAGTTTTGGCAGCGTTACTGGTTTGGCAATGTAATCATTCATGCCGGAGTCCAGAAATTGCGTTTCCCGACCTTCGATAAACCCTGCGGTCATGGCAATTACCGGCACCTGGTGGTCAAGTACCGGTGATTCAGGATTGCGGATAATCGCAGTGGCTTCAAAACCGTCCATTACCGGCATTACGCAATCCATCAGCACCATGTCATAATGTTTTTCCGCCATAATCTGGACTGCTTCCTGGCCGTTGGAAACAAAATCCGCATGGTAGCCGAGTTTGTTAAGTATGGATTTTGCCACCCTGCGGTCAACAGTATTGTCATCAGCCACTAAAATCCTGACCTGGCCAGCCGCCGGTTTGCTGACAGGTTCGTAAACATGCTCCGCCCTGGATACGGGAGATGGCGTGAAAGCCTGTAATTCTCTGGTTTTCAACTGGTCTTCAATTCTGTTCTGCAATTCATATTCATCAAAATCAGCAGTTTTAGACAAGTCTTTTTTCATAATTTGTTTCCTTGCATGTCGATACCTTAATCACCATTATTTTTCAGCCTGGCGCTGAGTGCCTGCGGCGTAATTCCAAGCATTCTGGCAGCGATGCTCTGATTGCCTTCAGACCGTTTTAAAGATTCCTGGATGAGAATTTTAACCGACTCCTTTAGCGTGGGCAGCGCGGAAAGCCCGGAAAAACAGTTCCCAAGATTCTGATAATTCTTCCGGGCATCGTCACTGAACTGGCTGTTCGTGGAGTTTCTTGAGATATGCTCGATAAAAACTTTGGTTGAAAGCATTTTAGATTTATGACTGCTGATGGCGTCATATACCATAGCTTCTAGTTCACGGATGTTGCCGGGAAAGTGATAGGCTTTCAGCAGCGTAAGCAGTTCAGACGGGTATTGCGGCGGCTTCTTGTTCAGTTCCAGTGAAATTTGTTCTATCATGAAATTCAGCAGCAGCGTAACATCTTCGCGTCTGTCACGCAGGGGCGGAATGCTGATGTGATGTGTGGAAATACGATAGTATAGATCTTTCCTGAATTTTGCGTCCCGCTGCAGTTCCGCCAGGTCGCGGTGTGTCGCCAGAATGACTCTGGCGGTCGAAATTCTGGCTGTATCAGAACCCAGCGGGGAATACTCCCGTTCCTGCAGCAGACGCAGCAATTTTACCTGTGAAGCAATATTCAGGTCGCCAATTTCATCGATGAACAGAGTGCCGTCATTGGCTTTTTCGATCATGCCAGGCCGGTTGTTAAGCGCTCCGGTAAAGGCGCCTTTCCTGTGCCCGAACAAAGTGTCTGACAGAATATTGTCGTCCAGACCGGCGATGTTGACTGTAACCAGTTCTCCTGAACAGCCGGACAGCTTATGCAGCGCCTGGGCGAAAAGTTCCTTGCCGACGCCGGTCTCCCCGGTGATCAGCACGGGTTGACGGCTTCTGGCAATGGCTTTGCAGTACTGGAACAGTGCGAGCATATATTTGTTCCGGGTGTTGATTCTGGCAAAGGCTTCCGGCCTGTCAGCGGAATCTTCCAGTAGCAGATGTTTTTGCAGCAGATAGTTTTCCCGCTTCAGTTTCCGCAATTCTATGGTGTTTTTCACCTGGGCGATCAGCCGGTTAGGATCAACCGGTTTCAGCAGATAGTCGATTGCACCGAGCCGCATGCATTCCACCGCGCTGTCAAGGCTGTTGACGCCGGTGACCATAATAACCGGAACATCCGGATAATCCTGGACTATCTGGCGCAGCAGTTCGGCGCCGGACATGTTCGGCATGATCATATCCAGCAATACCAGTTCCACTTCTTTCGAGCTGAGAATTTCCAGCGCGCACATCCCGCTTTCGCAGGTCAGAATGTTGTTGATTCCGGCGCTGAGAAATGCCAGTTCGTAACTCTTCAGCGCATTTTTCTCATCATCCACAATCAAAATTGGAGCCGCCGGATAATTATCCTGATCCATAGAACTTCTCCATCGAATAGTCTATCTGCCTCGGGCAGCTAAATTTATTGTCGGACAAACTAACCCGTTTTTATAATATACACATGCATTCAAAGAATTAAACCCCTCGAGTCCGGCAGACGTAAAATTTATACCGGCCTCAGACCGCCCTTTCCGGCGGAGCAAACGGGGCATTGCTGCATACAGAACGGTTTTTCCAGCCCGCTTATTGTGAGCAATTCTTCATTCTTGAATATTTTCAGAGTGGAATCATCGGCCAGGATTTCTCCGCCTTTAATGACAATGGTCCTTTCGCATATTTCCAGCACCATATCCAGGTCATGGGATGCGATTATCCGGGTATGCTTGAAAGAATGCAGCAGCTTGATCAGCCGCCGTCTGGAACCGGGGTCCAGCGAAGATGACGGTTCGTCCATCACCAGAATATCCGGCGACATGGACAAAATTGAGGCAATTGCAGCTGAACGTTTTTCCCCTTCAGACAGCTTGTATGGCGGACGGTCGCGCAAATGGGCAATTCCGACCGTGTCGAGCGCGCTTAAAACCCGCTTCTCCACTTCATTTTCAGTCAGTTTATAATTACGCGGGCCGAATGCCACATCGTCATAAACGGTTGACATGAACAACTGGTCGTCGGGGTTCTGAAAAATAAAGCCTACATGCCGGCGGATCTCCGGCAGCGTGCTTTTATGTACCGCGACTTCACCGATGCTGACCTCGCCTCTGGTCGGAAACAATACCCCGTTAAGGTGCATCAGCAGGGTTGATTTCCCGGCTCCGTTAAGGCCGATTATGCCGACCGACTCGCCATGCGTGACTCTGAAGGAAATGTTCTTCAGCGCCTGCTTGCCGTCAGGATAAACATAATCCAGATTTTTAACTTCGATTATATGATGACTCATCTGATTATACTCTATCAGGTTGAAAATTTAAAATAGATTGTGAAGATTTTGAGAATTGGTTCGTATTATGAGAGGTTGCCGATACCGGGGTATCGAATGCCTCGAAGAGTGCGAATCCAAACTCAAAAGATCGCAATCCCGTCATTGCGGGACGAGTGTCTTGCGGTTGTATTTTTCCGTTCCTCCTTCAGGCGATATTCATATCGCCAATCAGTCGGATCGAAAAAATCCAATCCACAATCCGACTCGTCTATGTTAAATTTTCAACTGATAGAGTATAAATCCGTAATTAAAGCGCCGATTCTGACCGGAATATTCCCAGTCCTGACCACGATAAAAAACAACGTGAATCCGGCGGAATATGTCAGGTCAAGCAAAGAAAACCTTTTCATGCCGCCGGTATTGTATTCCCCGGCGAACCCTCTGCACAGCATTGAATCATAGACCCGCTGCGCCCGCAGATGAGTCTTTATCAGCAGCTGTCCCGACAGTGATCCCCATGCCCCGAAATGTACTCCCCTGCTGAACGGCGCACGCAGCGAATATGCCAGCAGTATACTGGCAACCTCCTCCAGCAGCAGCGCAATATAACGATAGGTTAAAATAAGCTGCATGACAAAGATTCTGGGCATCCTGAGCGTTCTGAGCGCGCAGGCAATCCCCGTAATGCCGGTTGTCGCCACCAGAATTAATGCGGCCAGCGCCGTCAGCGCAAATTTCAGCATGATGACAGTGAATGAAACCCAGCCGCCGGAAATTTGCAGCCATGGCAGCATGATTAAAGGCTCCCGGTCAAACAGCGGGTTGAAAATGCCGAGACCGATTGCCAGCGGGGAGATAATTAACATCCTTTTGAACAGCGGAGCGAAAGGAATATCGCCGGCAATCATCAACGCCGCCGGATAAATGATCAGCGGCAGCATCGCGCTCAGGTCATATTTGCCGAATGAAACTGTTACTACAATAAAAGCGAGCGTCGTCAATAGTTTGGCGAGAGGATGCAGACGGTGGACAGGAGTCGCCTGGCCGGACAATTCATCCAGCAGCCTGATATTATTCAAAGATTCCGCGATAGTCGGCATGAGTTTAAAAACATCCTGTCAGTAAGAGATTCAATCAATAAACGCTTTGGCTTTTCTGAACTTCTTAATATACATAATGCCGAGCCCGGCAAGCCCGGACAGCAGCAATGTCATGACGCCGCCGATCAGCCCGGCAAAACTGGTTCCGCCATTTACCGCAGGCCATTGCTGCGCCTGTTCAATTGCATGCGACTCCGGACTGGTTTTGAAAGAATAATCAGGCAGAAGAGCAACTTTCTCCTGGACCGCCGCCAATGCTTTATGAATGGTACCGTTGCGTTCAAGCTGTTCCATGCCGGACACTTTTGCAATGGACCATTCCAGCCCGTCCGGGCGGGTTGACGCAAACCAGGACAGGACGCCGCCGGTCAGAATGGCCGCCAGCGCAAAAGCGGTTAAAATTCGTGAAACTGATAACCGGTTGCCGGATTGATTATGCTCGATAATTTCCGGGCGGGCCCGCCATACGAACGCGACGATGGAGGCCGTAACCAGTCCTTCAACGATGCCGATCGCCAGATGTATCGGCTGCATCAGCATGACAAAAGCGCTGAACGGCAATTCCGTCCTGCCGGAAACAACTGTTTCAAACACCACGCTGAACGCGCCAAACTGCAACCCGATGACGGCGGCGATCAAGGTTCCGGTAAACAACCTGGCAGTAGAAGGTTTTTGATTGACCAGAATCCGGTAAACGAGCGGATAGACAATAAAACACGGATAAAAGCCCAGGTTAAAAATATTGCAGCCCAGGGCAAGCAGTCCGCCGTCGGCGAAAAACAACGCCTGGATGATAAGCACGCTGGCCATCGTCAGAAAACCCGCATACGGCCCAAGCAGTATCGCCAGCAGCAGCCCGCCGCCGAGGTGTCCGCTGGAGCCGGTGCCGGGAATCGAGAAGTTGATCATCTGGGCGGCAAACACAAACGCCCCCATCACCGCCATCAGCGGTACTTTATGGTCATCCATATCCTGGACTTTTTTTATCGAATACAGCGCTATTCCAGTCGTTGCCGCCAGCATTACGGTACCAACGGCTGGAGAAATCAGCGCATCTGCCATATGCATTTTTCCTAACCTCCGCAATTGAACAATTTATTTATAGTATTCAGAACCAATTGCAAAACTCGCGTTTTGCGGGAATTCAGAAGACAGAATCCAGAATTAAATTCTAACTCAAATCCAGATTTTTGATCACCCTGAATAATGTTAAAACAAAATATTACAATATTTTAAAAATTAATATTTACAAGCCGCCAGCCTGGATTATTCATAAAAAATGAATGAAAGACGAAAATATGCCCCAAAAAAAGATTTTGACGATGCCGCAGTCGCGGGCTCCCCCATTCTGGACATTCACTCCGACACTTTAGATAGCCGTTGAGCATAATGGTTTTAATTTTCCTGCTCTCTCAAACTTTAGAACTCCCGCAATTTAGACCTTTAGAACTTCCCCTTTCACTCCGACACTTTAGATAGCCGTTGAGCATAACAACTCCATTTTTTATTACTTTGATTTTCAACTTTTCTCGCTTGTCTTGCTTTTCTTGCTTTCAACTCCCGCGCAGCGGGCTACTATCATTCTGGACATACCGGTTTTCCTGGAGGGTTGCGCTCTGTCGCAACCGTTTCCCGATCCCGGTTATGACGGAGCATAACCCTCCCAAACAGCCATTTTGGACACCCCCTGCCCTCATTCTGGACATGCCTTGTGCAGAACCGTTTTAACCACAAAGTCACAAAGACACAAAGAACAGCCTGTTTTCACTACAGAGGACACGGAGAACACAGAGAACAGCCCGTTTTATCCCGCAGGGCGGGATC
>JBAWXM010000243.1:0-8130 GCA_037144075.1 Lentisphaerota bacterium | reverse complement strand
ATCGAACTCCTCATTGTGATCTCGATTATCGCGATCATCGCCTCAATGTTGCTGCCGGCATTGAATAAAGCGAGAGAAAAAGCAAAGCAAATTAGTTGCAAGAATAATATAAAACAATTATTTTTGGGCTTGAATAATTATCTTGATGGATCAAGAGGATGTTTCCCTGATCGTAATGTGTATGTGCATTTATATATTTTCAGGGAGGTTTACCCTGAAAGAAAAAGCTTGAATTATTCTGTTAAAACCTCATTTTGGTGCCCGTCCGCAACGGATCAGCAACTTCAACTTAGTCAACTATCTTCTGGAAATATTTATCTTACTAATGCTTATTCTTTTAATGAAGCGCCACAAGGTACTAGTCCAACTATGAATATAGGTCTGTTTCAAAAGCCGTCTACTTTTCTTTATTCTGTTGACGGAAGGGGTACCTTTGATGCAACTCAGTCTAATTTGGATAGCCACGCATATTACAGGCATTCTTCAAATAACATAATCGCTTTATTCCTTGATGGTCATTCTGACAATAAGAAATATAAGATTATACAAACACCTTCATCTGCCTCTAAGGCGTCAGACATAAAAAATGTCACTTATCGCTAATCAGGAAAAAATCATTAAAAGAGTATGTTCTCAAATAAAAACCACCAAACAGCGCAATTATACTAAAACTCTGGAATCGTAATGTTTCCTAATTCGGTCAATTAATGACTTATAAGAATGAAAGATAAGTAAGTAAGTGAGTGAGATATCAAATGGAGATAAAAGGACAATTTTTCAGTCTGCGATTTGGATCATCTGATTTTAGAGTGCTTAAAAAGCTTATTGACTCTGCCATAAATGCTGGCATTAATACAATATGTATTGAACTTGAACAAGCTTTTAAATTTGAATCACATCCTGAAATTTCAGCATCTTGGGCAATTGAAAAAGAAAAATTTCATGATTTGGTGGAATATCTTCGCTCAAGGCAAGTGGCGTTTATTCCTCTACTGCCTACTTTCTCTCATATTGATTACATTCTGGATGCACACCCGGAATTTCGTGAGTTAAATTCGAATGTTCATTGCATATATGCGCCGGGTTTGTATGAGTTTCTTTTTGAATTGACAGATGAAATAATTGAGGTCTTTAAGCCGAATTATTTCCATATCGGTCATGATGAAGCCTTGAGTTCTTACGATCCGAGAAAAAGACATTCCGTTTTTAATTGTTCCAAATGTAGAGAAAAAAAGCCTCATGAGATTTTTGTTTCTGATATAAACAAATTTCATAAATATTTTAGCAGCAGAAATATCAGGACCATGATGTGGTCTGACTCAATGCTGGATCCTGATGCTTTCAAAGATGCTTCTTTTGCTCAGTCTGGATGTTACGGCGGAATACCAGATGAGCTTTGCAACGCGATAGATTTACTGCCAAAAGATATAATTATGTGTGACTGGCATTATGAACCGGCAAGAGAATTTCCGACAATAAATTATTTGCAGGAAAAAGGGTTTAAAACAATTGGTTGTCCAAAATATGAATTGAATAGTTTTCTTTTTACTAATTATGCTTATCGAAATAGAACCGAAAAGTTTATAGGAATGATGGGAACATCCTGGTGTAATATTAGCAAAGAAAACTTCAGGGCACTAAATGACATCATAAAGAAAAATGCGTTTTTCTTTTCTAATCCGAATAAAACGTTTCCTAATAAAAAAATCTTTAAAGAAGTAAAAAATATATGTAAAGAGTACAATCATTTAATAGATTCAAAAAACTTTCATGGAGTTTATGATTTCAAGGCTGACGGGAAAGGCATTTATTATTCCTCAGGCTGGAGAGATCTTACTTATATCGAATGGCCTTCCCTCACAGATCCGTTAAAAGCTCCGCGTTATCCATCATCTATTAATATAAAACCTTTAAGATATGGATACATCGATTATCGGTTTGTTGCAGGGGAAGATAAATTTTTTGATAAAGTTTCAATTAAAGCATGGATGAAGTGTCCGGGTCAGAATCGTATCAGTATAAAAAATGAAAAAGGGAACGCTTATTTGACGGTTCTGGAAAACAGCAATTTAAACGGCGACAAAATAGATATTTCATCTTTTGTTCATGGCTGCATGGGGTTCACGCTTAGATTAGAAGTAGAAAATCATAAGAAGAAAATAGAAAATTTTTTACGGAGATTTGAAATAAAAATTAAAACTGATACGAAGAAGCCATAAAATACAAAAATGATTTGAGTACAAAATTAACAATAAGATTAATTACTTCACTAACCAACTTGGTATTTTCAAGTTATTTAGCAAGACGCATCATAATATTAAACATAAGGAGATCTTAAGATGAGAATGTTTTGTTCTGCTTTTATAATTATATCAGCTTGCACAGCAATTAGCGCCGATATAGCAATGACTTTTAATCCAACTGAAAAAGTTGTTTTTAAAGAATATCCATTTACAGTCGGAGTGCCTTTTAAACAAGGTGAACTGAAAGATATTTCAAAACTGAAATTAGTTGATAATTCTGGATCGGAAATACCCTTTCAGATGCAGCAGCTTAACGCATGGCCGCAAGATAAGAGCGTTCAATGGGTGATGATTGACTTTATTTATGATTTGAATGGCAAACATGAGGAAAAACTGAAACTGGAAGTAAATACAGCAAGCGCTAGAAAAGAAGCCGGTGACGGTATTATTATTAAGGAGACAGCAAAGGATTTTGAAGTAAATACTGGCGGAGCTGTTTTCAATATAAATAAAGAACGTTTTAATCTTTTTGATTCCGTGAGGATTGGACAGAAAAGCGTTCTTGCAAAAGAGGCCAAAAACTTAAACATCTATTTCAAAAATAAAGATGGGAATATTTTTGCTTCATGTTTAGGCGCTCCTGACGAAGTCAAGGTTGAGTTAAACGGCGCTATCCGTTCTGTGATTAAAGCCGAAGGCTGGTTTTATTCTGAAAAGGGTGAAAAATCCTGCCGCTATATTGCAAGATTGAATTTTTTCAAAGGAAAAGCCTTTGTGAAGATGCATTATACTTTCCTTGTAACGGAAAATTCTGACAAGGCTAAATTCAGCGATATAGGCATAACAATACCGGTGAAAGCAGAAGAAGTTTCCTGGGGCGGTAGACGCACAATTGGCGGCTTGAAAGAAGGAGTTTCAGAATACCTTCTGCAATATGATAATGATAAATTTCTTTTAGGCACCGGAAATAAGCCGGAAAACTGGAAAGCGGAAGGCGATGGCAGGCGAGCAGCAGGTTGGGCAGGGCTGTTCGGGAAAGATTTTTCTGCCATGATTTTTATAAGTAATTTCTGGCAGGAGTTTCCTAACGAATTAGAAGTAGTTGGCCACGGTGCGTTAACCTATCATCTATGGCCGGCTCATGGCGTGGCTATGCCTGACAGGAAAGTTACAGATGCCAACCGTCAATACCTCTGGTTTTGCCATGAAGGCAAAATATTGGATTTCAAAGTCCCCGAAACTTATTATGCCTCGACTTCAAAAGATAAGCAGGAGGAGTATAAGTTGCGATATATCAGAAATAGCAAAGATGAAAACTGTATGGGGGTTGCGAAAAGTGCCGAGATATTTATAGATTTCAACATACAGGAAAAAGACTGCGCAAAAATGGCGTTATTGCTGGAGAATACTCCGCTTATAATGCCATCTCCCGAACGTATGTGTTCCAGTGGTGTTTTCGGGAGGATTTTGCCGGTTTCCCCTGAAAAATACTCTGAAGCAGAAAAAGCTCTTTCAAAACTTTTTGATTGTGAAAGGCGCTTGCAGGATTATACGAAAGACTATGGCAAATTTAATTATGGAGACAGTCATACAGTTTGGAATGATAAAATAAAAAGATGGGATGACGCATATCGCTGCTGGCGCGGATATCATCATTGCAGCGGCACCGTGCCGTGGATGCTTTACATAAGGAGCGGAGATCCGAAATATTTCCGTTGGGCAGTGGCAAATGCCAGGCATCTGATGGATATAGATATGTGCAACTGGACAACGCCTGAATATGAAAAGCTGGAATATCCGCATGGCAAAATAAAAGGGGGGCTTAATGATTATAAAGGTTTAAGTCACTGGCATTCCGGCAACCGTCTTATGGATTACAACAACATGACCAACTTCATGATTTACTATTATTATCTTACTGGTGACAGGCGCGGCCTTGATGTTGCTGAAATGTGGGGCAATTCCGTGAAGGAAAAATTCAAAACCCCCAATGACGGCAGGGCCGGCGCCGGAACATCATCGGCCCTCTTGGATTTGTACCTTGCAACTGGCGATAAAAAATATTTTGAGATAGCGGATACATATGTTAAGCATATGTTCAATAGTCAAAATATGAACAGTGACAGAACCTTTTGCAATCAAACCCTCAGTTATATAAACGGTAGAGGTAAGATTATACCTAAGGGCGCTTTTTCTGGCGACCGCGGGTGGGAGAATTACGCTCCATGGCTTGAGAAATACTATGACATTACCGGCGATAAGCAAAGCGCTGAAAGAATTGTACTATGGGCTGACGCATATATCGAAGGGTACGGCGATACCGCCAGCATCTGGGGACTTGGCGGAGATTGCATTAATCTTATGGCCTATGCCTACTTCATAACAAAAGACACTAAATATCTTGAATACGGAATGTTTTATCTGATTTATTATCTCAATGGGATTGTTAATAAGCAGGGTGATTTGATGGATGGTTTTGGAACCATAGGACAAACATCACTGGGCTTTGGTTACATGTCGCTGCGTATTCCGATTTTTCTTGCGGCGCTGAATGATTATGGCAAACCTGTGAAACCACGTTTTATTGAAAAGGGATTGCCATCTATTCTTTCACGGCCACCTGAGATATTCATACTTAATAAAGATGGTAAAAGTTTCACAATCAACATTGGGGTTTGTTCTGAAAAAGGTTCTATTCCTGTGCAGGTGAAAATAATAAACCCTAGGGGGAAAGAGCTTCTGGCAAATGAGATAAAAGGTGAAGCCTATATCCATTACAGTATGACTATTCCCGCCTCTGAAGCAGGTGTTTATAAAGCTATATTCACTGACCCTAAGATACAATTGTTTGATTTTTCCATATCCGATGGATTGCAGTGGGTATGGCTATGGAATACAAATATCGGAGGCAGAGCTGGAGGGAGTAAAATTTATTTTAAAGTTCCGGAAAAAACTACTGAACTTACAATTTCACTTGCGCCTTCTTTTATGAACACAGGCTCTTCTTTTCTTGAATTGCTTAGACCGGACGGAAAATCTGAAGCCCAATTTTGCAGTGGAACTTATAAGATTAGCGTTTCAATTGAAGATGCAGGTAAAGTTTGGGGGCTTCGCGGTATCTTTGGAAAAAATAATAATTTATCAATCATGGCAGATGGTAAAAAAATAGCTCCATATGTTGCGACTGATTCCTGCTTGTATTTCAATCCGAATGATTTTTTTATTCCGCAACATATTACGCATGTACCGCCAGTAAAATTTGATCCGACAGCATACAATTCGGCATTATCATCCAACAGCAATAAAGGAGATGAAAAAATGAATAAAACAGTCAAAACAGTAGCTTCGGCAGTTGCCGGAGTTGCGTTGGCGGTTTCCGCCAACGGAGAAGCAGGAATCAACATTGACCAGCAGGACGGCAAACTCAATAAGATAACAATAAATACCGGTAGCGGTTCGATGGAAATTTCCCGGCGGGAGCGCAATAATACGGTATTTATCACAGCCGGCGGCCAGGGAAGCGCGGCCGCTGATCCGCTGCTGTACAGTTTAAGGTCAAAGGATATGCCGGCTTTCCTTACCAGTGATGCCCTCTGGCCGGCCGTCAGCGCGGAAACAACCAATGACGGAAAAACCCTGATTCTGGCCAGCCGCCCCCCGGACTCCGGTCTGGAGAAAAAGGCCGCAGTCACGTTCAAAAATGGAGATAACGTAATCTTCGTGGAGAACCGGACATCGGCGGAAAAGCAGATAAAACTTGCCGCTGATATGCAAACCTTGCAGGCGCCGCAGAAAAATTTAGAGTTATACGTTGACGGCAATAATACTGAACTGAAGCCCGGCGAAATCAAGGATTGCAAATGGGTGATGTATTATAATACCTGCGGCAATTTCTCTTATGGAATAATCTTCTGCCCCGGCAGCGATCAGTGGAATAAGCTGATTATTGGAGACGCGTCAAAACCAGTTCCGGCTGTGCAATTCGGCAAAACTCCGGGAACTAAGCAGCCGGGCTACTCCGCCACTCAGCGCTACATCCTGGTATGGGGCGACGGCAATCTGCTGGAAAAAATGTCCGGACTGGCTAAGCAGGCGGCGGCTGGCGAACTGGACAAAGAGTTTTACCCGCTGACAGAGAATAAATAGTATTTTGTCTATATGTAATAAAAGTAGCATGAAGACAGTAATCATCGGGTTCTGCGGACATACCGGATATGCGCTTGAAAGTATCAGAAAAAATCCTGAGTTGAAGATTGTCGGAGTAGCGACTGCGGATCCGGCGGATATTAATGACGCGGCGGCGGCAGGTGTTATTCAGTCTCACGGCTGCCGTTTTTATGATGATTACCGCCGGATGCTGGATGAGCAGCGCCCTGATGTGGCGGTAATAGCATCACGTTATGATCTTAACGGTGTGATCTCGCTGGACTGCCTGCGGCGGGGTATCAACTGCTTTACAGAAAAAGCCGTTGCGCATGATTTACAGATGTTGACCAGTTTGAAATCCGCGGCGGCGGAAAATAGCGTCAAAATTATCGGGATGCACGGCATGCGCTACTCGCCGGAATATTACGCGGCATATCAGGCAGTCAAAGGCGGAGAAATTGGCGAGCCAGTTCTGTTTACAGGACAAAAATCATATAAATTCGGACAGTCGCGCCCGGAGTTTTACAAGCGGCGCGAAACTTACGGCGGCACAATTTTATGGGTGGCGGTACATGCCATTGACTGGGCCTACTGGATCATGGGCGATATGAATTCGATTCAGGCATTTCATTCCAGTCAGCATAATTTCGGCTACGGCGATTGCGAAACCGCCGCCACCATGCTTTTCTCATTTAAAAACGGTGGATTCGGCACAATCAATGCGGATTTTTATCAGCCATTGAGATCGCGGTTGCGCGGTGACGACCGGATGCGCATTGCCGGGGATAAAGGAGTCATCAACGTGCATGAAAGCAAAGCTTTTTTGACCACGCATGAACATGAAATTCTTGAACTGCCGCTGCAGAATGGTGACTTCTTCGGCGATTTCTGCCGGGAAATACAAGGTTGCGGCGCATGCCGAATAAGCATGGATGACACATTCCGTGTTACCGAACTCGGCATCATCGCCAGAGACAATGCAGATTCTAAAAATTGATCTATAAACAATATTATCGCGACGTAATAAAATGACAATGGAAAATATTCAGCAGCCGGCATCCGCTTCAAAAACTTATCGTTGCGGGACCCTGACCTATACTAAAATCGGTTTGACCGCAGTATTAGCCTGGCTGCTCTGGGGGGATTTCTGCTTTACATTAATGGAAGCGGTGGTGCCAAGCATTGTGCCGCTGAAATTGAAGGGGCTGGGCTGTCCAAACTGGATGATGGGGGTTATTTTATCTACGGTTCCGGGTATTCTCCACATGACCGTATGCCCGTATGTCAGCTTTAAGAGCGACCGGTTTCGCAGCAGGTGGGGCAGGCGCATCCCGTTTATTGTCTGCACAATGCCGTTCCTGTGTATCAGCCTGGCCATGCTGGGCTGGAGTGATGACATCAGCCTGCTGCTGCAAAAATATTCTCCCGCATTAACACAGTTTGCTCCGGCCACCCTGACTGTTGTATTGATCGGGTTCTTCATGATTATGTTCCAGTTTTTTAATATGTTTGTCAGCTCCGTTTTCTGGTATTTGTTTAATGACGTAGTGCCCCCGCAGGTTATCGGCCGTTTTGTCGGGATTCTGCGGATTATCACCATGATGGCAACTACTTTGTATAATTTTTTCATTTTCAAATATGCCGAGTCGCATATGCGTGAAATTTTTCTCGGCGCAGCGGTGCTTTATTTCGTCGGATTTGGCATAATGTGTCTGATGGTGAAGGAAGGCGAATACCCGCC
>JBAWXM010000242.1:0-8146 GCA_037144075.1 Lentisphaerota bacterium | reverse complement strand
TGATCTCATCTAACGCTTCCAGCAGTTCGTAATCCGCTCTTTCGTATAAAAAGAAAGTCCAGCAGTTTTTCATTTTAATTCAGTTTCCTTTCATACTTCCAGCATTCCTAGTCTTATTTAAATGTTACACTTATGGCGACGAGATTAAACCGATCATGCGTTTGGCACGTTCAATCGATTTTTTCTAAAAACTGTCCTGTCTGGTTTACTGGCAGTTTATACCGATTTGCAATCATAGAATGACCTTTAAACGGAAATATGGTTCGAGCTGACGGCTCTGCTGTATTTTTTGGGGCATTGATAGACGGATTAAAATCCGTCTCTACAAAATAGGTCGAGCCGACGGCTCTGGATCGTAATGAGTTCCGCAGGAACGCCCGATATTGTAGCAACGGGTTTTAACCCGTTGTAATGATCCATAATAAAAATTTCCATAAGAAAGACACATATTAGAAAGCTCAGCGGCTTAATAAGATTGATCTACAAATTTGAATTGCGAATTATGTAATCGTTTGAATGCAAAACAGTATTAACTGCAAACAGTGTTGATTTTTTATCATCTGCATCTGTAAGCAGAGGGACGTCTATGTCTCTCCAATAGCTCACGATGTTCAATCAATTCCTGCCCATAGGAAGACGGTTTGATATATCCGAATCCTGGCTCAATCTCAACGGAAATAATTCCAGGTTTAGCGCCTGCGTCCGCAAGCATCTCTCCTGCAGGAGATGCGACAAGCGAATGCCCGCCAGTCAGTGATTCGCCCATCGAATAGCTGCTACGGATGATATGAGCACCGCTATCAAGAGCCCGTGCCTTGGCGATGAGGCGGATTCGATTGGATGTTTCGGAACGCTGATAACTCGGACATAACACCATATCCACCTTTTGCGCCGCAAGGGCGCAGAAATACTCGGGGAAGTACTGGTCGAAGCAAATGGCGAATGACATACGTACATCTCCATGGTCATACACTGTTGTGCATGTTCCTGAAGTAAATCCAAGCATGCCGGATTCATAATCAGTCAGATGAATTTTTCGGTACTCAAACCGGCGGCAGCCTGTTGGGTCAAAGAATATACCACTGTTGTACCAATATCCTCCTTGCTCAGTAACAGCGCCTAGCGCGATGCTGCTTTTCAGCGATGCTGCAAAATCTGATATTTTACGCAGGAAACTATTTCCCCGTTTATTTACGAACTTTCGTATAGAGTCCGAAGTATTCAAACCGGGCGCATTTGCGTACTCGGGCAATAATATCAAATCGTGCTTGCCACGCTGTAAATCTGACAGCGTCGTCAGCATCCAATTAAGGCATTCTCCGGCGGCGGTTGCCGTCTGACTGACTGGATATGGTGGTTGCATAATCAATATTTTCATTCGATTATTTTCCTAGCTATTTCTATGTTTTTCTTTTCATTTTGTCAGTAATGAGGCCAGATGCTGGCGGCCAGCAATAAGATTTCCGGCGTTTGACGTATTTAATCAATGTTTTCCTTGAACTTATTATTACTCCGAAAGATAATCAACCATCATTCTTGGTAGTGCGTCAATCAACTTAACCTAATTTGCATAATTTCATAAATAATTATGAAATATGATTATCTTTCGGATCGGTAGCGCTCTTGCTGAATGAAGCAATACCGCTATTACAGTCACACTTGTTTCATTGTTGATTCGCAATATTGTTCTTTTTATATTTGTGAAATTTTTAGTCATTATATTACTGCGCGCTGCATTTTTCCGATTATCCTGCTCCATATGTGATGTTTTTAAACATCCTGGAATTGGTTTCCGGTATCGCCAAGTGCGCCGATCAGCTTTCAACAGTCTTCTGTATGGCAAACATGCATACGTACCGGGTTTTCAAACAACTCAGTTTCCCGAAGCAGTCCCGGCGACCCAAAGCAGTTGGAAAACCTGTATCGGACACATCTCATTATGATTTTACCGCAGACGGTGGTGACAATACCATCCATGCCCAATCCGCCGCAGATTTTCGATCGCCGATGCCTGGTGTCAACTCAATCCAGCCGCGCCGTCCGGCACCGTCATTGACATTGACAATAAGGTTGAACCCAAAAATGTCTCCAACGGCAGGCTCCATTCCCAATGCCGACCATGGAAGATTAAACCTATACCAGATGGTATCTTCAGTTCTGCAAGTCGTAAGCTCCGGTACAGTCATTGGCGGCCATTCATTGGAAAGGCTATCGGGTCTGGCATCGCAAGTCCATTCCGCCCCGGTACTGGTGTGAGCAATCTGGTATTCAAAAACACTTTTGTCCCGCAAATTGAAACGTGAACGACGGCTTGCCGGATCAATGCCCAGCTGCAGGCTATCGCCGATATACATGATTCCCCCATGATAGGGTTGATGGTGATGGTGATCAAGAACTGAAACATCAAAAATAAGAGCATAGTCGTTCCAAGAGACTGCGAACTGAGCAGTAACATCGTCCTCGCGGCGGATATCCCGGAGGCAATATCTGGTCAGTTTGAATGGAGCAGATGCGTTGACCCCGTATGCGGCTGAAACAATTGGCCATGCACCTCCCGTTATCGCGATAATAGTACCGTCATGGTTATGCAATTTTGCCAGTAGATATGGTGGCTCCGACTCTCCTGTAACAGCCTCATGGCCTGTTAGAAGATTCGTAATTGAACGTCCCGGCTCGATATCCGGGATAATAAACATTCCATCTCCTCCGTCTATTTCCCATGATAGAGATACCCCTCTAAGTACGTGGTCCGTGCGATTTGTAATAACTGCCTGCCACAGAAGATGACCGTCAGCGAAAATTGGTTGTAGTTTAAGTTCAGCCACAACAGGAGTTTCCACTAATCCAGCAACCATTCGTTCACAATCGCCTCCAACGACAGCAATTATCGGATATAATCTGCTTGACAGGTTTTCTGTAGTGAAATTTCCTGCAGCTTTCAAATTCTGATTCAGGTCTTTTGTATGTAGAAAGCGTATAGATTCCGGGGAAATGACTTTGCCGTTCTCTTCAACAGTCGCGGTTAATGTCCAGTTATGTGCATTAGCAGCGCATGGAGATATACGGCAGGAAAGAGAATCTTTGGATTTTTTTATTTTGGTAATCAGCGATTGATATTCCTGATAAATATCAAACGATGCCCCATTGCCATAAACCTTGTCCTCGGAGCATGCGACAGCCATGCGTTCGCGGAATACCGCACGAAAGATCGCTTCATGAGTAAGTTCCCGGACAAAAACTATAGTTGATGCAGATGCACCAAGCTCCATGGCATCGTGAGCATCGCTGCCCGCGGTAAAGACAGGATTGCGTCCGGCAAGCAATTCATTCTCCCAAAAGCTGATTACCGGCAAATTGTCGTCGACCGTTACGCCGGAGTTGATTAGCTCGAAACCATCAAACAACCCTTCTTCCCATGCTTGATGGAAGGCATGATTATCCCAAAAACTGGAGCGGGTTCGAGTCCAAGCCGGATGCGCCGCAACAAAATATGCCCCGTTGCCACGCACCACTTTGGAAGTTTCGGCAATACTCGGATAAAGCGGCAGTTCACGGTCTAGACCATATGTCAACAGGTGGCAGCCGGGCCCGGTAACCTCGCATCCGGAAAGGATCATGATCGGGTTGCCCATTTTTTTCACTAGATTTCTCATGGCAGATACGCCTGCAATCCTGTCATGATCGGTGACGACAATGAAATCAAGTCCGGCATTGATTGCCCCGACCAATACCCGTTCCAACTCATCGCCGTCTGAATATTCAGTATGCAGATGAAAATCGCCGCGAAGCGCCCAAAGTCCATGTTTTTGTAGAAAGATCATCTACCGTTTCCCTTTCGAAATAATAAAAATTAATAATCACCATAATTTCATACACATTTCCCGCAGACACATGATAAAGGGTCTAACTCCAATTTACTGAAAGTGCCGTGTCAATATGTACGCTACAGGATGCTTCATACACGAAAGCCGGAGTCTTCCGCGATGCTATTACTTAAAGTAAGAGTTCTGCCAAGTATTCGCAGGATTAGGGTCGTCATAGTCGCTGGTGACAGCACCTGTCACTTCCAAGTCTTTTGAAACATAAATTATTTCAATTTCTCCAGTTTGATGCAGTCTAGCAGGAAATAGCCGTCATAATTGGGTTTATTGCCAGGACCAGAGGGAAATATTTTTACAAATGGGGTGACACTGTCTTCTTCAACGTCAATAAACATTTCTTTTTTCTGCCAGTCAAATGATCTATTAAAGTTGAACGTTTCATTTTTGTCGATTTTTTTACCGAATTTGCTCCAATATTCTATCGCCACTGAAAGTTTAATGTCTCCGCTTAGTTTCTCTCCTTTAATCTGAAATGACAGACGATATTTACCTGCGCTAAGTTCAGACAGATTAAAGTTTTGGACATAGACTGGATCAGGATAATTCATGCGCAATGCGACATTACTGTCTTTCCCGGATCCGAATTCAGGGTAACTTGAGTATCTTGAATACCACCATAAATTATCTGGAAACTCATGCTGGCAGAAAGGAATGATTTTATTTTTTGCAATAGAATAAACGGACGCAACGCGTTCAAAAGAAGGATCCTCAGAAATAGTTGTATCTTTCAAAAATGCTATTGTCTCAACTTTAGAAGGCGAGGAGCTTCCTACTGTGATATTAAAGCAAGTCTGATACCATCGCTGTGGCGTCATCATTCCGCTTTTTCCGTCAAACCAGGAAAACATAATCATATTGCTATCAGATGAGACCGTGGTTTTTGCCGGACTAGATTCTTTATCTACGATGAGAGTTAATTCCTTGTCAATCCCGGCGCGGAGTAATTCGATACCAGTAATCTTTGTATTAATCGCAGTTAAGTCACTCGCGAATTTAGCTTGCCAGCGCAGGCTTGGCTCAATAATTCCTCCGGCGGCAGTTTTCACAGAGCAAAGCATTCCAAACGATGGAGACTCGTCAACAGAGTATTCAATATGCGCATATAGCGGATAAGGCAGCAAGCCGCCATTGGTGGCCGCACGTAATTGTGATTTAAACCTGAGTCTGAAGGATTTGCCATTTGGAATAATCTCGACTTCAGTCTCAACATCAGAACTGCAATTTGCATAATATTTTCCTGTTTTAAAACCTTTATCGGTAAAAATATCCTGGTCAGCAATCAATAAGCGGTCAGGATTTCGTCTTGATAGCTCACTTATAACGCCTCCGTTGCGGCGCAGGCGAAGAATATAGTGCTGGTTCTCAATTCTCCAGCCAAGGCTTTCATTTGTTATTTTCAGGTCTCCTTGTACATAGACGCTTTGTACTTTTGCCGGAACGCGTACGGCATACGGCTCTAAATCAAGTTCTAATACTCCGCAACTGTTAAGCGTTAGTGCATAATGAAGACCGGATTTGCCAGAAAAGGAGTTGAAAAGTTCCGCAGATGGAGGCTCTGAATTATCCTTGCCGACTAGACGCGCCGTCAAGCCTGTTTTGTCTGGATTTATGGTACGTAGTTCGGGGCGGCCCATATCAAGTGGAATATCTTTCGACCTCCAAATCAGGGTGCTGTCAATCGTTGCTCGATCTTTGTTGCGCATACGCAGGTTGTTGCTTTTCTGCACTGGCGTAATCCAGTCGTCCAGCATGCCTTCCACAGTATCAAGCTGATAATCGCGGGTGTTTGACATTGGCAACATCAAGGTTGCCGCGCGTCCGCTTGACTCAAAAACTAGTTTGACCTTGTCAGGCAAACAATCATAGGAGATATTGCAAAAAGAACCGTCATCAAAATTTATTTTAGCATCAACATGCACCGAGCCTTGATTCTGCCGGGCAGTGACAGTTGCTTTTGCTTGACTATTTAACGTGGGATCAAAAAGAAGGTCGGCATTGTCGAGCAGTCGCTTCCCGCCGCCGTCAGAAAATGATTTGATTAAACCTGTTTTGGAATCAAATTCCAGATTGTATGCAGCGCAATTTACAGTGACCCCGTCCAGCACAGGAGTGGTTTTTGCTACCGCGTCCGGAGTCTTTGTAGGCTTGAATGCCCATTCCGGTTGTTCTCCTGACGGAAGCCACACTAGCACGGATGAAGCCCAAGGTTCAAGCTTAATATTGATTCTCTTGAAATCGGCAATTTTCCCGGAACTGATTTTTTTGCCGGAATAAGCTTCCCATAAATCCAGTGTTGCGTCAACTTTAAAATTAAGTTTCTCAACAGGCAGTTCAAGTTCCGTGTTTACAAATTCAGGAGAGAAATTGACAAGTCCGATTGCTGATTTATCCGGCATCCTGCGTAAAACAGCGAATAGTTCTGGCGCTGATGGTTTAATCTCTGTATAAAAAGCGCCTCCTCTGCGAAGTTCAGGAATGGCGTTTCTCAGTTCGTTCAGCCGTCGAATATGGACCCCGTAACCCTGATCATTGCTGTTATAAACCATAGGGACACTATTTATAAAAAAACTGTGTGCCAATATTGCACAGGCAGCATTATAACCAGTCCATAATTGCCCTTTCAAGAGGTCGTTGTCATTAGATAGGAAGCGCATGCGGCAAGCGCCAGGTGATTCCGTAAGTTTTTGCTCTTCCAGCCACAGGGAAAATCTTTTGACAAATTCTCCTGGGGGTAAAGCGCGCAGTTTATGAGCTATCAGTGCATAGGGGAGATCATACATAATATCTCCGACGGCGGTAAATGGAATACCGTCTATTTCTATCAGGAGAGCATTGTCAGGACTGCTTTTGCGCGCAGTTTCGCGCAAGGCTTTTATCATGTTGAGACCACCATATGACTGCGAGAGGCTTCCGCGCTGATATGGTAAGGCTGGCATCTCGCCATTATTATCTGAAAGAAATTTATTCCACCAATTTTGGTCAGTCTTTCTGGCAACATACTTGGTATTCGTATGGCTCACAACGCCGGGTATCTCAGATGGAAATCCTTTTCTGCGCCAGTTGGGGATAAAACTTCCGTATGGAGCGTCAACTCTGAAACCGTCAATCTTGAAATTAAGGTAAAAATCAGCAGTTTGCTTCATTTGACTCTGCCAGTGGGGACTGTTGAAGTCAAATCCCCAGCCACTTAAGATATTTCCTTCTGGAGTGAAAACCATATCGTCTATCGGGTTCCCGCGCGCTATGGCAGCGAGTTCGCCGCCTCCATGGGGAACAATGTCCTGTAATATTCTTATGCCATTTTTATGAAAAGCGTCAACCATGTTCTGATAATCTGTCCAATTGCCTATTTTGGGCTCAATCTTGCGATAATCCTGCGGGTTATAGGCAACAGTGCCTTCCTGGACGGGCAGGCACCAAACGGTATTAAATCCCAATTCCTTAATTCGAGGAATGAGACTTTGCGTAACCTCCGTTATGGAGTTTCCTTCAAAACGACCTACGACATAAGCGAAAATTGCGGCATCTTCTACCCATTGCGGACGGTCAGGCAGAACGCCAAGTCCAAAATCGGCAAGTAATTTAGGAAATTTATCAGCCAGCGTCCGCTCTGCGTTGGCATCGCTGATTTCAAGCCATGCCGACCCGATATTCTGAACGAGTCCCGGTTCACTCCAGCCAGCAGCACTAAAACTGTATTTTATTTGTGCTGAATGCTTGCCGCGACTCATGGAAATCCTCCCACCGTCAAGTCTTGTGTCTATAAAATATAGTTCAGATCGTCCATGATTTGCCTCTGTCAACGCGACTTTGACGCTAGCCGGTCCTGTCATATCTTTGTTTGGCAGGTTTTTAAGATCGCCGCTACGATTGTTTTCTATTTTTTGGGCGACGGCCGCAAGTCCTTCAGGAACAGGGTCTTCCCAAGGGGTTGAATTACTGTCATAAAAAAATGTTGCAGGGAAAAAGTATTTGCCATTCATGGGCAAATAATAATTTAAAGTAATACCGTGAAATTTTATTGCCTCTTTTGCCGTTGAATTCAAATTGGCTTTTCGCTCAATACGCTTCTCGTTGCCTCCGGGAGAAAACTTGTATATGTCCTCAATAACCCAATCCCGCCCGGCGAGAGTAATTGTTAAAATTCCATCCTTTTGATCAATAACGTGCTTTACTAGATGAAAACTATCGTCCTGAGAAAGCCATTTACCGCTGCCGATATCCAAATCAACGCTTGGACAGCGATCCGGGTTGGAAAAGATTAA